>NZ_RCNR01000021.1 GCF_009725985.1 Zobellia amurskyensis
ATTAGGACTGGTATACAACCCTTCTATTCCAAAATTCCAGTTGTGGAATATGTTGGAAAATTCGCCACTATAGGACAAATCAAAACCTGATGTACTGGTATAAAAAGCAGCATTAATACTATGTTTATACGTGAACGGATTACGTTGCAAACTATATGAAGTGTGGTTGCTCACTACGCCAATTTTGAGTCCGTCATCTGGGTTAACGGCCAGTATGGGAAGTAACTGATTAAAATTATACTTCACCTTCTTATGGTCGTAATTATTCAACTCATAATCATTTACCAACCATTTTTTGGAGCGCTTATTTACTATGGTATTCTCTTTGTCCTTATAATCGTATAGTTTTACTCTTCTGGTGTTTCTAAAATCATAGGTATCATTCTTCTTCCCTCCAACAATCTTAATTTTTATTGGATGGTCTCCTTCCCCTTCAACCACAAAATTATCCTTACCATCTAAACCGAAAATCCATATTTCCTTGGTGATATCCTTGGAAAAAGTATGATCTAAAATTCCCAAATCCTTACGGTCTATTTTTAAAGACGTTTTCCCATTGGGCAATCTGGTTATGGTAAAGTCATCAGCTTTTTGGGTACCGGTTACCACCTGAAATTTGTTTAGATATAAATAATATGCTTTAGCAATTTCCATAAGGTTATCGCGTCTGCCTTGTAGCTTTACTTTAATATCTTCTATTACGGCGCCTTTTACTTCCTCGGGAATAGCCTCAAAAGCATTTTCTATATCCGCATTGGTAAGCTCGTTTTGAATATGGCCAGCTTGCTTTTCCCATTCTTCCCAACCTGATGCATGTATCAATGTCAAATCTAAATGATAAGGCGATGATGCAAACCACTTTACACTTCTCAACTCATCATCATAAGTTTGCATTTTACGCAACCCTGGTATAAGTCGGGTCAAAGTACTGATTAACGTACCGTCATATTTAGAAAATGCCTGATCACGGTCTCTTGGGATAGGACTGCAATACTCCGTACCATCTTCATTTTTATAAAGTGCCCAGCGCCATTGGTCTTCATGGCGGTCCCAATCCCCCAAGAGCATATCAAATAATCTAGCTCTTATATAGGAAGGTTCATCTACAACCGCTTTTCCCGATTTATTTATTTCCTGTAAGACATCGGCCGTGCTCAATATATCTTCAGGCGTTCCAAAACTCTCAGACTCTATTTGTGTATCTCCTACATGCTCTTCGATCATATAAAGTTCATCTCCAAAATCATCATTGAAACTCCCTAGTACTTTCTGTTTTGGTATATAATACAAAACGGGGTTGGTATGATTCACCCCAACTGCACTAGATAGTCCACCTATAACAAAAGGCGTATATGGGTTTGAAGTCGTATAAAAATCGGCTAAAAATTTATCTACTGTAGTGCCATCTAAAACATCGCCAATATAAGTTTCCTGAAAAGCGTTGGCCTGAAGGAATTTGATCGTACTCTTTTTTAGCGCACGCATCACATATTGTCTACCTGCTTTATCCTCTAAACGTAAAGATTTGGATTGTTGTCCGCCTCCACGTTTTACAGGTAGCAACCCTCCCATTAAAGTATCTAACAACACTACCTGCGCATTTACCTTTTTACCATAAAAATCACGATAATGCTCGCCCCAAAGCGTTTTGTAAAATCCACTTTTGGTAGTTGCTTTTTTAGTGTAGATAGAAGCCGATTGAGTGTTAGGATGGTTTTCTTTAAAGGTATAAGGTTCCAATTGGTTAGTATCTCCTTTCAATACTATGGTCTTGAACACTTCTTTAAAAGTTCCATCCTCATATGCGTGATAATTTGCGGTTACCCCACCATCCGTTGCAATATCTAAACGGACATATCCGTTTTTCTTCAATGAAAAATCTCCTTCTTCTCCGTTTTTTACAGCTTCTAAACTTCCTGCTGCGCCACTATTAATTTGGGGCACACTCCCTTTTATATATTGTAGATTTTTTCCTTGCCCGGATATAAAAATGACATTCTCCGCTCCCCTAGCAATAGTTTTCAACCTGTTTCTGAGCGTTCTGTATTGTTTGTTCTGAAAATTTTGACTAGAAAACCCTCCAATATTTTTAAAAAGACCTTGTTTGTTATTGGTTTCTATAGGATGATACATGGCTACAAGTATGATTTTACCTTGTGCCTTTTTTATTCTGTTCTCAAACTCTAAAAAGAATAATGTTCTGTTCTGAATTTCGGAATCTTCATTGATATACACATGGTTATCCCAATCCTCTAAAAACCATTGCGAATCTACTGTAATCAATTCTATATTTTCTCCTAAACCATGATGCTTAATAGGTTCTGCATTATCAGGAAAAAACTTTGCGTTGCTATGGTCTTGAATATAATCTTCAATGTTCCTAACGCCCTTATGCCCTTTTGTCCATTCTTTATAACCCGGAATAAATACTACTTCGTCGGCATCATTTAAAACGTTAAGCTGAGGAGCAATAACCTTTTTTAGATTGGATTTTGAAACCGCATTCCCTATGATAAGAACAGAGGAATTTTCTTGATTGTTTGCTTCTGAAATAATATGTTTCAACACGCCCGAATCATTATAATCCGCCGTATTTGCGGTTATAAATATAGACCTTTCAATTTGTTGGGAAAATACTGTAGTTGTTGCAAAAAAGAGAATGTATGCAATAAGAAGTTTAATTCTAATGTAATTCACAATCGGTTGGTTTCAACCTTTTGTCGCAAAAAAGAGAACTTTCTTTCATTTATATATTTACAAATTAAGATAACGTATAAAAAAGGAAAGTCTGTCTATTAGAACCAACGTGGGCTTCACGGTGTACCTCGCAATCTTTTAAACTGTTTATAAGCCTTATCTACGGCAGCTTTCGGTGCTTTATCAAATTCCTTGTCCGTAACATTGTAAACCTCTTGTATGCTGTCTAGCTTGTAATGCATTTGGTCAATAACAGAGGAATATGTGCGGTCATCAATGAGATTGGTCAACTCCCTAGGGTCTTTGTATAAATCATAGAATTCCCAGCTATCTATATCATCGTAAAAATGGATGAGCTTATACCGTTTAGTTCTAACTCCATAATGCTTTTTGACCATGTGAAAAGCCGGGTAATCGTAATAATGATAGTAGAGCACATCCCGAAATTCATCAGAATTCATACTCCCATCCAACAAACCTTTGAACGATTGTCCCTGCATGGCATCACTTTCGTTTTTCACTTCGGCAAAGTCTAGGAATGTTTGTGCAAAATCCAAGTTCTGTACCATAGCATCTATTTTGGTCTTTGGGGGAATCGTTCCTGGCAACTGCATCAACAAGGGTGTGCCAAATGAGGTTTCGTACATAAATCGCTTATCGAACCAACCGTTCTCTCCCAAGTAGAATCCTTGATCGGAAGTGTAGACCACCAACGTATTTTTATCTAGTCCGCTTTCTTCCAAGTAATCTAAAATTTCACCAACGCCTTCGTCTACTGCGGCTATAGTAGCCATGTAATCACGTAAGTAGCGTTGGCCTTTCCATTCGGCAAGGGCCTTTCCCTTTAAGTTTGCCTTATGAAATGTATTGTTTTTAGATAAATAGGCTTCATCCCAAGCTATCCGTTGTTGGGGTGACATTCGCTCAAAATCGGTTGTCCATGGGTTATGAGCCAATTCTGTGCTGCCGTACCCTTGGGTCATTTTTAAATCATGCCCTTCGTACATATCATCATATATGGTCTGTAATTGCTCTTCCGCCGCCCTTTGCTTTTTAAAGGAAGGAAAATAAGTGTCGGGAAGGGGAAACTGCACGGAGTCATATGTATTCATATGACGTAAGGCCGGCATCCAATTACGGTGAGGGGCCTTGTGATGCACCATGATAAAAAAGGGAAGACTGTCTTTTCTTTCATTTTTCAACCAGCTTAAAGCATCATTGGTAATAATATCCGTGGCATAACCTTCTATACGGGTTGTGTCTCCATTTTCAACAAAATCAGGATTATAGTAATTGCCCTGATCAACAAGTATCTTAGAATAATCGAAACCTTGGGGTGCACCGTCCAAATGCCATTTGCCAATCAATGCCGTCTGATAACCTTCTCGCCTAAGTATTTTTGGCAAGGTAGTTTGATTACCATCAAAACGGTCTCCGTTCTGTCTAAAACCATTTATATGACTGTGTTTGCCCGTAAGAATGACCGCCCGACTTGGACCGCAAATGGAATTCGTTACATAACTATGCGTAAAAAGGGCCCCGTTCTTAGCCAATCGGTCAATATTGGGTGTGGGAGCCAATTGCCCAATAGGATGACCATAGGCACTTATGGCCTGAATAGCATGGTCGTCGGCCATGATGAAAAGAATATTGGTCTTTTGTACTTTCTCCTCTGGTTGTGGGGGATTCTCTTTACAAGCTAGAAAAGTAAAGGCAAAAAATACAAATAGGAAGCGTGATCGTAAAAACATAATTATCTGAAATGGGGCTATTTTAATCTGAAGGATGTTTTCAAATCTGCGGTGGCATTGGTTCCTATAAAAATTTGGAACTCACCTGGCTCGGAAACAAATTCCAATGCCGCGTTATAAAACTTCAGGTCTTCAGGCTTTAAAGTGAGCTCAACCGTTTTTGTTTCACCCTTCTTTAAGAATATTTTCTTGAACCCTTTTAATTCTCGCATGGGCGGGGTTACCGAGCGTACTACATCCCGTAGATATAACTGAACCACTTCTTCCCCATCGTACACTCCAGTATTGCTTACCTCTACCGAAACCGAAATCGATTCGCCCTGTCCAATTTCATCTTTATTCAATTGGATATTCGAATAACTGAAATCGGTATAACTCAGACCATGACCAAAAGGTAAGAGCGGCGTATTTTCCACATCCAGATAATTCGATTTAAATTTCTGAAAGTTATCTCTCTCTATGGGTCTGCCCGTGTTTTTCATACTGTGATATACTGGAATTTGCCCAACATTCCTGGGCCAAGTTGCCGTTAGTTTTCCTGATGGATTATAATCCCCAAAAACTACATCGGCTATAGCATTACCCGCTTCTATACCTGGGTGCCATACTTGAAGTATACTTGCAGGAAGCTCCAGTTCATCGGCAATGGTCAAGGGTCTTCCGCTCATCAGGACAATTACCAGAGGCTTTCCGGTCTTTGCCAATTCCCTTAAAAGTTGCTTTTGACTTGTTGGAAGTGAAATATCCGTTCTACTCGCGGCCTCTCCACTAAACTCACTGGCCTCGCCTACCACGGCTACAATGACATCGGCATCTTTGGCTAAACCTAAAGCCTCCTTTAAAAGGATCTCCGAAGAACGTTCGTCTATTTCTACCCGTGTTCCAAAAACATTGGCCCGTTTGGCCAAATCGGGGTTATCCGTAATATTGGCGCCTTTGGCATAGCCTATTTTGGCTTTTGAAGCCACATTTTTGAACCCTTCTAAAACAGGAACAGATAACTGTGGGTCCCCCGTTGGAGCCCAAGTACCCAACATATTGTTCTTGTTATTCGCCAAAGGTCCTATCAACGCTATTTGGGAATTCTTTTGTAACGGAAGTATATTGCCCTGTTTCTTTAATAGTACGAAAGAGCGCTTTGCCGCCTCACGGGCCAAATTTCTGTTCCCTTCCGAGAGAATATCTTTTGCCGGTCTACTTTTATCGGAATAGCGGTAAGGGTCATCAAAAAGTCCTAATTTGTATTTGGCGGTCAATATCCTACGGCATGCCTCGGTTATTGCGGCTTCGGTAACCTTGCCCTCGGCTACCGATTGCTTTAATGTGGTAAGAAACCCTTCCCCTACCATATCCATATCAAGCCCTGCGTTTAAGGCCAAAGCCGATACCGATTGTAAATCTCCCAATCCGTGGGCGGTCATCTCGTTTACCGAAGTGTAATCGGAAACCACAAAACCTTTAAATCCCCATTGTTCACGCAATAAATCGGTTATTAACCATTTGTTGCCCGAAGCCGGAACGCCATCAATATCATTAAACGAAGTCATGGCACTACCCACTCCGGCATCTACGGCCGCCTTGTAAACGGGCAGATATTGGTTGTACATTTTCAACTTACCCATATCTACCGTATTGTAATCGCGCCCGCCTTCTGCGGCACCATACAGAGCCAAGTGTTTTACCGTGGCCATCATCGTATTTGGCGCTGACAAATCAGCTCCTTGATACCCTTTTATCATCGCTTTGGCAATGGCACTCCCCAAATACGGGTCTTCTCCAGCCCCCTCGGCAATACGTCCCCAACGAGGGTCTCTGGCAATATCCACCATAGGAGAGAAATTCCAGTTGATTCCATCTGCAGTAGCCTCCTTAGCTGCAGTTTCGGCCATTTTTTGAATAAGTTCCAAATCCCAACTAGCTGCTGTTCCCAGTGGAATGGGAAAGGTGGTCTTATACCCATGTATGATGTCCGAACCAATAAGCAAGGGAATCCTTAACCGTGAATTTTCAATGGCTATTTTTTGTGCCTGCCTTACTTTTTCGGGTCCGGAAACCCCAAAAAGACCTCCTACTTGGCCAGCCTTGATTTTCGCCTCTACATTTTCGCTCACCACAGAACCTGTAGCAATGCCACCTCCCGGGGTCAGTAGATTAAGCTGACCAATTTTTTCTTCCAATGTCATTTTGGAAAGAAGTTGCTCCACCGCTTCTATCTTTTCTTGGGAACGAACGAAAGTCGTAAAGCCCAGCACGAGTATTAAAAAACAGATTTTTCTCTTTATATCCTTCATTTTCTGTTATTTATATTTTTATATCGAATAAAATTTTGGCAAAACCATCCCTTTGACAAATCAGTTAAAACCGATTCCTCACATGATATTCGTTGATACTTAAAGTAAATTCCTAATAGGTAAAACCTAAATTATCGAGTCCGCGCTGCACATCTTCGTTTTGCATAAAGAGTTGCCATAACAATCCCGACCTATGGTTCTCAATCATTACTAAAATGGGACCTTGATCAATGGCCAAATACGCATCGGCTACCCAAAAATCATATTGCGGACTAAAAGCATCATAAAAACCGGCAGGCCCTAAAAGCTGGTCCTTTTTACCATAGAAATACCGCAGTGCCTTCATGGATTCCTCCGGTGTATATGGCATAGAGCTCAAAGCCGCTGTAGGTGAAATTACACCTGTATCATTGGACGGGCTATGGGCGTTATAGCCTAAACTTCCATCCGCATTTCTACTGTAACTGGCGGTAAGCCCCCAGCAATCTCCCCCATAATCTTTATAATTTTTAGGGTTATCCACGCAGTAGGCATAATTGATTTTTGCATGGTTTAGCGTAGCATCACCATAATTCACAAAGGCATCGGCCAAATTACTGGGATCTAGCCCCATATAGGAGTAGTGTGCCCAGAACAATGGCCCGCCTTTTTGGGAACTACCTGCATGATTAACAATAAGTGGAATTTCACAAGCCGAAGCGCCATTGTCTATAGCACCACTGGACGCCCAACCATTTTCATATGTTTCTTTGGTGATAGAAAAATCAGGGGAAGCCGATGCCATGACATAGGTTATCAATACTTCATTATATCCCTTTAATTCTAAATTGATGTCAAAACCAAAATCAGGACTCCAATGCCAATACAACGTATTTTTATTTTGCGTGAACCAGTCCCACTCTACGCCTTTCCAAAGTGCATCCGCTTTTTCGGCCACTGCTTTTTCTTCGGAACTACCCTCTTTTAAATATTCTTTTACGCAGATAAGCCCCTGCACCAAAAAGGAAGTTTCAACCAAATCAGCACCATTATCCTTTTCACTAAAGGGAAGCGTTTTCCCGTTACGCCCATCTAACCAATGGGGCCATGCGCCATGAAACCGATCAGCACTTTCCAAAAAAGAAATAATATTAGACAGTCTTTCAACACCTTCGCTACGGGACACGAAACCTCTTTCCATAGCGACCAAAATTCCCATAAGACCAAAACCCGTGCCTCCAACAGTTACCGTATTAGGATCGTTGGATGGTTCTTGGGGATGATACCTTTCACGTGCAGCACCCGATTCCGTTTGGGCAAAATTCCAAAAATATTTAAAGGTTTCTTTTTGGGTCAAGTCGAGAAGCTCCTCATCCGTCAGCTTCACTTCTTCCTCCTCTACTTCCTGTTCATTTTCTACCGGTGTTTCCGGAAGTTCGGAAACGCCGATTGCACCACCATCTGAATCATCCGAAGTACATGAAATGAACAGAAACGACACCAAAATTGAAACGAATAATTTACTCATTTGGAATATTTTCTGAACTAAAACCTAATTTTTTCAATCCGCTTTGAACATCTGTATTTTTCATAAAAAGCTTCCAAAAGAGTCCACTTCTGTAGTTTTCTATCATTACCGGAATAGGCCCTTGGTCAATTGCCAAATACCTTGGTACGTACCATTCATTTTCTAGACTAAAGGCATCGTAAGGTCCGTATTTACCAATCAGGGAATCTTGTTCCGTATACATATACCTCAAGAAGTCCTGACTTTGTTCCGGCGTGTAGGGCATTGAGGAAAGTGCAGCGGTTGGAGAAATAACGCCCAAATCCTTATCAGGTCTGTGGCCGGCATAGCCCTTCATGGAATAACTTGAGGTCAACCCCCAAAGGTTCTTTCCATATCCTTTGTATTCATGTGGGTTTTCAACCGCATGACGATACTGAATTAACGCGTGGTTTTCGTTCAGTTTCCAATAATCCGCATATTGATCCGTCAATCCTTTTGGATTCAGACCTAAATAGGAATAGTGCGCCCAAAACATGGGACCTACTGGAGACCTATCATGCTCATAATGATTCAGCACAGTGCGAAGTCCGTAAAAAGTAGTGTCATTTTTAATTCCTCCACTTTTTGCCCAACCTTGCTCATATACTTCTTTATTGATAGCATGTGTAGGTGAAGAAGCCGCCAAGATATACATGACCAAAGCTTCATTATAACCGCCCACTGGAAAGTTCATCTCCCATTTGTATTCCGGAGACCAATGCCAATAAAGTACATTTTCTCCTTTGGTATACCAGTCCCATTCTACTTCTTCCCAAATTTTTTGAATTCTGGCCGCCAATTCCTTTTCACGTTCATTACCACCCTCAAAGTATTCCTTAACGGTCAACAAACCTTGAACCAGAAAAGCGGTTTCCACCAAATCGCCACCATTATCCATTTTACTGAACGGTGTCATTTTACCATCGGGCATAAGCCAGTGAGGCCAAGCTCCATGAAACCGGTCTGCTTTTTCAAGGAAGCCGATACTTTTTTCATAACGCTCCAAGGCCTGTTCACGAGTAATAAACCCTCGTTCCACGCCGACCAAAATGGCCATTAATCCAAAACCTGAGCCTCCGGTAGTTATAATATCCTTATCATGTGCGGGATATACATTATCTAGGTGAATACGTTCTCTGGCTAAACCTGATTTAGGTTCCGCTCCTTCCCAAAAATAATTGAACGTTTGTTTTTGAACGGAATCCAATAATTGGTCATCCGTTAGTTCTTGTTCAACCTTAGATTCGGTTTTGTTGTTTTTATTATCCGTTTTAGAAGGGTTGCCACCACAACCCACCAAAAGCGTGCCTGTTACCAAGGCAATTGTAACTAATTTCATATATTTTTATAAAGTGATTATTGAACTTCTGTTGGGTTTATTTACAATCCCGAGTTCATAATTTCCTGTATTTCTTCTTGTGTAAGGGCCTTGTCAAATAAACGAAGCTCATCGATCAGGCTTTCGTCCGCCAAGTGGCCCCATTCCGTAAATCTAGGCGCCCCAGAACCTATGGATAGCAAATCGCATCCGGACCAATCTATTCCACCGCTTATCACATTTTCAGAAACTACTTCACCATTAATGTATAGAACCGCATTTGAACCTGAAATGGAAAATGCCAAGTGTACCCACCCATCGGTTGTTGGATTAATAGCTGCTAAATCACGACCGTCTAACCAAACATCAGATTCACCAGTACCAATATTTAACTTAAAAATTTCCTTTGTAGCATCACCTTCATGTAGCAACCTAAATCCACTAGTCCTCAAGTTCTGAGTTTCAGGATAATTTCCATTTTCAGTATCTTCAGGACTCATCGTCAATACTCCTCCATTACCTGATTCAATATCGACCTTATACCAGAGTGCAGCACTAAACTCATCAGTTGTTAAACCGTTAGAAGGAACTGTCAAATATGAATCCGCTGCTCCAGCGTAAGCACCTTCGCCAGCTACACTTTCTTCGGAAATAGAGGGTGTTCCAACCACATCGGCCTCTGCATCCGTAAACAGATTCGTGTACAAACCTTCAAAAGGCATATAGAACATCTCTCCTGGGAAATTAGGCGGATAATTGGATATTACGATACCCGAGTCATCCTGAATAATCTGTTTTACTTCATCTTGGGTGATAGCACGATCAAATATGCGCAGCTCATCCATTAGACTTAAATCTGACTTATGATTCCAAGCCGAAAAATTGGGCTCACCGGACATGATTGAAAGAATATTCACATCTGTCCAATCGATACCTGTTATTTGATCTTGACGGACCATCTGCCCATCAATATAAACTGTAGATTCCGTTGACGAAATTGTTAACGCTACGTTCACCCATTCCTCTCCGGAAGGGTCAACTTCAGCAACTTCCCATCCTCCTAAATTAGTGCTACTATCCCCAGAACCTACGTTAAGCATAAGGCGTTGATTTCCATTTGAGGCTTCGCGAAAGAACCTAAAACCACTGTTTATATTGTTTCCTCCATCTTCATTAAGCGGGGGACTCATTGCCAAAATACCGGCACGGTCAGGAACTGCATTTAGTTTTACCCAAAAAATGGCGCTTAATTCGGTATTCTTGAATCGCTCGGGGTCTAGGGTCAAATACGCGCCTTCTGCCCCTGCATAAGCGCCATCTCCCGCTAGACTCTCCTCAGTTATTGTAGGCGAACCAATTTGTTCCGCTTCTTCAAAGCTTAATAAATCTACATACCCACCTTCAAAAGGCATATATAGAATTTCACCAGGGTATTTTCTAATGTAGGCCGGTTCCTTAGTGAAGTTAACTACCTCACTAGTGGACTTTCCATCCAAATCTTTGGCAATAACCGTAAGCTGATGCGTTCCATCTTCAAGTTGGTCGTACACTAAATCATTTACGATCAACTTACGGTAGTCTTTAAAACTATTGTAATTGCCTATTCTATTACCATCAAGCAGTACTTCAACCGAACCCAACTCAATATCATCTTCGGCATGGAACTTTACCGTTATCGTTGCCAACTCTTCATTCACCTTTACCGCTAAACCTTCCGCAGGCGAAGTAATGGTAATGGCCGGAGCAGAAGCGTCTGCACCCGGATCAACCTCGGTTAAGGCGTCTATGCCTTGATCACAGCTATAAAAAAGAGCAGTGAGCACCAAACACGATACTATATATTTTACATTTTTCATCTTTCTGTTTTGTTAGTTGATTAATTTAATTGCCCAATACAGGAAACTGGTCTACTTGCGGCTGCGGATAAGGCAGAAAAGTTTTTGCCTCGGTAAAGGTGCGACCGTCATATGTTAGTTCATCAAACTTTTTAAGGCGAATCATGTCGTAATAGCGCTTGCCCCATTCCATGGCCAACTCGGCAAATTTCTCATCAATGACTTGATCCAAGGTTACACCGGACAAAGCAGGAAGCCCAGCTCTTTCCCGAACCAAATTCACCGCTTGATCGGCCGACATAACAGAACCTGAAGCCCCTTGTGTCAAAGCTTCGGCATACATCAACAAGATTTCGGCATAACGGATAACATTGTTATTCTTATTACTGCCATATTCCGTTCGCCCTTCAATCAACTGATTAGAAGGTAGATAGTGTTTTCCACTTGAAAAATAACCTCGGGCAAAATCATTTATAACATCTCCGTCTCTAGTAACATTGGTCATAAAGGAAGGTAAATCAGCATACGATGGATCGGTCTGTAGTTCTGCAATACCTCGCTCCGTAAAAAGAACACTTGTTTCCAAACGTACGGTTTCACCACGGTCTAACATGAACTTGATAAATTTAAAGCTAGGCTCAAAGAAACCCCACCCGCTGTTGGAACCTTCTACCGCTGGAGTCCAATTTTGTGGACCATAGGGGGCATATAAATGTGCGAAACGGTCGCCCTCACCTTGATTAAAGTCCGAGTACTGTAAATCAAGAATGCTCTCGTCACTCAATTTTCCGGGCGTTTTAAAAAGCTCATAGAAATCCGGATAAAGGCTGAATTTCCCCGATGCTATAATCTGCCCGGCAGCATCTGCTACAAGCTGGTAATTCTCTAATTCCTGATTAGCCAAAGCTTTGATGGCCAAAGCCGTATATTTGGTAACGCCTCCTTTTAAATCCGTTCTTTCATTGGGTCGCATTTCGGGTAAAACCGGAATGGCCAAATCCATCTGGTCAGAAACGTGTTGCATAACCTCTGCCTTAGTAGGCAAGGTCTCTACTTCTAAAAGTAACTCCGTATCCGAAGACTCAGGAATAAAAATATCTCCATAAACCTGTGAAATTTGAAACAACATCATTCCGCGTAACACCTGAATTTCAGCTATATACTGGTTGCCCAACGCAATTTCTGCATCCGTACCAAACTCTTGGTATCTAGCAATCTGCTCCATTGCTGTATGGGCCGAAATAACATCTGCATAAATGTTTTCCCAAAGGGAGTTTACCATCCAATGATCCTTACTGTAATTGAATTTGTCCATTTCAGTAAACTCGGGCTGATCGCCAAGACCACCGGAATTAACATCGTCTCCACGCACGGAAATAATTAAGGGTTGCTCCCATCCCCTGGAATAATAGGCCTCGTATGCTCCAACGGTAGACAACAGCATTCCAGATGCATCCGTAAAGTCTGTTCCTCCGGCAAAATTATTGTTCAGTTCAGGTTCGTCCAATTTATCGGTACATCCCCAAACGGCCAGAACCAAAAGCAACACTAGGGAAGGTTTTGAGATTTTTTGTAATAGTTTCATAGTCGCTATTTTTATATTTTAATATTTACTCCTACCGTATAGATAGCAGGTATTGGGTATGTATCATTGTCCACGCCATTAGACACTTCTGGACTAAAGCCATTGTAGTTAAAGACCGATAAAGGTTTCTCTGCCGTTACATAAATACGGGTTCGCGGAAGCCCTTTGATAGCTCCATCCTTATTAATGGTATAGCCTAAAGTGATATTCTGAATTCTAAAGAAATCCCCTTTTTCGATAAAGAAATCACTCAACTGCTGATTCCAACCTTTTCTAATACCTGCCGAAGAAGGATAACTGTTAGAAGTACCTTCTCCATGCCACCTGTTCAGCGCAAAATCACGGTCCCAGTTGGTATCATTGGTAAAGATGACCTCGCCACGTTTACGGTTTAGAATTTTGTTTCCACCTTGACCTAATGCGGCAGCCGAGAAATCCCAGCCTTTATAATTAAAGCCCATATTGAAACCAAAAGAATAGGTTGGCAAGTAATTGCCCAACATAACACGATCATCTGCGGTAATGCCATCTACCCCATCCTGATCTTTAAATTTTAAGTCTCCAGGTACAATAGTTCTTCCATTGGCAATTTCTACTTGCGCTGCAGGATCAGCCGCTATTTGCGCATCGTTTTGGTAGACGCCATCAACCTCTAGGCCGAAGAAAGAAAAAACAGGGTCACCTACTCGGGTACGTTGCCTGAACTCTGCAGAACCGGTATCAATATTCAATTGACGGTCCGTATCCAATACTTCATTTTTTAAGGATGAAAAATTAGCACCCAACGAGTAACTGAAATCATCCGAAACCTGATCGTTCCAGTTTAAGGCCACTTCAAGACCTTGGTTTCTAATTTCACCAACATTCTGTCGGGTAGCATCAGGAATCAATGGAACTTCAATAGGAATTACGGCGTCCTTGGTATCCCTTACGTAATAATCAGCTTCCAACGAAAGTCTATTATTAAAAGAACGAGCGGATATACCAACGTTTACCTCTTCTGTAACTTCCCACTTTAGTGCCGTAAAATTACTAGTTGTATTTACCCCACTTACCATAGTATCCCCAAAGGCCGTAGTTACTACCGTAGAAGTAATAGCTCCTTCACTGCCAGGTACTTTATCATTACCTAATTTACCCCAGCTACCTCGGAATTTAAGAAAGTCGAAAACACCGTTGTCCTGCATAAAGTTTTCCTCGGACAGCACCCATCCTGCACCAATAGTTGGAAAATAGCCCCACTTTTCTTGATACTTGTTGGTACCATCTGCACGGTACGTACCGTATAAGAGATATCTATTATCATAATTATAGGAAACCCTACCAAAGAATGATAGACCGTACTCACGGCGACCATCATCCTTAACATCATCCTGCACGATAGTCTGCGCTTGATCTAAATAATAAGCCTCTTCTCCTGATAGTGGAAAGTTTAAGCCTTTAGCCTCCAAGCGCTCAAAAGACTCGTCTCTAAAAGAAGAGCCTCCTAAAACGGTTAAATTATGTTTCCCAAAAGATTCGGTATACGTTAAGGTGTTGTCCCAAATTTGATTAGAGTAGGTATCGTTACGCTTTAAAAGCTCTGCATTTTCCCGTTGAAAACCATTTCCTATAAAGTAAGGTAAACGTACCTCGCTACGCTCAATGGTTTCAAAATTATGATTGTATGCTGTCTTAAAAGTCAATTTTTCAGGAATAATATGTACCTGAGCATAAAAATTGGCCAATACATTTCTGATTTTAGAACGTAATTCGCTATTATCCATAGTTGGGAACGGATTCTGTCCGCCACGATATCCTAAGTCTTGCGCATTTGCATAATTGGTAGGGAATACATTTTCGTTCCCTGCAAGGTTTTGATCGTTTACAGGAAGTATAGGAACCGCATAATAGGCCAATCGGAAAGCCGAGTTTTCCGCATCGTAACGGGTAGCGTTGCTTATCACCATATTTCCTCCAACGGTCAAATTATCGTTTACCTTAAAATCTATCTTACTTCTAAGATTAAAGCGCTCATACTCATTCTTCATTTTAAGGATACCCTGTTGCCCAAAATAGTTGGCCCCAATGGCATAGGTAGCATTATCACTACCGCCGGTAACTCCCAAACTATGGTTTTGAATCAATGCCGGTCTTAGTATTTCATCATACCAGTCCGTATTTACATTAGGTACATTGGGGTTGATTCGGCTACGGCCGTAGCGCTGCATGGCATTGTCTATAAATTGAATGTCAGGTGCAGAACCGGATTCTTGCGCCAAGGTCACGAATTGCTCCGAATTGGCCAGTTTTAACACGTTCTGTGCCACTTGAAAGCCCGAATACCCATCATAAGTAATCTCGGCCTTCTGATTGTATGCCCCAGATTTAGTTTCTATGAGCACTACCCCATTGGCTGCTCGTACGCCATAAATAGCAGCAGCCGATGCATCCTTTAATACCGAAATAGAAGTGATGTCCGTAGTATTTAAAAAGTCGATATCATCAAAGAACATTCCGTCTACCACATAAAGTGGACCAGAAGCACCTGTATCGTACGAACCGATACCACGCACACGAATTGTTGGACCTTGACCGGGGCTTCCGTTGCTCACCACTTGTAGACCGGCAACTTTACCTTGTAAGGCCTGCATAGGTGAACCCGTTGGTGTAGCGGCCAGCTCCTCTGCCTTAATCGTGGTAATGGAAGACGTAAGGTCTTTTGACTTCATTTCGCCATAACCAATAACCACTACTTCATCTAAGGCTTGAGCATCCTCAGATAAGCTTACATTAATACTTGCTTGCCCGTTCACGGCAATTTCTTGAGATGTAAAACCGATATAGCTTACCACTAAGGTTGCATCTTCATCTACACTGTTGAGCGTGTAGTTTCCGTCAAAATCCGTTTGGGTTCCTGTTGTGGTACCTTTTAAAACGATACTTGCTCCCGGAAGTGGCTCTCCATTGGCATCGCTTATTATACCCGTAACAGTAATTCCATCTTGGGCAAACAACACCAGTTGAAAGAGAAAGAAGCATATCGATAAAAAAATGTTTCTTATTTTCATAATTGTCTAAAAGTTGAGTTATAAATTTATCAATCTGTTAAATTCAAGCACAAGTTATCAAAATGACCTCCTCACATTTTTGAGAAAGGGTACATAAAAAGTACATCAGTCCTTATAGTGGACTTAAGCCCCGTAATACACGCTATTTGCAGTAGTCCTAATGTTAAGTAAGTATTAAACTTTAACATTGTGATGTAGTGTTGATGTAGTAGTTTAATCTAATGAAAATTAGATATGTAAGAATTGTATGGTTATAACACCATCTATTTGAACTTAATTAAAAAATTGGATAGGTTTTGTGAACTATCTATACCCAATTTCTTCCTTAAACGGTACCGATGTATTTCTACACCACGTATAGAAATGGCCATAAGAGGAGCTATTTCCTTACTGGACAAATTCATTTTTAGATAGGCACAAAGCTTCAAATCTTTAGGGGTCAGTTTTGGGAACTGCTGTAATAAATTGTCAAAGAAATCATCGTGAAGTTCTTTAAAATTGACTTCAAAATTCTTCCAATCTTCATTCTCGTTAATAGACCCATCCAGTTTTTTGGTCAGCGAACGGTAACGTTGTTTGTTTGGGAAAGCATCCTTGTTTAAGACCATTAAATCTTTTAGCTCTAGAATAAGCTCGTTCTTTTTGGCTACGCTCATTGTGGTTCGGGCCAATTCGGTCTGTTTGCGTTTTATTTCTTTCTCTAGTTTTTCTTTCTCTAATTGTGCCAGACGTTCTTCCTGCTCACGTTGTAACCGTATTTTTAAAATCTCGTGCTTTCTTCTGAGTTTTTGCCTGTTGTACCAACGTACTCCCAAAACAATCAAAACTAAAATCAACACATACCCCAACATACTTAGTTTAGACAGGTACCAAGGAGAGGCTATTGCAAAAGCAATGGTTTTAGGACTGCTCATTCTGTTGTCCATAGTCACGGAATGTACATTTAATGTATAATCACCATGAGGTAGGTTTTGAAACTCCAATGTACCTTGGGTTCGGTATGCTTCTTGTTCTAAAGGACCTTTTAGCTCATAATAATACCTAGGTTGTACCATACTGGGCACCGACAACTGAAGTATCAATTCTTGAGAATGCGCATAAGGCACCCCAAAAAGGGAGTCTTTAACGGAATACCTCTCTTGATCATCCTTAAAGAAGGTAAGCTCCGGAACAGGAATAGCATTCGTGTTCAATTGCCGCTGCAACTGGGCAATGTTCATTTTTGCAAAACCGTCACTCAACGTTAAAAGGTAAATGGAGTCATTGCGTTTTACCGCTCGCTCCATATCGGGCATTAAGCGCTGGTTCAATTGGGTTTCACTTATCGCTATGGCATTGTTCCGCAAATCCGTATACAGAAGTTCTTTGGTATCGGCATCCTTTAAAAACCAAAAGTGCTCACCATCTGAGTAAATAAGCGATTTATTTGTAAAAGGCTCAAACTCTTCTAAAGTTGCTATTTTACCTACTAGAGGGTCATATTTAAACCAATTACCCTCACTTTGCATTACAATCTGGTTTTTAATGCGATACAACCTTACGTTGTAAATATTGGGTAATACCGTGGTATTAAAAGCAGTTTTCTCTTCTACGGCGGTCAAATCCTCGTTCAGTTTAAAACGAAAGAGGCCTTTATAATGGTGCGCTGCCCAAATGGTACGATTGTCTTCAAAACACAATTGTTTTACGGGAAAGTCAATTCCTGTAACCGTACTTACATTCCACCTATTATTGGAATCCTTTATATACTTGGTTACTCCTGTATATGTCCCTTGCAAAAAGACATTGTTCTTTTCCGGAACCTTTACAAACTGATAGCCTCCAGCACGATCGGATATTTTAGTGAGTTTCTCACCATCTACTTTAAAAGTTCCCGTATTATGGCCGGCCAAAACATCATTAGCAATTAACTCCAGGTCCCAAACATGGCCTTGTGAACCCTCAAAAAATTGAAGTTCATCATCCTTAAAATAATAAATGCCCGTGTTACTACCCAAATACATGGAGTTGTCTTGTATAGCCACATCATGAGTTGTACCTAGGGCCCCTGTATGATCCGTATAAAATGTTATAGCCGAGTTTACTTGAATACGGTCCATGCCACTCTCCAGCCCTACCCAGAATTGGTCTTTGAATTTAGCCAGAGATAATACGGTATTGTTCTGAAGTCCTGTTTTCCTATTCAAATTACGATAGGACCCCGAAGCGGAATCAAAAAGATAAATTCCGTTTTTAATGGTTCCAAAAGCAATTTCGCCCGTCTCCAAAGCAATCAGCTTATTGAGCTGATATTTCTTTAAAAGGCTGTTCATATTTTCATCCAACGATGTAAACTGTCCGTTTTGATATACTACACAACCGTTTAATTGTGTACCAATGAGCAGGCCGTCCTTAAAAGATGCCATGTCCGTTACCGTCTGGTCCTTAAGTACGTCATCATTTCCTATGGGTTCCAACTTTTCGCCATTTACCACATAAAGCCCCAAGTTTTTGGCCGCTACGAAAACCTTGCCATCATAAACGGCCAGTCCCGTAATAACAAATTCAGGGTCTATTACCGTAATACGGCCCTCCTCATATTTATAAAGTGCCGAAAACGAACGGAAGTAAACAGCTTCTTTAAAAGGTAAAATCTGCCAGAATTCTTCACTCGTAAATGTATGGTTTTGAATCAAATGGGTAAGTGAGGTGTAATTCAGCTCCCCTGTTTCCGTGGTTTGCCAATATCCGAATTCCTCATAAGAACCTGTATAGACCTTGTCCCTTACCGAAGTTACCGATCGTAAAATTGTAGCGTTCGGTAACTTGTTCAAAATCCACTCCTCACCATTAAAAGAAAGTAAACCTTTGTCATTGGCAGAAAAAACGTGGCCTTTTTCATCTACGGTCAACCCCCAATTTTGAGCTCCCGCATTGTATTCAAAAACTTTATAGTTATAAATGGGCGGCAATAAGGTCTGAGTGCTTGAGACCCATGGCAATAGAAATAGTAAAAAGCATATGTAATATCCGTTTCTCATCTACATTTATTTCTTTTCATGTTAACAGAAGTAGCGCTACAGTAGCAAAGATAAACAGTTTAAGGAACCTTATCCATATAGTTCAAGAATGAGCGGCCATCTTAAAAATGCCCATAGCTAAGTTGATAGTTTCCCTTACGTGGAATTATTCAATGATTTTCTAAGTAGGTATGGAGGAAAGGAAAAAAGGTAGAAAACGGGTAGAATTATGTAATTTTGAATGTTTATTTGGTTGATACAAGTTCATTTTTGAAAAGAGAGCAAAGTATCAACACACTTTTTTACATTCGGTTGTACCTAGCGATGTATGACAAACACCCATTTAATTTATGAATATGATGAAAGAACATGAAGTTTTTATGCGCCGGGCTATTGAGATGGCGGCCAAAGGAATGAACTCAAATGCCGGTGGCCCTTTTGGCGCTGTAGTGGTAAAGGATGGTGAAATAATTGCCGAAGGCCACAATAAAGTAACCTCTACGAACGACCCTACCGCCCATGCAGAAATGGTAGTAATCAGGGAAGCTTGTAGTAAATTGAATAGTTTTCAACTAACTGACTGCATTATTTATACCTCTTGTGAACCCTGCCCTATGTGCTTTGGTGCTATCTACTGGGCAAGACCTAAAGCGGTATACTACGGCTGTGATAAGGCCGATGCGAAAGCGATAGATTTTGATGACCAATTTATCTATGATGAACTGGATAAAGACATGGAAGACAGGCAGATTTATTTTAAGCAAATGCTACAAGATGATGCGGTTCAAGTTTTTAATAACTGGGCAGAAAAACACGATAAAACCAAGTACTAGTGTTACTATCAAAAATTGATATTCTATTTAAAGAAGCCTTCCATTGAATCTAGACGACTATGACCGAAAAAGAAAAAATGATCAATGGCGAAGTTTATGATTCTCGTGACGCGGAACTCCTTAAAATGTACCATAGGGCCCGTAAAATACTACAGGCCTATAACACTTTGGACTCAGAACTATTAGAAGAAAGGGAGCGACTTTTAAACCAGTTGCTGGCACAAAAAGCTGCTGGCGTATGGATTGAGGCTCCCTTTTTCTGTGACTATGGAAGTAATATTTCTATAGGTGAAAACACTTTTGTGAACACCAATTGTATGTTTATTGATAACAATACCATTACAATTGGCAAAAACGGGTTAATTGCCCCTTTTGTACAAATCTACACCGCCACCCACCCATAAAAGCAACGGACCGAATTATTGAAGAAGGAAATGCTTCCCGTTATTTAACCCACACCAAACCAGTTGTAATTGGTGATAACGCGTGGATTGGAGGTAACACAGTTATCTTTCCCGGTGTAACCATTGGCAACAACGTAACCATAGGCGCAGGAAGTGTTGTTACCAAAGACGTACCTAATGATGTTCTTGCTTACGGTAACCCTTGCAAAGTAATCAGGTTTCTTTAATTATTTCAAATAACTAATCTGTAGTGGAAACCGGAGCTTTTTTGAAAACTCGGCCAAATAATTTTCCCACTCCTTGGCATTGGAAAATTGTCCGCTTTCTTTCCAAGTAAAACCTGCATAGTAATCCACCGTGCCATTTTCTACCTTTAATTGGGCATACACATTATTCTCATCAGGTTTTCCATTTTGGTATTCTTCTACCTGTAATAGGGTTTTGGGATTGCTAACAATAGCTGTACCCAATTCAGATTCTTCATGCGGTTGCCAATAACTTATATAACCTTTAGACTTATTAACACTTGTTTCACCATCGTTCTCGTGCATGGTCAAACCTGCAGAAATATGGTCCGTTCCTTTAACTTTAATTTTAAGACGAGAGAGGTTAGAACCATAATCCAATGATATGTGCTTTTCTTCCGTAATAATGTCTTCCCCAGCATTCCAATCCGCATATTTTAAAACAAAACTTGTTCTAATAGGGCCTATAGTTACCCTCTTATAGCTCTCAAAATTCTTTGAAATATGGTGCGTGCTATCTTTTTTAACCGCAATACCACCTACGCCCCTGCTTACTCCTACATGAAAATTATCCAGTCCTTCGCCAGTATCTTCATGATAGGTACCGTCGGTTTCCAACTCCTTTTTATACCACTTGTTTATAATAGGGTAATCTACCTTTTTTAACCAGGCGTCTATTCCACTGGACAGGGTTCCGCCAGGAATACCGTCTTCCTTCAATTTTTGCGCCGTTGGACCATAGGTTCTAAAAGCAACCCGATTGTTTTCCCATGCATAATCATCTGTTCTTTCAGGAACAAAACGCGAGTAACAAGCGGGATTATTCTCGACCTCCACAATCTCTTCAGATGGTACTATCTCAAAAATTTTAGTTGCTTTAGCTTCAATATTAGGTTGAAACAAAAGCTGATCAAAACGCCCGTCTCCGTCATTGTCTACAGCTTGCGAAGTTATTTTCGCTTTTGTGGACGAATCAATAAGTTCATACGATTTTGCCGATGCCAAAATTCCTTGTTTAAAAGGAACGGCATGTAAATCTATTTCCACCGTTTCAAACGAACGAGATTCATTTAACGGATTCTCTATCTCAACTTGATAGATTTCTTGGGCAGCGTCCGCGCAACCTAAATGTACTAATGCTCCATAAACCCCAATGGCAACTAATACCTTTCTTTTCATAAGCTTATTTTTCGTTGGATGGTTTTCCTATAGTGGCCAAAATTCCTCCATCAACATATAGCACATGTCCGTTTACAAAATTACTTGCCTCTGAGCTTAAAAAGATGGCCGCTCCTTGAAGCTCATTGGGATCTCCCCATTTGGCCGCTGGGGTTCTATTGATAATAAATTCATTGAACGGATGCCCGTCAACCCGAATAGGTTCTGTCTGTGACGTCGCAAAATACCCCGGTCCAATTCCATTTACCTGAATATTATGTTTGGCCCACTCCGTAGCCATATTCTGGGTAAGCATTTTTAAACCTCCTTTGGCAGCTGCATAAGCCCCTACGGTATTTCTACCCAGTTCGCTCATCATGGAACAGATATTAATAATCTTGCCCTCTTTACGTGCAATCATACTTTTGACTACATGTTTTGATACAATAAACGGACTCACCAAATCAACATCTATCACCTGTTTAAAATCAGACACTTCCATGTCCTCAAGTGGTGTTCTTTTAATAATACCCGCATTGTTCACAAGAATATCAATCTCACCTACTTCTTTTTGTATTTTTTGAATTGCTTCTATTACAGCCTGCTCATTAGTTACATCAAATTTATAGCCGTGGGCAATAATGCCTTCTTTTTCATACACTTTAAGCGCCTCATCTATCTTTTCTTGTGACGAGTTTCCATTTACGATCAACGTGGCACCGGCATTCCCTAAACCTTTGGCCATAGCCATTCCCAATCCGTGTGTACTACCCGTTACTAGGGCTACTTTTCCTTTTAAATCAAATAACGAAATGCTCATATCTATCTTAATTCTGTAATTTTTGCTACGTCCATATCACTATAATCAAGGTTCTCACCGGCCATACCCCAAATAAACGTATAGTTAGATGTTCCGGAGCCACAGTGAATGGACCATGGTGGAGAGATTACCGCTTGGTGGTTCTGCATCCAAATATGACGGGTTTCTTGAGGTTGTCCCATAAAATGGCACACGGATTGATTTTCAGGCACATCTGTATAAAAATAAACTTCCATACGACGGTCATGAACATGAGCAGGCATAGTATTCCAAACACTTCCTGTTTTTAATTCAGTCATTCCCATTTGAAGCTGACACGTAGTAACGATACCTCCAATAATCATTTGATTCACGGTCCTATGATTGGCCGTTTCCAAACTACCCAACTCTAATTTATTAGCCTCTGCCCTACTAACTTTTTTGGTAGGAAACGAAGCGTGTGCCGGAGCAGAATTAAAATAGAACAGAGCAGGCTCATTTGCATTGTTGCTCTTAAAAATAACTTCCTTTGCACCTGACCCAATATATAATGCGTCTTTATGCTCAATTTTATAAGAGGTTCCATCTACTTCTATGGATCCGGAAGCTCCTACATTAATTATCCCTATTTCTCTTCGCTCTAAAAAATAGCTGGACTTTAAAGGGTCTATCGCTTCAAGATGCAATGAGGTTTCTGGAACTGCCCCACCGGTAATATATCTGTCGTAATGGGAGTAGGTCATGTTCACTTTTCCCTGTTCCAGTAGATTTTCAATCAAGAACTCATCTCTTAATTGGGTAGTATCATACCCTTTTACAGCTTCTGGACTTGAAGCATATCGTGTTTCGTAATTCAATTTCATGTTTAAAAACAGTTTCGGTTATGTTTTTGTTTCAATTCTATTTTCTGTAGGATAAAAGTACTTTTTAACAGTCCAACCATACGGGGCATATAGTCCAATAAAAGGGGGCTAATCATTCAATATCACGTATTCACAGGGCTGAGCGGAATTACCCTAAATTATAGCTTAGAAAATTCTCTGAAGAATCACTAACTTTTACCTTTTATAATACCTTATGTATAATGAAGTTTAATTTCGCCCTTGTTGTTCTCTTTGGCTTTCTCGTGCAATTACAAGCACAATCTCCCCACAAGGCTACCGACGAACTGAATTTTAAGAATTACACTACCGAGGAGGGACTTTCCCAACGTTCCGTAGTTGCCGTTGCACAGGATAAGCAGGGCTACTTATGGTTCGGTACGCGTTACGGGCTCAATAGATTTGATGGACATGAATTTAAAAACTACTACTATGATGCCACAAACAAAAATAGCTTAAGCAATAGCTGGATAAAAGTATTGTTCAGAGACGATAGCGGCATCCTATGGGTGGGGACAAAAAATGGACTGAATACCTATAACCCCCAAACCGATAACTTTGATAGGGTGCAAATTCCCAATCAAGAAAACAGACCTTTTAAAGGAGAAGTATATGATATTATTTCTGATGGAAACAAAGGAGTATGGGTAGCCGCAGATATTGGTTTAATGCACATAGATTCCGATTCTAAAGAAATCAACAATTTCAACGAATTATATAAGCCCGCTACGCTGGAATCCAACAGGGTACTATCACTCCTTAATTTAGAAAATGATGCTTTATGGATTGCTACCTCAAAAACAGTCCATTTATATAATAAGAAAGAAAATAAAATTCAGGCATATAGTTATCCAGAGGGTCAATCTCCCGAAAGCACAAAGAACTACCATACCGTTCTTTTCCAAGATAAGTCCGGTAGCATTTGGTTAGGTCACGACGGTGGACTTGCAAAACTTAACAAAGAGAAGCTGAAATTTATAGATTTTAAGATCGCTAAAAACTCAAAACCAATTGAGAGTCCCGTCCGTACTATTTATGAAGACGATGAACAAAATCTCTGGATCGGCTCCTACAGCGGACTATATTTTTTAAACAAAAAAACAAATGAGGTAACTCATCATGATAACGACCCAGAAGATCCTGAAAGCATTAGTCAAAATTCCATTTATAAAATAATGGAAGACTCTAGAGGAGACATTTGGATTGGCACATGGGCGGGCGGAGTCAATTACTTGAACAGAAAATCTAATATATTCAAAAACTACCAAATAGGTTCTAACGGCCTAAATTACCCTGTTGTAAGTTCTATTGTAGAGACAAAATCAGAAAATTTATGGGTCGGAACCGAAGGCGGCGGACTCAATTATTTCAACACATCAAACAACACTTTTAAACATTTTGTTCATGATAACGCTGACAAGAGCTCCATATCCAGCAACAATATAAAAGCCATTGTAAAAGATTACAAGAGTAATTTATGGATTGCCACGCACAACAAAGGGCTTTCTTATGCTTTACTTGAAAAACAAGGGCCATCATTTAAAGATTGGGTAGACAAAACTCATACCTTCTCCAACTTTTCAACCAATAGGGCCACTTCTTTAATAGAAGACATGAATAATAACCTTTGGGTAGGAACAGATAATCGTGGGTTAAACTACTATGATACCAAAACTGGAAAAAGTTTTAGAATTGCCGACCCTAATAATATATTAGGCACTTTCATTAGTGCAATTACTCAAAGCCCAAATGAAAAAATCCTTCTTGTTGGTGGTGAAAACGGACTTGGTTCAATTTCTATAGACACCAAAGTAATAGAACCCATAAAATTTAAGGAAGGCACCCATACTCCGTATGATATTCAGAAAGTAATTAGTATTTACCCCCAGTCCAGCACCCAGTTATGGATAGGTACCGAAGGAGACGGACTCTATTCTTACAATCTAGAATCTAAAAAATCGGTTCGGTATGGAATAAATAATGGACTCCCAGATGAAGTGGTTTACGGTATTCTCCCCGATGATCAAGGGTATATCTGGCTTAGTACGAACAAAGGTTTAAGTAGGTTGAATATTTCTACGGATGAAATAAAAAACTACTCGCAATCAGATGGTTTGGTAAACAACGAATTTAATTATGGAGCTTATTTAAAGACCAGAAAAGGAGATTTGATCTTTGGAGGAGTAAATGGTTTTACCGTTTTTAACCCTAAGGAAATAGAACGGGATTCTTTTATCCCCCCTGTTCTCATTGAAAATTTAAAAATAACAA
Source organism: Zobellia amurskyensis (assembly GCF_009725985.1). Lineage (GTDB taxonomy): Bacteria > Bacteroidota > Bacteroidia > Flavobacteriales > Flavobacteriaceae > Zobellia > Zobellia amurskyensis. The sequence goes on from NZ_RCNR01000021.1 coordinate 25,646, forward strand.
ATACCACCCAAAAAATAGTAGACCACAGTTCCTCCAAATTTAAGTTGGCATACAATGAGAACGATATTAGTATTGAGTATGTAGCGTTAGACTATTCCAGACCAAAGAACAATCAATACGCTTATATGCTAGAAGGGTTTGATTCTAAATGGCAATTTGTTGGCAATCAAACAAAAGCCACATACACCAATCTAGATCCCGGCAGTTACACTTTTCTTGTAAAGGCCACGAATAGTGACGGTGTTTGGAATGGAAAAACAGCCTCACTGGACATTCATATAAACCCGCCTTATTGGCTTACTTGGTGGGCATATATAATCTATGCAATTTTATTGGTAAGTGCTTTTTTATTGATCAGAAGATATACTCTTATACGCATTAAGGAGCGTCATGATTTAAGAAAAGAACGTCAGGAAAAGACGCAGATTCAGGAATTAAATCAATTAAAATTACAGCTTTTCACCAACATCTCACATGATTTCAGAACACCGTTAACCCTTATAACCGCTCCGTTGCAACGCCTTATTCAAGAAAAGAAAGGTGATGCGCAAATGCAAAGACAATTAACGGGTATGCAGCGTAACGCACGTATATTGCTGCAACTTATAAATCAGTTGTTGGATTTTAGAAAGGCTGAAAATGGAAAGCTTAAAATGGCTTTTTCCAAAAATGATGTAATTCCTTTTATTGAAGAAACCAAAGCTTCCTTTAACGACCTAGCCCATGACATGGCCATACAATTTGAACTTGATGTTCCTGAGCCTCCATTGGAAGTTTGGTTTGATCGTATAGAAATGAAAAAGGTGGTTTTGAACATTCTAAGTAACGCATTCAAATTCACCCCTCCCAACGGTAAAATAAGTATCAAAATAACAACGGAGAACGATGCAGTAAACATCAAAATAAAAGATTCAGGAAGAGGTATTAATGAAAAAGACATTGAATTTGTTTTTGACCGCTATTTCCAATTAGGCCAGAAAAATGATTTACGTTCTGGAACTGGTGTCGGCCTTGCCTTGGCTAAGGATATTGTTGTTCTTCACCAAGGTCAAATTAGCGTAGAAAGCGAGGTTGGCCAAGGTTCTTGCTTCACCATAAGCCTTCCATTGGGAAAAGAGCATATACAACCGGAAGACCTGATTTATGAAGAGCATATTACTGAAGCTGACCCTTTAGATTACTATGACCCTTCCACCTTAAAATCCAATTGGGTAAAAGATGAAATAGATAACGAAACCGATTTTCAAAGTGATGACAGCAAACAAACTATTCTCATAGTTGAGGACAACGTAGAAGTCAGAGCTTTTGTAAAAGGTATTTTCAATGATGAATTCAATGTACTGGAAGCCAATAACGGTATTTCCGGCATCCACTTAGCTAAGAACAAAACTATAGATTTGATTGTTAGTGACGTAATGATGCCAGAAATGGATGGTATTGAAATGTGCGAAACCCTGAAATCCGATATACTTACCAGTCATATCCCTGTTATTCTCCTTACAGCCAGAACCTCTTCCAAAATTCAAAAAATAGGTTTTGAGACAGGTGCCGATGCTTACGTGACCAAGCCTTTTGAAGCGGAATTATTGAAGCTACAGGTGCAAAATTTATTGGCTACCCGAAAAAAACTTGCCAAGAAATTCAGAACCGATCTTGTATTAGAGCCTAGCGAACTAGAACTGGTATCTACTGACGAAGTATTTTTAAAAAATGCTATGGATATTGTGGAAAAGAATATGTCGAGTGCCGAGTTGAACGCAAGCTTCCTTAGCGAGAACATTAATATGAGCCAATCTGTTTTATATCGAAAATTGAAAGCCCTAACGGGCAATACCATTTCCGAATTCATTAGAGGTGTCCGTTTAAAAAGGGCTGGCCAGCTTCTGCTAGAAACCGAATTGAACATTAATGACGTTGCTTACGAGGTTGGTTTTAACGATATAAAGTATTTCAGGTCGTGTTTCAAAAAAGCCTATGGCAAAACGCCATCAGCCTTTAAAAAACAGTCCAACTTGAACCCCAAGAACGCTTAAAGAACTCAAAAACCCCTATTATTAACCCATTACTACCCCTATCAAAAGCAACATGCGCGGTAGTTTAGCTTTAACAAAAAGGTTTTCAGAAACCCTTATATGAGGTCTTAAAAGGAGAGCCTATTAACAAAGACAAATGAATATAAAAAACTACCTATCTATCGCTGTCGTGATTGTTCTTATGAATAGTTGTGCCACCAAAACCAACACTGTTACCAAAACAGAAGTTATAAAAACAAATGCTATTAATGTAGATGCAGTTTTGGCACATGCGGAGAAACAACTAGCTCTACAAACAGCAATTGCAGAGAGCCAAAATAAAATACCCAGGACGGTTACCGCAGATGGGGAAATGCATTGGGCCCACGAAAATTTTGACTGGACGGAAGGTTTCTTTCCAGGGAGCCAGTGGTTTCTTTATAAAGCCACCAATAATGAAGCTTGGAAAACAAGAGCAGAAAAATCCCAAGCCTTATTTGAGGAACACAAATACAAAACCACCAATCACGATTTAGGCTTTGTCTTTAACAACTCCTTTGGACACGGTTACGAGCTAACGGGCAATGACGATTTTAAAGCTGTTATGATTGAAGCTGCAAAATCTCTTTCCACAAGGTTCAATCCTACAGTAGGTTGTATCCAGAGCTGGGATGTAGACCGCGGATGGCAAGCGGAAAGAGGTTGGAAGTACCCTGTAATCATTGATAATATGATGAACCTAGAGCTTCTTTTTAAAGTTTCAGAATTTACTGGAGATCCTAAATACAAAGAGATAGCTATTGCACACGCAAACACCACTCTAAAGAATCATTTTAGAGCAGATAACAGTTCCTACCACGTAGTAGATTACGACCCTGAAACGGGTGACGTACGCTTCAAGCATACCGCTCAAGGCACGGCCCATGAAAGCGCTTGGACCAGAGGCCAGGCTTGGGGTCTATACGGCTACGCCCTTTGTTATCGCTATACCAAAGATCCAGCGTATTTAGATATGGCCAAGAAAATAGCCAGCTACATTATCAACCAAAAGAATCAAAAAAATGGTATCCCTTATTGGGATTATGATGCTGAAAATATTCCCAACGAACCTTACGATGTATCTGCAGCATGTGTTACGGCTTCCGCCTTGTTGGAGTTAAACACCTACACCAATGATGCTTACAAGGCTGATGTTGAGCGAATTTTGACTTCCCTAGCTACAGATGAGTTTACTGCTGAAATAGGCACTAATCATAATTTCATACTAAAACATAGCGTAGGAAGCATTCCGCATAATGCTGAAATAGATGTACCGCTCAATTACGCAGATTACTACTACTTGGAAGCTTTACTTAGATATAAAGAACAATATGAAAAATAGAGGTAGTTTCTCCATAACCTTGTTTCTCCTTTTTACTTTTTCACTGGCAATAAACTGTGCTGCACAAGAAAGTAACGTATGGTTAAATTACAAAAATGCTGCCCAGAACAACACTGAACCTATACTCCCTAACTTTTCCTTTGCAGGCTATAGGTTTAGTGAAACAGGGATTCCCGAGGCGGATCACAAGGTTTTTAATGTTCAAGATTTTGGAGCGGTACCAGATGATGGTATATCGGACAAGAAAGCTATTATCAAAGCGATTGATGCAGGAGAAGCAAACGGTAGTGGAATTATCTATTTTCCTGCTGGAAAGTACCTTATCAACTCTAAAACCGATGATTTAAATACAATTAAAATAACTTCTTCCAACATTGTTTTAAAAGGCCCAAAAGATATATCTGAAAAAGCGACTTTATTTTTTGAACAAGATATGCCTCCCACAGTGCCTAAAAACTTATGGACATCACCATACGCCATACAAACTAGAACAACGGAAGAAAGTACGTTCATAACAGATATAACGGGTTCTGCCAGAAGAGAAACCTACACCATAAAGGTGGCGGATGCTTCTAAAATCAAAAAAGGGGATTGGGTCATTGTTCGAGTAAAAGATAACGACCCCAAATTTGTAGAACAGGATATTCACCCCCTACCCTTAAACCCCAAATGGACGTCGATAATTGAAGACGGTGTACAGGTTAATGAACGGCACAAAGTTGCGTCCGTCTCGGGGAACAAAATAACTTTTGTAGACCCCATTCATTATAATATTTCCGAACAGCAGGATTGGAAACTATATACTTTCCCGCATTTATCAGAAGTAGGTTTTGAGAATTTGACCTTTGAAGGGAATTGGAAAAAAGATTTCGTACACCACCGCTCCGCACAAGATGACGGAGGATGGAGCATTTTAAACCTAACCGGATTAGCTGATTCTTGGGTTAAAAATTGTACGTTCACTAATATCAATAGAGCCATTTACTTTTCTCATTGTGCGGCTACAACAGCTCTAAATCTTGTGATAGATGGAAAAATTGGACACAGTGCCGTCAGTGTAGGCGGAGGTTCTACGGGTGTACTTCTCGCCTATATTAATGATAAAGCCGGTATGCAACATGCATCTGGTGTGGGTGGTGGAAGCACTACCGGTACAGTGGTTTGGCGTTCAAAACACCCGGCACACAGCAGTTTTGAATCACATGCCTCACAGCCAAGGTCTACACTTTTTGATAATATTGAAGGTGGATTTTTTAGCGGAAGGGCCGGTGGAGCCGTTAAAAACCTTCCCAACCATGGCAGGTATCTTGTTCTATGGAATTATAATGAAACTGATGAGGCCGAAACCAATTTTCCTTTCGTTGCCAAACATATGGAATATTGGCGGGTTGTACCCCCAATAGTTGTTGGGTTTCATGGTGCTGGTACCACTTTCAAACCAGATGAAGTGCAATTGGTAGAAAGCTTAAACACTCCCGTTCAACCAGAATCATTATTTGAAGCTCAGTTAGAATTAAGATTGGGCAAATTACCCAAGTGGATACAAGACCTAAAAAACGGTCTACCCAAGGAATAAAGAATACCCTTCATGAAACAAATATTGCTATTAGCCCTTGTCTTATTGACATTAGGGTGTAAAGAAGAAAAAAAGTCCGAGGTTGTTTTAGCGGAAACTAAAGCCCCAAATGTTCTAATTATTTATCCAGACCAACTAAGGCGTTACAGCGCAGGGTTCTGGTCCAAAGAAAAATATAGAGCTCATGTCATAGGGAAGCCTGATCCCGTGGTTACTCCCCATATTGATAAATTGGCCGAAAACGGCGTGGTTTTTACGCAAGCCGTCAGCAACTTTCCGCTATGTAGTCCCGCACGAGGCATGATTTTATCAGGAAGGTATCCAGAACAGAACGGAATTTGGAACAACTGTAGAAAGGATCGGGACGAAAGTTTACGTGATGACATTGAAACAATAACCGACCTGTTCTATGACGCTGGTTATAATACTTCCTATTTCGGCAAATGTCATTGGCTGAAAAACGAACCCTTATTTGACGAAAAAGGGACATACGTAGGTTCTACCGAAGAACCTGGCGGAAACTACATCAATAGGTATGACACCTATGTTCCCCCAGGGAAATCCAGACATAGTATAGAATATTTTTATCAATCTATCAGGGATACGCACTATGACCCATTGGTCTATAGTAATGACCCAAATGCCATTGATGGCAAGAAGGACGGTGAATTATATGAACCCAAAACCTTCACTCCAAAAATTGAAGCTGAAAAAATCAAAAGCTATCTTCAAAATAAAGATAACCTACGTGATTCCAAAAAGCCTTTCTTTTTAATGTGGTCACTCAATCCTCCTCACAATCCTTGGGACGATGAGAATACGGACATGGAAACCCTTGCCAAATATTACAATAAAGAAAAATATCCACAAGACAGCCTATTGGCCGTACGTGATAATGCCGATTTAAAAGTGGCCAACTACGTGCGCCACTATTTTGCCAACCTCACCAGTGTAGACAACTATATTGGTCAGGTTTTAGAAACTTTAGAAGAAATGGGAGAACTAGACAACACCATTATACTTTTTAGTTCTGACCATGGCGAGATGCTCGGCAGCCACGGTAAAGAAGGTAAAAACGTATTTGAAACCGAGTCATTGGCTATTCCTTTTATTGTGCATTGGCCAAAAGGCTTGCAGGGCGGTACTATAAACGATGTCCTCTTTGGTGGCCCAGATGTATTGCCAACCGTAATGGGCTTGGCAGGGTTGAGTAAAAAGGTACCGGAAGCTATTGAAGGAATTGATTTCTCCCCACTTTTGACAAAAACTGATGAAAAAGTAGTCCAGAAACCGGAAGGTATCTTATTGATGCTAGCCAATTCCCGTGGCGTATTGACCAATAGGTATACGCTTTGTGTGGACCAGAGAAAGCACGGAGACGATACAGCCAAAGATTTACAAGAAGTTTATATGTACGACAATCAAGAAGACCCGTACCAACTAAAAAAGCTCAGCATAGACGAACGACCAGAAGTGGCCGCAAACCTTTTGAGTATCCTAGGAAAAGAGCTTAAAAGAACCAATGACCCATGGTACCAACAAAAAAAGTTCAAAGATGTTATCCGGTACAAATAATACCGGGACATCTTTGAACTTTATTATACTTAAAACTCAATTTATTCTCCAACAAACCTTTAACGAATAAGCTAAAGTTTAGGTCCATCCTAGAAATAGCTCCCTACTCGTTAAACTCTTAATAAGAACGTGATAGTATACATATTACTATCACGTTCGTTGTAAAGAGGAATGCAATCCTATGCATTCTTTATTTAATGGTTATTTTGCTCTTCTAATTAAAATAGCCCAGTCTTGTTGCTTTTTATCTGGAGATTTCCCTAAATCCACAACTGCCCCACCAGATACTTTTTTAACTTTAGATTTTCTTAGGTCTCCTCCTTTTTTAGGATTAAACCATAATACTTCAAAATCTCCGGTAGCATTAGATAAATCTAATTTCGATGTTGGAACTGAATTAAGATACACTACATATACTTCGTTTTCTTTTGCCAAACAGTACACGGTATTTTTATTCTCCATATTACCAACAAGGTCATTTCTGTTTTCAGTTCCCCAAAACGGAACATCATTATTCTTAAAGAAATCCATAGCGTGTACCGCTTGATCCCAGAACAAATCCCTTGAACGGTAATCTTCACAAGTAAGGTCTGAATGTGGATGTGCATATCCAAAATACCATTCATTACCCCATCCACCGGCCATAAACGTACCCCATAAGGCATTTCTACGTGCGTTATCATGATCAGGATTTTCAGCATCCGTAATTAACGAATGTTGTGCGTCACCGGGTTCATCAACCGCAACGGCCCATTGAAAACCAGCTTCCTTAGATGCTTTCAACCAACGCAATACTTGTCCGTGCACTCTACTAAAATCTTCTTTATTGGTCTGAACGGATGGTCCCGTAAGTCCACTATCAGGCCCAAGCATATCATCAAATTCAATTCCATTATGGATTACCAAATGATGGTGGTACGGGTCGTTCTTTTTAAAGTAAGCGGCCATAGCTAGACGTTGCTCTTCTTCTTGCGGAGGTGTTGTTGGGTTAGTTACCCACTCGCCATTCTCTTCACAAAGATTCCAGTTTAAAGCCAAATGGTGTCCAAAACGGGCCATCAATTCTCGATAATACAATTTGGTGTTGGCTCCAACCCCACCATTATCCAAAAGTCCTTGGTTCTCTACTTCAAACATTTTAAAGTGAAGGAAAAGACCCAACTTTTGAGCATGCTCAAAAATAATTTCCCACTGGTCCATTTTAGATACATCAATTCTATCATAGGTATCGTAATCCGTATAAGGAAATACGTTCTGATCGTCACCTGCTATATTATTGGTCAAAAATGAAACCGAATTCAATCCTTTTGAAGCCAAATAATTTAAAGCACCAATGATAGCTTTACCCTTACCGTTTTTCCAAGTTGGGTCATTCTGCTTATAATCCTGCAAATGTGCCGACCAGGTTTTAACCATCTCATCCTTATGTCCATCGTCTTTAAAAGTACCGTCCAAATCTATATACGAAAGAAAATTCTCAGGAGCATCAGGTCCTTGTTTCAAGAAATACTCCCCTGTTTCGGCAAATTTCAAGTAACGCTCGCCAACATACTGCAGCCTTCCTTTAGCTCTAAAATCGTTTCCTTCCTTATCCGTTTTTTCAATAGTAAAAGTACCACGGGCACCATCCATATAGGAACCACTTAATCCCGTTGTCAGTTTTGTACTTACCGCCGAATAGTTTCCTTTTCTGAAATCAACCTTGTACGTCCACTCACCAATTTCGTCAGGAGCAAAATGAACACGCCACTTATTTCCTTCCTCCGAAGAAGATTGCCCCGCATAACCATCACCAGCAAAATAACCGGGTATCACATAAGATTTACCACTTTGCTTGTGAGTAAACGTTACATTTAAGCGATAGTTCATAAATGGGTTGTAATCCGCTTTTTCAGAGGTTCTTGGGCCATCAAAAGTTAAGGTTACCTTATGCCATTTCTTAAGTTCTCCTGAAATTTTTAGATTGGCTTGCTCAGCCATTTTTTGCTGCATCTCTTCCAACAATTCCTTACCGGTGCCTGCCTTTACAACTACCAATCCAATCCATCGTGCACGACTAAATTCCTTACCGTCCCTACTCTTAGGAACAGCCTTTATCCCAATTTCATCGTTGGTATTTAGCTGTATGTTATTGTAAACTTTTACATATTCCAGGCCTTCTTCAAACATATTACTGCTTAACGGAGTCCTAAAATCCTGATAGCTTTCAGCATTTTTTCTCAAGGTGTACACAGAGCGACCGTCGTTTTCGCCTACTGTAAACAATACTACATCATACTTACCTTCCGCTCCATCAAAAGAAAGGAAAGCTTCCGCTTCCTTATACTCCTCAGGATTAATGGCCAACCATTTTCTATCGTTATAGAACGAATTTTTTGTGCTCTTGAATCCTTGTGCCGGATAAATTTTGGCACTCGACCTCAATTCCTTTGCCATAGCTAACAAATCTTTAGCTCCAGTCGCAGTTTCTTTTGCTTTTAAAGGGTGAAAATTTCTATCCTTGGTTAGAATAAATTGGTCCATTTCAAAGCCATCTTCCCGCATGCTAAACTGTATATCATGCTCACCGGCCTTATCAATATCCAAATATATCAATCCGGGTACACCACAATGTATTTCTAGGGTTCTTTGGCTACTGCCCCAAGTCCAAGCATCTTTTCCGTCGCACCATTGCATACGCTGACCAGATTCCGGCCATGTTCCATCTACACCTACATGAACTCCATTATCTTCCGAACCTGTGCTGTAGGCACTTGCCCACACATAATATTTACCAGGCGTTGAAAAATTGACTTTATAATGCAAAATGGCCATCTTACCGGGATCATTGGAGAAATTCTCTCCTACAATAAGCTTTTCATCATGATTGGTACGCGTATCCGGTAGAATTTCTATGTATCGCTCTCCACTAGCATCTTTGTAATGCAGTTTATTTTCGGTACTTTTTAACTTTGATTCATAATTTGAATCTATTACATACCATTTTCGTATATCTGAATTCGTCTGTTTATAGAAGTCTTCCGCTTCCACAACTACCTTTCCTCCAGTTTCATTAAATACCTTGGATTCTTGCGCTTTTACTTGAAAAAAACCAAAAGTGGTCAAGGACAGTGCGACTAAGAAGTGTTTCTTTAAAATGAACTTCCTTTTTTTTTGTTTCATTAATGTTCTGTTTTCTGTTTGTTGGTATTGATATTAAAAATGCCTTCGGCAAATCTTCATTCTTTTAGTATTTCTATCTTAGCGTTGCCCTAATTAATCCGGGCAGCATAAGAAGCTCAGCAATACTCTTTTAGGTCGATAAACAAATGCGCAATATTTGCACAAAACTTATATAATCATATTTTATTTAGTGCAAATTCACTAAAAACATACAATTATACTGAATTATTCGATAAAACATCATTTTATTGAAGCGCAAAATTGCGCAAATAGAATGTTTGATTTTTTTCTTCAACCCAACGAGTATCACTTTAAATTTTTTCAAATTAGATTCTTTTACCGGCTACAATCATGATCTAATTGATTCTATCTTATCTTTGTGCAAGACACCGTGTATTATATTTCAATTTAATTATAGGACTTGAAGAATTCCCTGTTCTTATTATTCTTTCTGCTTTCGTTATCCGTGAGTGCTCAGGGTACGTTTACTAGAACACTAAAATTAATGGGGAGTCGGTTTGACATTACTGTCACTGCCAAAGATTCAGCCGAAGGAAATAAAAATATTGATTTGGCAGTGGCCGAAATTTCTAGAATTGAAGATTTGATATCTTCGTGGAACCCCAATTCACAAACCTCTGAAATCAATAGAAATGCTGGTAAAAATCCTGTAAAAGTTTCTTATGAGCTCTACAACCTCATTGAGCGAGCCATTAGCCTTTCCACACTTACGGATGGTGCTTTTGACATCAGTTACGCATCTATGGACAAAATTTGGGTGTTTGACGGCAGCGTGACACAAATGCCAAATACCGCCGATATTCAATCGTCAGTAGTAAAAGTAGGCTTCCAAAATATAGTTTTAGACTCTAAAAATAGTACCGTTTTCCTAAAAGAAGAAGGTATGAAAATAGGTTTTGGAGCAATTGGCAAAGGCTATGCCGCAGACAAAGCAAAGGCTCTATTAATTGAAAAAGGGGTTACAGCCGGAATAATCAATGCTTCGGGAGACATGAATACATGGGGAAGACAATCCAATGGAGAACCTTGGAAAGTTGCCATTACCAACCCAATGGACAAGAATAAGGTGTTTGCCCTACTACCCATTACACAAGGAGCCGTGGTTACTTCTGGTGATTATGAAAAATTCGTGACCTTAGACGGCAAGCGATACTCCCATATCATTGACCCAAGAACAGGCTTTCCGTCAACAGGAATTATTAGCGTTACCGTTTTTGCCCCAAAAGCGGAATTGGCAGATGCTTTGGCCACTTCGGTTTTTGTCATGGGTAAAGAAGTTGGCTTGAACAGAATCAATCAAATGCCCCAAATAGAATGTATTATAATTGATGATCAAGGAAATATATCTACTTCCGAGCATATTGAAATAGAGAAATTATGATAAAACCATTTTTAATAGGGATAGGTATTGCCTTCACCATGAACAGCTGTGTTGTGGTGAAAGAGTACGAAAAAGTAAACCTCAGCGACCCGGACATGACCCTGTCCGATAAAAAATGTGACCGGAACGTTACCATAGCCCACTCCTACAGAGAAGCAGCGGTGGGAGCTAACGGAGGTAAAACAGGAGGCGGCTGTGGCTGCAATTAAGTTACAAGGTGATGCACAAACAAATTATGACTTCAATAAAAAATATAGCTTTTATCTTCTTAATACTAGGACTTCAGTTTGCTTGGTCACAGGAGGAAAACCAAGGATATAAAAAACGGATTCTTGAAACCACCGAAGTAGATTTTTTGACCAGCTATTATTCCCAAGATGGCGATAACGCAGCTGTAAGCGGTGGGAAAGGAACAGAAGAACTAACGGATGTTACAGGAACAATTATCGTATCAATTCCGTTAAACGACGATGATGTACTCACCATAGATGCCGGAGTTTCAGCCTATACCTCTGCCTCATCCAGTAATGTTGACCCGTTTGACAAAAGAAGCGATGCCGACCCATTTGTTGCCAGTTCAGGAGCTTCACAATCCGATACCTGGGTAAATTTAACGGGTAGCTACAGTCACAGTTCCGATGACAGAAACGATGTTTGGTCGGCCAAATTCTCCGTTTCCTCAGAGTACGATTATTTTTCGTTGGGTTTTGGCGGGAGCTACGCTAAACTCTTCAATGAAAAAAACACGGAAGCCAGCATAAACGCCAATGTGTATTTGGATAAATGGACTACCATATACCCTTTTGAACTTAGACCTTTTGGCAATGATGGTGTTGGTTTTTTTAGACCCGATGAAATTACCGGAAACAGTAATTACACACCCAATTTTACCGAACTTAATAAAACCAACCGCAACTCCTATTCGTTAGGGCTTGGCCTTTCCCAAATACTACATAAAAATGTACAGGGGTTGATTTCATTTGATATTATCAACCAACAAGGGCTTCTTTCAACGCCTTTCCAACGCGTGTACTTTTCGGATGTACCGAACTCTTTTATAGAAAATTTTCAATTGGCGGATGATATTGAACGTTTACCCGATGACAGGCTAAAACTGGCTCTAGGCGGACGTTTAAACTGGTACCTCAACGAAATTCTAACACTTAGAACGTATTATCGCTATTATTTTGATGATTGGGGTGTCCACTCACATACGGCAAGCATAGAAGCAGCTGCTAAATTGAACGATAAGTTTACACTTTACCCTTCTTACCGATTTTACAATCAATCTGGCGCGGATTATTTTGCCCCTTATGAAGGACACCTTTCTAGTGAAGAGTTCTACACCTCGGACTATGACCTATCCGAATACACCGCCAACCAATACGGACTGGGAGTTTCTTATACCGATATTTTTACCAAAATGCATATCTCAAAATTTGGACTTAAGAGTATTGACCTGAAGTTTTATCAGTACGACAGGGACACCACATTTAGCTCATCTATAATTACCGTAGGAGTAAAATTCGTTAGGGATTAAATTAAACCCACCACTTATTTTCAACTAGTTTGCTATAAGCATTTTATGGATTGTTGACTTTCCATCAACAGTTGAAACCTGAATAATGTACACCTCAGATTTTAAAACACTTACGTCCATTTTATAAAGCTTAGGTTTAATCTGAATTGCATTACCCTTTTCCATTTTAACCAATGTTCCATCCATGGTATAAATAGCAATATATTCCGCTTCTTTTTGCTCTTCCTGAAGTGAAATATGAACTTCCGTATGTGCCGGGTTGGGGTATAAACTTACTACACCTTCGCCCTTCTCCATGAACAAATCCGAATCGATTCCCGAATCCATATTTCTAGAGAACACATCAACTTCCGTTTGTGCCGTTGAATTTTTACTGCTCAGCGAACATGTAAAATCGGCCTCCCCAAAACCAGTTGGGAGTTGCCCATTTTTAGTAACATATATTTTATCAAGTTTAGCACCTTGTTCCCTATGGGCAAAATCTATGGTATTATTTCCCTCATTCAAATTGAAAGTAACAAACACCATCCTACGCTCCTTATCGTGCAACTGTCTCCAATTAAACCCATTGCCCCCTAAAATGTAATTCCATTTTAACCAAGGTCCGTTATTCGCCCGTACCCAAAAACTATCCGTATCACCTGTTGGAGTGTCTACTAAAGCATACAGACGATACGCTCCCTCTTCAACAGAGAAATCAAAACGTATTCTTGAACCGTCACCGGAAGGCGCACTATTAAAGTAATTGCCAGAAGGAGCTTCCAAATATTTCCCATCTGAAACGGAATTATCTGTTCTAACCAACCAATTAGCACCTACATCTGCACACTCCGCCTCTAGCCAAATATCGTCATCCAGACCAACCGCTTCCGGACTAACGACCACTGTCACCTCATCCGAATCTACTTGACTTTCATCATCGGTTACCGTTAACCGAAAAACATAAGAACCTTCTATTAGATTACTCACATTAAGTTCCGAAGTCACAACTGAAGACAAGGTAGCTGTACTTGGACCAGTAACCTGCACCCATTTAAATGAAACCGCACCACCATCAGGATCACTGCCCGAACCATTCAAAACCACTTCATCTACAGGTAAAACTATGTTCTGGTCCTGACTTGCATTCGCAATAGGTTCAAGTGAAGGTTGCCCGCCTTCCCCGATAATCTCTATAGCATTTATAATAGGGTGCCTAGAGCCTCCATCAGAAGACAAGGCAGAAAAATCAACATTAAGCACACCATCCGTAACGGAAACCGAGTGCGTTTTAACCAATAAGGCGTCTGCTCCAGCCAATGCAAACACGTCTAAATTATCCTCTACCAATTCATTCTCCAACTGTACGTCAAAAACGCGACTGCCCGCACCTCCGGACCCCCCTCCTGTTGCACCAAACCACAGTTCGGCAAAATGCAATCTTACCGAATATGCCCCGTTGGGCAACGGAATATCATAACCCATAACCTGAGATCGGCTAAACCTAAAACTCCGGTACGGCTCAGGCAAACCTGTTTGTGGCCTGTTAAGAGTTGAGCCAGTGTCAAAATACTGGTCGGCAGTAAAGTCGATTCCGTTATAAACCGTAGACGAACCACCTGCGTTAATAAATAATGAAAAAGCCCCAGTAGCAGGTTCTGGCAGCACTTTCAGCTTAACCTCATCAAAATCCGATTCGCCCTCATCATCCGTAACTTTTAACCTGAATACATAATCACCTTCAACCAAGTTACTAACCGTTAGGTTTTTAGTATTTGCTCCGGACAACTGCACCCCACCAGGACCACTTTGTTTATTCCATTGAAAGGACACCGTTCCACCGTCCGGGTCATTTCCCGAACCGTTAAAAGTATAGGTTGATGTATCCTCCAAACTCACCGTTTTATCGTTACCCGCATTTGCTTCTGGCGGAAAAGAAGGTAACTCCCCATCGCCTACAATTTCAATAGCGTTGATTATAGGATGCCTAGCCCCTCCATCGGAAGCCAAAGCTGAAAAATCAATATCAAGAAGGCCATCTTGTACTGTTACGTTAAAACTCTTTGTCAACAGGGTCTCCGCTCCTACTTCGGCAAAAACATCAAGGTTATCAAGAACTTTAATATTCTCAATAGCCACATCAAAAACCCTACTACCAACACCACCTGACCCGCCTCCCGTGGCACCGAACCAGACTTCGGCAAAATGTAGTTTCACCGTATAATCCCCATTAGCCAATGGAATATTGTAACTCATTTGCTGCGTACGGCTAAAACGTATGCTACTATAGGGGTCAGACAATCCTGTTTGAGGCCTGTTCAAAGTGCTTCCCGTATCAAAATATTCATCTGCAACAAACTCTTCTCCATTCTGTACCACTTTTGGCCCACCGGCATTAATGAGGAGTTCAAAACTACCCGCAATGGGTTCAGGAAGGACTTTTACCAACACTTCGTCTTTGGCACTCTCGTTTTCATTGTCCGTAACCGTAAACTGAAAAATATAATTGCCTTCAATTAGACCGGAAGCCGTTAGGTTCTTAGCTATAGTATTAGCCAGAGTCGCCGTATTAGGCCCGCTTTTCTGTTCCCACTTATAAGCTAGCGCTCCCCCATCCGGGTCACTACCGCTGCCGTTTAAAGTAATAGTAGCTGTGGGCAGAACAAGGGTTTGGTCTTCTCCTGCATCCGAAACCGGCCCACTATTTGCTATAGTCGATTTATTTTCGAAAATCCGGGGAACAATATGGTCCCAACCAATAGAAACCACATCTAAATCACCATCATTATCAATATCTACCACCTGAGCTCCGTCGTGATGATCAAAACCCGTTCCGCCAGCATCTATGGTATGCCTTATCCAATCACCGGAATCACATAAATCATTCTCAAAAACGAGCAATCTATTATCTCCTTTCCATTCGCCCACCACAATATCCGGGTCGCCATCGGCGTCAATATCCATGGCATAAAGGCTAAGACTAGAACTAATATCCGTGGCCAATACATGTTTTGTCCATGTTGAAGTTGGGTTGGAAGGCGCTTCAAACCATGCAAATTCTTTGCGGTCCGAGGCACTAGTACCAATTCCTAATTGCCCAACCACAGCATCCAAATCGCCGTCCCCATCAAAATCGGCCAATTGTGACCTATCCGAAGTAGTACGATAACCTATACCGGTAGATATGGTAGTCCAATTGCCGTTACCGTCGTTTCTCAGCCAATTATCGGATTGAAATAAATCTAAATCCCCATCACCATCCAAATCGGCACTTTGCAAATCCTCCCCTAAGGAATCATCGCTTATATCCGTCAAGGTCCATGCACCGTTTTTGGGATCGGCCGGCACCGTCAACATTTGAACCGTAGACCCAGAAGATTCAGCACCGTTCCAATTGATTGCAATTTGAAAAGGCCCGCCAGGCTGGAATACACCCGATGTAATACCTTGTATTTTTTTCTCCCAATACGTTGTTCTACCGGCTGGTATATTGGTATGGATCGTAAAGTTTCCAGCACCATCATTCTCTGCCCAAGCCATATCCGCACCCCTGTATGCCCCTTGAGTGCCTAGTAAATCCTGATCGCCATCACCATCAAAATCATAAACAAAAGCGACGTTTTTTAACGGATTCCCTATAGTTTTTTGCTCCCAATTACCAGAAGCGCTCCCAGGGTTTTTATACCACCAACCTCCAGCAACAATGTCTTTTAATCCATCTCCATTCAAATCCTCTTTTGACAGAATATAAACGGCACGGTAAGGCAATTCTGAACTTTGCAGTTCATGTGTTTGCCATTCATCAGGGAAAGGTGTGGAGTTGCACGGGGCCGAGGATTGACCGTAGGCCATACCCGTAAATAACATACTTAAAGAAAGTACCCAAAAATAAACCGGTAGAAATGTATCTTCAATTTTCATAATCTCTAGTTCTAGAAAAATGGTTGGTTAAACGTTTCCGCTAGATTAAGGCATTACAGCACGCCATAACTCCATGAATCTCAATAAAAATAGGTTTAAAAAATTGACGAACAATGGATACAGCTTCTTAATCGACTAGTTGCTACAATAAAGGACAAACAACTATATAACAATTACTTAAGAATTATTTATTAAGTAAGTCCTCTAAATCCCCCAGACCAAAACAAGAAACTTTTTGAACCGAAGCAGATACACATAAGGCCGAACAATAGCCTTCTAAGTTCTCAAACGAAAACAGTTTCCAGCTATCCTTTTCTTTAGAATCCCAATGTGTCCTTAAGAGTTTCGGATTATCATCAGTAATAGAAACCGAAAAGGAATTTAAATCAAAAGAGAGTCCAGCTCCCTTTGCCTTAATAAAGGCTTCTTTACGTGTCCAACAATTAAAAAAAGCCTTAGCTCTTTTCTCTTCCGGAAATACTAACAAAGACGAAGTTTCATCTGAAGAAAAGAAACCTTCCGCTATTTTAGCTATATCAAAATTGCTTTTGATACACTCCACGTCTACCCCTACTTCTCCTATGTCGGTAAAAGCTATTACAATGCTATCGCCTGAATGGGAAAGGTTAAAGCGTAAGGGAGTGGAATGGGCATAATTTGGCTTTCCAAATTCACCATACTCAAAATCTACTTTAGCCGAGTCTCTTTTTAAATAGCGACCAGACAACACACGAAGAAGGCCTCTGGCCAGAGCATACACTTTTTTATCCTTTTCAAACTTAAACCTATTTCTTCGCTCCAATTCATCTTGAGAAAGAAACTCCAAATAGTCAAGCTCGTGAAGTTCACTTGTCCTGAAAAACCATATATGTGCTTCATTTTCAAATAACTCCATAGGGTTCAATTCAGCCTGTTTTCCTGCTTGTCTCAAATTTTTTCATACATGCATCTATACTAGCCGCTGTTTTCTTGGCAGTTAAAGCATCTTCAAAGAGTTTGTCATGATGACCTTCCACGGAAACAGCAATAACCTGTTGATTCGTCATTTTCTCCCATGAAGCCACTACTTTTTCATTAAAATTTTCCTCTTTTTTATCGGTCAAAAGTAATTGAATAGCATTGCTTATCGGCCTCCATTTGTAATCCCTGTACAACTTAATATGATTATCGTGCAATTTGCGAACAAGCCGTTGACTACCACTACTTGTAAGCGTCTTATATTTTTCCCTGAAGGGGTAAACTAATTTTGCTTTAATAAACCGACGAATGGTTTGTACCGGGCTTTTTTTGAACCTCTCAACAAATGCGGTTGTACGCACTTTAGTTCGAGACGAAGCAAACAGACTGAGATAATCCGCCATAGTATCCGCAATGATAAGGTTGGCAGAATCGCTCATTTCGTTCAGCAATCTTGTAACCTCCATACCAATAGCCGTATTATAACAATAAGCCATAAAATGATACGGCCCATGCGGTTGTACTTTTTTTATTTCTTTTATAAAATCAATAGCCATTTGATGAACACTTTTGTGCAAAATGAGCTCATCTTTATGACCCGATGCCTGAAGTGCATAAACTGGACGGTCAGAATTTAAATGATTTGCAAACTGATTATAGTAAAAAAAGTGTGTTCCCCCCGAGTGCAGGCAAAATAAAGGAGGTTTTGTTCCTCCCGAACGAATAGCCACTAAATGCTTAAAATCTGATGTATCAAAAGCTTTCGCTTTCTTTTGATATTCGGTTTCCAAATATCTGGTAAGCTGGGCAATGGTCTGATGCTCGAAAAGTTGATTGGGAGATACCTCCAATTTTTCTGCTTTCGCCTTTGAAATTACTTGTATACTCAATATAGAATCTCCTCCTATATCAAAAAAATTCTCATGTAACCCTATTGAAGGTAGATGTAAGACTTCCTTCCAAATAGTGGCTATTTTTGTTTCAAGCTCTGTAGATGGATGTTCTATTTCCTTGATGGCGCTATGATTTACAGAGGGCTGGATACGAGACAGACTTACTTTATCTACCTTACCATTGGGCAATAAAGGAAACTCAGCCGCTTCAATAATTCTAGACGGCACCATATATTCTGGCAATTTCGCTTTTAAGGCGCGTTTAAGCCCATTTTCCTCCACTACACCGTTGGTAGTAATGTAAGCCACCAAACGCTTGTTATCTTCTACCATAGCCACTGCAGCCGTCACTTTATCGTATTCGGATATGATTTTTTCCACCTCATCCAACTCAATCCTAAAACCGCGTACTTTAACTTGATGGTCTACCCTTCCCAAAAATTCAATAGTTCCGTTATTCCGGTATCTGCCTAAATCACCCGTTCTGTAAATTGTAGCAGAGCCTACTTCCAACGGATTCTTTACAAACACCTTTTCGGTAAGGTCTGCTCTATTAAGATACCCCTTAGAAACTCCTGGGCCTCCTATATAAATTTCCCCAACTGCACCGTAGGGAACCATACGCTTAGCTTCGTTTAGAAGATACACCTCTGCATTAGCAACCGGTCTACCAATGGGCACATCTTCTAAGCTGTTACTCTTTTCTACCTTGTGTGCAAGACACCAAACTGTAGCTTCCGTAGGTCCATATTCATTGTACAAATGTACCGAAGGCAGTTTCTTATAATGGATTTCACCCAAAGAACGTGTACAGGCCTCACCTGCGACAATAACCGTATCCAAGCTCTCTAATTTTTCCAGATTCCCGTGTTCAAGCAAAACTTGATACAAAGAAGGTAGCATAAGCGTATGACTCACCTTATGTTTTTCAACTAGGTCCTCTATTCTCGTGAGGTCCTGTTCTATTCTATTTTCTGTTAGGATAAGATTGCCTCCTGTGCAGAGCGTCCAAAAAATTCCAGCTTTGGAACTATCGAACGAAATAGAGGACATCAACAAAAAAGCACTAGGATTTTCCGGGTAGAAATCCAATCTCCCTGCTGTTGAATTGATAATGTTCTTATGGGTTATGGGTACACCTTTGGGTTTCCCCGTGCTTCCCGAGGTGTAAATAATATAGGCTAAATCATCTTCCTTTACTTCTGGTAAAACAACATCCAACTCTACATCAACATCAATTGTATCAACTAAAATGACATTCTTGTTGGTGCCATCAAAAACATTGGCCAGACTACTATGCGTCACTACGATATTACAATCGGCATCTGCCAAAATAAAATTTAACCTTTCCATGGGATAATTGGGGTCCATGGGCAGATACGCACACCCAGCTTTAAGAACAGCCAATAAAGAAACAATCATTTCAACCGACCTATCCATACAAAGCATTAATATCTCATTTCGCTTATTTGTTTTCTGAAGAATGGTTTGGGCAATAATACCAGCTCGTCTATCCAGCTCACCATACGATAAACACACATCATTAAATGTCAAAGCGTTATGATTTTTAATTTGATGTGACACATTAGATATAATATCGTGGATTGCCTGAAAAGTTTTGAAATGATTTCTGCCCTCTACAACTTGGGGAAACAATACTTTTTTCTCCTCCGGAGTTACCATTGGTAGCTGACCAATAGGCTCATTTGGGTTTGCGATTACCCCCTTCAATAACATTTTATAATGCGATAAAAAGCGAGAAATCGTAGCAGATTCAAATAAGTCCGTATCATATTCGAAAGCCAAAGAGAGAGCTCCTTTTGACTCGGAGATAGACAGCGTTAAATCAAATTTGGACACCTCGGTATCAAATTCAGTTTCATCTATCAATTTCAAATCAGGCCCAAAAGAAGGTGTAACCGTAGCCGAGTGGTACAAAAACATAACTTGAAAAAAAGGACTTACTGACAGAGATCGCTCAACTTTCAATTCTTTTACTAAAATATCAAAAGGCACCTCTTTGTTTGAAAAAGCCGAAAGCGTATTTGTTTTTACAGCTTCAACCAATTCAGAAAAACGACTTGAGCCTTCTATAGCACTCCTTAAAACCACTGTATTAATAAAGAACCCAAGCACTTTCTCCAGTGATTTTGAACTTCTATTCGCTATAGGCGTACCCACTAAAATATCAGACTGATCCGAGTACCTATACAAAAGAATGTAATACACGGTAAGCAGGAAAACAAAGGGTGTTGCGCCAAGTTGTTTTGATGTATTCAATATATCCAAAGACAACTCTTTATCCAGCGGCAAGGCTTGTTGCCTCCCCTTGAAAGAAGGTCTTGCCGGCCTCGTTCGGTCCGTTTGCAGATTTAAAATAGGTAAATCTCCCGATAACGACTTTTTCCAATAATCCAATTGTTTTTCATCAATTGGTATGTTTCGTTCCCAATACGCATAATCCGAAAACTGAAGAGTGCCCTGTGGAATATCCAACGATTGTCCGGATAGTAATTTCAGGTACGTGTCCGCTAATTGCTGTTTTAGGACATCTATAGACCATTCATCAATAATGATATGATGCATAGTAAAGAACAGAAGCGTTCTATTGGCCGTGAGTTGAATCAACGACACCCTAACCAGGTCTGGAACGGACAAATCAAATACCTGTGAAGACTGTTGCCGCATGACCGCCTCTGCCTCGTTTCTGGCTTCCGATTCCGTTAAATGACTAAAATCGTATTCACTAAGTTTTGGGACACCCTCATAAATTCTGGTTATTGGACTGTCGTCAACAGTTGGGTAATACGACCTTAAAACCTCGTTAAGCAAGAATATATGGTTAAGGCTATCTTTTAAAAATTCAACTTTTAAATCCCCTTGAAAAGTAAGCGCTTCCGAATAATTATAAAACGGATTATCCCTATATAACTGTTGAAGAAACCAGATGCGCTGTTGCCCTGAGGATAAGGGTATCGTGGTGGCGATAGGAGCTTTGGGAATCTGCAGCAAAGCAGCCCCCTTTTCCTCACGATTCTTCCATCGGTTTAATAGCGAATTATTTTTATTGCTTCTTTCCAAGTGCTAAATTTTGGGTGTTATTACTTCAAGCCAAAGAAATTCGCAATAGGATATAGTATGTTTCTATTAATTACTTCATCCAACGGCAAATCAATATCAAAGGCCCTTTCAGTGAGCCAATAAACAGATATAATTATCAAAAGAACAGAAAGCCAAAACATGAGTTTTACATATAATCTATAATTTCTGATGAAATATAGAACTGGAAAAATTAATGCTATAATTGCAATTTGACCTAACTCTACCCCCACGTTGAACCCAACCAATGACAACGAGAGATATTCGCCCTTAAAACCTAAATCCCCTAAGACACTAGCAAAACCAAACCCATGAAAAAGGCCGAACACAAAAGCAATAACCCAATCTTCTCCTTTAAATATTGGTCTAATATTATGATAGGCAGCAAGGCCAACGGAAAACGCGATAATAGATTCCACGACCCTAGATGGCAATGTTATAATTTCTAGAGATGCCAAACTTAAGGTTATGGTATGGGCAATGGTAAAAAAAGTAACGATTTTAAGGATATACATAAAAGCAGGCCTAAAACTCTTTACTGGCTCCCAGCTCCAAAGAACAGGCTTATTGGTATGAATAGCTTCGCCTGTAACCCCTTCCTTTTTACGCCTTCTTACTACGGATGGTAAAATCAAAGCCAATAGGAATAAGATGTGATCCATTCCAATCCAGATGTGCCATACACCTTGTTGCACCATTGCTAAAAAACCCTTCCATAGTGAAGTTTCTTTTATGGAAAATGTACCATTTCTTTCCCCTTCGGACAAATATAAAGCTACAATATGCTCATTATTAATTAGTCCCGCCTTCCAATTGTACTCCATTGCCACAAGACACATATGTGATGGGTCTTCATCAAAAAAAGCGTTATAATCCAGCGTTAGGCTATCTGGTAAATTTTCTGAATTTTCCAATCGGAAATGAAAGTTGATAAAATCTCCATAAGACAAGTTCAGCTTTGTTATCTCCCCTGTAAAAATAATTTTATAGTCCGCTAGTTCCGAAGAAAATTTAGCATTTTCAAATAGGTACGCCTGTATTCTTTCTTGGTACGGCCTTACTTGTTCTATACCTGGGTGCAACCCTAAATCCAGACCAAAAACACTATTAAGTTCATGGGCATTGACCTCAAAACGACCTTCTATTCCGGTCTTCTCATAAATCCTAAGGTATATTAAACTCTGTTTAGGTTGGTGGCCAAACGTTAGTATTGGCAATAGCAGAAATAGGCCAAAGATTAATGGCAATAGTAGTTTTTTCATAGCGTTCTCAAGATAGAAAATTATTTTTTAGTCTGGTTATTATTCTCGATTTCAAAAATCGTGGTTTGTTTTAAGTAAATAATAAGGTATATAAAACCCTTCTTTTTATGAACCCTCCAAAGTCCTTTAAAGCAAATTCCCCCCTATTTATTTTAATGCTAAATAAACCCGAAAACATTCGCCAATATCAATTTAATTTAAAAAACACTCGTCCAAAGTCATAATTTTTCGATGATCGACGTGTAAATCGGTTATTGGATTATTTTTTGTTTCGATAAGCTCCAAATCATCATTTAACTTAGCCTTGCTATGAATCAGAAGATTTCAATACTGTTTGAAGTCCTCATGGTTTGTGGTATGATATCAACTAAACCGTGAATTTGAAATCAACTTATATACTACCACAGCTTTTGGAAAGCGTGGCAAATGCATCACCGCAAAGTGAAGCATTTCGCTACTTGGAAGAAACTATTTCTTATAGTGACCTTCACAGGAAAACAGAGCAATTAGCGTCTTACCTTATCTCTTTAGGTATTAATAAAGGTGACCGTATTGGTATTTATATGAACAGGTGTTTGGAAACCTGTATTGCAGTATACGGCATCCTTAAAGCCGGGGCAGCTTATGTTCCCCTAGACCCCTTTACTCCTATTAACCGGACACATGCCATCATAAACGACTGTGGAATTACCTGTTTGGTAACAACTCCTACTAAAAGAAGAAAAATAGATAACCTGTTGAACGAACAAAATTCCATAAAAACGATTATTGGTGATACAATTAGAAACACAACCGAATCTATCTCATGGGAGACTATTTTCTCGGTTTCAACGGACAACTTTGAAGCTCCCAATATTTTAGAGCAAGATTTAGCATTCATACTTTACACTTCTGGTTCCACAGGAGTTCCAAAAGGCATTATGCATACACACTACAGTGCCTTGAGTTTAGCTAAAATTGCCGCTGATACTTACGGTTTTACCTCCGATGATATTTTCGGGAATCCTGCTCCGCTTCATTTTGACCCTTCTACCTTCGGGTATTTTGTGGCTCCATTAGTAGGCGCCACAACAGTTATTATTCCTGACGCGCATCTAAAAATGCCCGCAAGCCTAAGTGCTCTTATCGCAAAAGAAAAAATTACGGTTTGGTATTCTGTACCCCTCATGTTGATTCAACTCTTAAATAGTGGTACTTTAAGTAAAAACGACTTCAGTTCTTTAAGATGGGTACTTTTTGCCGGTGAGGTTTTTATCACTAAACACCTTAGAGCGCTCATGAACCAATGGCCTCACGCCAAATTCAGTAATCTATACGGTCCGGCCGAACTCATTCTATGCACCTATTACCATCTACCAGAGCCTCCTAAAACCGATGACCCTATTCCCATTGGTAATGTTTGGAGTAATACCGAATTTAAAATACTTGATGAGAACAATAACGACGTAAACCCTAATGAACCTGGCCAGTTAGCAGTACGCTCTGCAACTATGATGCAAGGATACTGGAACAACAAATTGCTTACGGAACGGTCTTTTCATAAAGTAACCATAGCGGAAGGATACGACCATACCTATTATAAGACCGGTGATTTGGTAAAACTTAACCCTAAAGGAGAATTACTGTTTTTAGGCAGAAACGATAGACAGATTAAACTTAGAGGATATCGCGTTGAGCTAGACGAAATAGAACTCACATTATTAAGATATAAGGATGTTGAAGAAGTAGCTGTGTTGGTGTTAGGAAAAGAAGAAGAGGTGCAAGAACTGGCCGCTGTAGTAAGACCTGCTAAAGATGCGTGTATAAACCTTACCTATCTCATGGAATTCTGCAAAGTAGAACTCCCCTCCTATGCTGTTCCAAAAACCATAGAATTTATGGATGATTTTCCAAGAACCAGTTCCGGAAAAATAAGCCGAAAAGAAATAGGTAAATTATTGGAAGAAAACCAAATATGAAAGAGAAGATAGTATCATATATTAAGAACAAACTGGTTACCGAATCTATTGAAACAATAAACATTCATGAAGACCTCCTAGGCTCAGGGCTTGTTGACTCTATCGGCATGGTACAATTGGTTCTATTTATTGAAACCGAAGCAGGGATAAAAGTCTCTCCAGAAGAAATGACCATTGAGAATTTTATGACCATAAATCATATGTTAAGATTTATAGCTAGCAAACAAAATACGGATACGAAGCAAATTTAAGTACAATGAACGATCAAAAAGATGCACTCCTACCACTTACAAAAAGTCAGTCTGCACTTTGGGCCGGTCAGCGAATGCATCCAAATGTTCCACTTCATAATGTGGTATATACTTTTGAAATAAATGGCGAAATAGATAAAATTCTATTCGAAAAGGCATTTCAAAAACTTATCAATGCGACAGATATACTTCGGATGGTCTTTTCCGAAGAAAAAGGAATTCCAGTACAGAAAGTTCTTGACAAAGTTGATTTTTCCTTGGAATTTGTGGACTTCATGAACAGCAATGATAACGTAGCTGTTGAAAAATGGCTTCACCAAAGTACATTGCGGCTCATGGACCTTTCCAATAGTGTATTCCATACCGCTCTATTAAAAACAGGTCCTAATAACTATATTTGGTTTTTAAAGCTTCACCATTTGGTAACGGATGCCGTATCCAATTCGATTCTTTATAATCGGATGAATTCCTTTTACAAAAACGAATTGGAAAAGGTAACGGTCCCATTAGAAAATTTCCCGTCATTTTCAGATTATATAAAATATGAAAATGACCAGAGCACAACACCTTCTGGTTCCAATAGCGAAAATTATTGGATAGATAAAACAAAAGATATATTAGAGCAACCTCAATTTTATGGGGAAAAGCTTAAGAAGAGTACAGAGGCCAGGCGCACTTCTATTGAGCTTGGTGGCGAACGCTCTCAGAAGTTACGGAATTTAGCAAAACAACCTGAGTTTAGGGGATGGACGGAAGACCTGACGCTTTTCAACATATTTCTCACATTATACTCCACTTATATTCACAGGGTAAGCGGCCAGAATAAAATTGTGATCGGTGCTCCGGCACACAATCGCCCTACTAGGGATTTTCAAAAAACCGCTGGCCTTTTTATCGAAGTTCTTCCTTTAGTAATCGAAATTGAAGACAGTGATACGTTCATCAGTCTATTTAACCGGGTTAAGGTAGAGACCAATTCATATTTACGAAATGCAAGCCCAGGAAGTGCAACGCCCCAGACCAATAGTAGTTTTAATACCATTTTAAACTACATACACGCAGATTTCCCTGATTTTAATAGCTTCCCCACAAAAACGGAATGGCTGCATTCCGACCATATGGACAGTAATCATGCGCTCCGCACCCACGTCTATGACATGAACAAGAGCGGTACGTTCAAAATGGCTTTTGACACAAATTGCCTCACTTTTTCAAAAGCTACCGCGGAAGAAATGCCCAATCATTTTCTGAACATCCTAGACGGTTTTTTAGAGAATTTTGAGCAATCCATATTTAAGCCCGCACTACTACCGGCTGCATCTTTAAAATCTAACAGTGAAGATATATCATCTACACAATTTCAGTCTATTTTAAGTAGCTTTCAACATAATCAGGAACAGCATCCAAATTCCGTTTCGCTACAAGCGGGGAATGAAATTCTCACCTATAGCTCATTAAACAAAAAGGCCAATCAACTGGCTCATTATTTAACAAGTAAAGGTGTTAATGAGCAAACTAGAGTGGCTCTTCATTTTTATAGAAGTACTGATTACATTATTAGCGTACTTGCCGTTCTAAAAACTGGTGCTGCATTCATTCCCATAGCTTCGGACCAACCTTCGGAACGAATTAAATACATCATTTCAAATTCGCAGAGTGCTTTTTTACTTAGTCAAAGTGAACTTATTTCAAAAATCGATATACCAGGTATTGGTATTCTAGATATACAAAAGGAACGTTCAATTATTAAAGAACAACCTGACACCGATATTGAAATACAAAACGATCCCAAAAGTTTAGCATATATACTTTATACTTCTGGGAGCACAGGTAAACCGAAGGGAGTCTTGATTTCACATGAAGCGTTGTCCAATTATATTTTCTGGGCAAAGGAAGCTTATAACGTCAATCAAAAATCGGTTTTTCCGTTTTTTACCTCAATAGGGTTTGATTTGACCATTACCTCCACCCTCTTACCTTTGGTTAGTGGAGGAAGAATCAATATCTATAAAGAACCCACTACCGAGCCGGACGTAAGTCTGTTGAAAGTTATAGATGATAATCTGGTAAATTGTATCAAGCTTACCCCTTCCCATCTGTCCCTTTTAAAAGACAAAAAACTAGAAACCTCCTATATACATACCATGATTGTTGGTGGTGAGGAATTGAAATTGAACTTAGCCAAAACAGTACAGGCTGCATTTCCTTCGGAATTAAAAATTTATAACGAATATGGCCCTACGGAAGCTACCGTAGGCTGTATTGTTTCAAGATACAACCAAGATAAACACACGAAGAGCTCAGTGCCAATAGGTCTTCCTATTTCAAACATGAACGCCTATATTTTGGATACCTATAAAAATCAGGTCCCCAATGGTGTTGTTGGTGAGCTCTATTTAAGCGGTGCTGGATTATCTAACGGATATGCCAATGCCCCTAGCATGACGGCCGAAAAGTTTGAGGAAAACCCTTTTTCACCTGAAACTAAAATGTACAAGACTGGAGATTTGGGCAGGGTGAATAAAAATGGGGAGTTTGAATATATTGGTCGCCTGGATGAACAAGTAAAACTTAGAGGATACCGTATAGAACTTGCAGATATAGAAAGTAACCTCCTTGATGTTCCTGAAATAACTAACTGTGCCGTAGTATTAGTTGAGAACAAGGAAATTACTCCGGAAGATGAAGTGGTGAACTGTACAACATGTGGACTACCTTCTAACTACCCAAATGCAGATTTTAATGAGGATGGGGTTTGTCATTTATGTACCGCGTTCGAAACCTATAAAGACAAGACCGAACGCTATTTTAAAAATGATGAGCAGTTGGTTTCGCTCTTAACATCAAAAAGAGGTCAAAACCGCAGTTATGATTGCATTTCACTTTTAAGTGGCGGAAAAGACAGCACCTATGTTCTTGCTCGGCTAGTTAATATGGGGCTCAAGGTTCTAGCTTTCACCATGGATAACGGCTACATTTCCGAACAGGCAAAAGCAAATGTTGACCGTATTGTAAAAAAGTTGGGCGTAGACCACATCTATGGACAAACACCCCATATGAACGAAATATTTGTAGATAGTCTTAACCAACACCACAACGTTTGCAATGGGTGCTTTAAGACCATTTATACCCTGAGTACCAAAATAGCACTTGAGAAACAAATTCCATTTATAGTTACCGGTTTAAGTCGTGGTCAGTTTTTCGAAACCCGACTTACCGAAGAACTTTTTTGGGACGACGAACTGGATATCTCCAAAATTGACGACACCATTTTAGAGGCAAGAAAACTATATCACCAAGAATCCGATGCTGTAAAGCGACTTTTAGATGTATCCATTTTTGAAGACGAAAGCGTTTTTGAAAAAGTAGAATTTGTAGATTTCTATAGATTTAGTGATGTCAGCTTAGAAGATATGTTGATATACCTAAAGGAGAAAGCGGGTTGGATAAGGCCTACGGATACCGGTAGGTCTACAAACTGCCTCATTAACCAAGTTGGCATATATGTCCATAAAAAGGATTTAGGGTATAGCAATTACTCTTTTCCATATAGTTGGGATGTGCGATTAGGCCATAAAACCAGAGATGAAAGCCTTGAGGAAATCAACGAAGTAATTGATGAGAAGGAGGTTTTGCGAATTATGGAGGAAATTGGGTACAACCCTTCACAACCGGAATGGGAAAGCAACTCCAAATTAGTTGCTTATTATACGGGTGAAAAAGACATATCCATAAAAAATTTACAAAATTTATTGACCCAGCAGCTTCCTTCATATATGCTTCCATCTGTGTATAAACACTTGGACGAAATGCCATTGACCTCCAACGGAAAAGTTGATAAGAAAAGTTTAAAAAACCTATCGGCAGTACAACTGGCCATGGAAACGTCATACACGGCTCCAAGAAATGAAATAGAAGAACTACTGGAGAATATTTGGGCCGAAGTCTTGAAATTGAACAAAGTTGGCGTACATGACAATTTTATTTCCTTGGGCGGCCATTCATTAGCGGCAATACGTGTTACCGCCCGTATTAACGAGGAAATTGAATATAATTTCTCGCTAAATAAAATATTTGAAATGCCTACTATTGCAGAATATTCAACCTATATAGAAGAAACCTTAACATCTCTTCTAGAAAAATAAAACCTTTAGTACCCTGTTTCCGTAAGTAAAACTGAATGCAGAGCAAAAAAGAAAATTTTAGCCGTTCAACAAAGCCAACGCTTATAAAATATGTAGCGTTGATAATCGCTTTGTGCTATGTTATAAATCCATTGCATCAAAAAATAAGCACTGTTTTTCATGAAGTTTCTCACGTTTTGGAAATGCCTGATTCGGTAATTGGCCATGACTACTCCATTCATGAAAATAATACCCACTATACTCATCATCATACTGATGTTGATAGGCATGAGCATAATTTTATTAATATAATTGACGCCATTTTTGATGCTTCCGGCACCAATAAATCTCAAGAAGGCTCACGCTTAGCAGATTTTAAGTTTGATAAGCATATTACTACGACCTGTCCGGAGTTTCATCTCATCCCAGCGGTAAGATCTTTAGAAAATTTCAAATCCATAGAAAGCAACCTAAAGCTAGGTCATTTTACCATTTTAGAAGAACCTCCACAACAAACCAACCTCCCCATTTCCTGTTAAGGTTTATTGCCTACGTTTTAATTTTTTGATTTAGCATCAAGCTATGCCTATACATTTCTATGGGTTATATGCTTGTATGTTCAATATACTTATAATCTTTTTATAATGAAAAAACATATAACTCTTATAGTACTGTTAGCTTTTGGCTTGGTTGTCCATGCCCACGACCTTAGCGGTACGGTAACGAACGAAAAACAAATCGCCCTAGAAGGCGTTGGTGTCTATAACAAAACTACTGGTGGATATACGTACACCAATGTTTCCGGTTATTTTGAACTAGATGATATATCCGTTGGGGATGTTATCTATTTCTATAGCCTAGGTTATAAAAACCATCAACTAACCATTTCAGAGCAACTTTTAGACGGAAAAACAAATATCACTTTAATAGAGTCTGCGGTTTCCTTGGACCAAGTGGTACTTGTATCAAAAGTAAATGCCTTGAGCAATTTTGTAAATGTTGATGTTAAAGCAAGTCCGGTAAAGTCTTCACAAGAAATTCTACGAAAAGTACCTGGGTTGATCATTGGCCAACATGCCGGAGGTGGAAAAGCAGAGCAAATTTTCTTAAGAGGATTTGATATTGACCACGGAACGGATTTAGCCATTAATGTGGATGGTCTGCCTGTAAATATGGTTTCACACGCTCACGGACAAGGGTATTCGGATATGCACTTTATAATCCCTGAAACCATTGATAATATTGACTTTGGAAAAGGTCCTTATTATGCAAACAAAGGGAATTTTAATACTGCAGGTTACATCGATCTAAAAACAAAACGCAAACTAGACAACAATTTGATTTCAGCAGAAATCGGTCAGTTTAACACCTTGCGTACCGTAGGTATGTTCAAAGTGGCCGAAAGCGATTTTAGCAATGCATATTTGGCGTCTGAGCTAGTTTTGACGGATGGTCCTTTTGATTCTTCCCAAAATTTCAATCGTCTTAATATTATGGGTAGATATACTTTTAATAATCGTAAAGACCAAGATTTGAGCATTACACTTTCTCATTTTCAGAGCAAGTGGGATGCTTCCGGTCAGGTGCCACAAAGAGCTATTGATGCCGGATTGATTGGCAGATTTGGCGCAATTGACGATACCGAAGGTGGTAATACAAGCCGAAGCAATATTCTTCTTAACCACACCAAGCAACTAGATGAGCATTCTAGGGTAAAATCCAAAGCGTATTTAACCAAATATGATTTTGAACTCTTTTCCAATTTCACCTTTTTCTTGGAAGACCCCGTAAACGGTGACCAAATAAGACAATTTGAAGATCGAACCATAATTGGCGCGGAAACCAGTTACGTACACTCCGTTCATGTTGGGGACCACGATTCACAATTAAAATATGAATCTGGAATTGGTTTTAGATATGATGATGTTAATGATGTCCAATTATCACGAACAAAAAACCGTCAAACCCTACTGGAGCGTTTGGCCTACGGCGATGTTGATGAATTAAATGCCTACGGATTCTTTGATGTGACATACAAAAAAAACAAATGGACCTTAAACACTGGTCTAAGATTAGACTATTTTAAGTTTGACTATGTAAACAACCTTACCAAAACCTATGATAGTAAAAGTGAAAACAAACTTTTTCTAGGTCCAAAATTTAATGTCATCTATGCGCCGACTTCCAATTTGCAGCTTTTTGCTAAATCTGGTATAGGCTACCATTCAAATGATACCAGAGTGGTAACTGCGAACAACGGCAAAGAAATTCTACCCCTAGCCTATGGAGCGGATTTAGGAGCAATTTATAAACCTATGGACAAATTGGTTATTAATGCCGCTCTGTGGACCTTGTTTTTAGAACAAGAATTTGTATATGTTGGGGATGCCGGTATAGTGGAACCAAGTGGGGAAACTAAAAGACTTGGAGTAGATTTTGGTTTACGCTACCAAATAACCGACTGGCTCTATGCCAATGGAGACGTTAACTACACCTACGCCAGAAGTACGGAAGACCCAGATGGGCAAGACCTTATTCCACTTGCGCCAGATTTGACTTCTTCAGCGGGGTTATCATTTATTGATATCAAGAATTTCTCTGGTGGAATTAACTACAAATATGTAAAAGATAGACCGGCAAATGAGGACAACTCCATTGTAGCCGAAGGTTATTTTGTAACTGATTTAAATTTGAACTATTCCATAAAGAATTGGACATTGGGCGTTATAATAGAAAACCTCTTTGATACGAAGTGGAACGAAACCCAATTTGCAACGGAAAGCAGATTGTTTAATGAAACGACACCTGTTGAAGAAATTCACTTTACTCCGGGTATTCCATTCTACCTAAGAGGAAAAATAGCTGTTAATTTTTAGCAGACACCTAAATTCTATTAAAGCGGTGGTATGACCTATTTGGCATATCATCGCTTTTTATTTGTCCAATACATCAAAGATGTTAAGAATTATTCTATTTATAGCGGTTCTAACTTATCTTTGTAGCGTACAAAACATCATAAATAATGGCATTGTCCGTTATAACTCTTACATAATAACGAAACCACTATACATGTTTCAATTTTTCAATAAGAAAAAATTTTTAGTCGATTACCTAGATGGTTTTATTGACATTCACAATCACATATTACCAGGTATAGATGATGGGGCAAAAAATGTAGATGATTCTATCGCCCTTATAAAAGCTTTCTCTGAATTGGGGGTCAACCACTTCATTGCCACCCCGCATATTATGTCCAACTATTACCCTAATACTAAGGACACTATAAATAGCTCACTTACCGCTCTAAAAAATGCACTGCTCCAAAATGATTTAAAGGATATAGCTTTAGTGGCATCAGCAGAGCACATGATTGATGATAATTTTGAATATTTATTGGAAAACGCAGGTGTTATGCCTATGAAAAAAGACTATTTACTAGTAGAAATGTCTTATTTACAACCTCCCATAAACTTTGATGAAGCTATAGTTAAAACTGCCTCAAAACGTTTCTTCCCTGTATTGGCACACCCAGAAAGATATGGATTTCTGCACCATAGAAAAAAAAGATACCAAGAATATAAAAACAACGGAATCCTCTTTCAAATGAATCTTTTATCGCTTAGTGAATACTATGGAAAAGAAGTACCAAAAGTGGCTTTAGAACTCTTAGATAATGGTCTAATAGATTTTGTAGCCTCCGATGTTCATAATATGAATCAACTTGAGGCTTTAAAGAAACTAACCCTTTCAAAAAAAATGGTAGAACAACTACTACCTCTAATTAACAACACCATTCAGACCTTTTACTAATTGTAATAACTACATTTAATTATATAGGATAAAAAAATGCGCTAAATTAGCGGCATTTTTTGTTTCAACATTATACTACAAGACTCTTAATTCTGTACCAATATTTTCATAGTAACTGGTTTCCCTTTATTATTAGCTATACTAAGGAAGTAGATACCATCTCGTAAAAGATATACAGGAATTTGATATGTATCCGCTCCAACCATCATTACTTCATCCGCGTTAATGCCGCTAATCAATCTACCTTGCTGATCAAGCAAATTAATACCCAGCATCATGAAATCTTCCGGTTGATTTAAAATTCTAACGTTGGCTACTCCTTCTTTTATAGGGTTTTTCTCCAGAATATATCCCATTTTATCACCCTCTAAAGTTTCGGAAACTGTTATCACCACTGTGTCCGAATGTGTTTCTCCACCGGCATTGGTAACTGTAAGAACTACTTCATAGGTTCCATTCTCTATAAAAGTATTTACTGTATTGGAATCTGTTGATGTTTTTCCATCTTTAAAATCCCATAGATACTCTGTTATATCACCAACTGAGTTACTACCTGTAAAATTAATCTCTAAAGGAGCTACACCTGCAGTAGAGTCTGCCTCGGCTACTGCCAAAATTGTTGCTACAGTAATTGTAATTGTATCAGTATGTGTTTCTCCACTAGCGTTGCGCACCGTTAATTCTACTTCATAGATACCATTCTCTATAAATGTATGTGCTGTATCTGCATCTGATGAAGTATTTCCATCTTTAAAATCCCAGGTGTATTCAGTTATGTCACCAACTGAGTTACTGCCCGTAAATGTGACCTCTAAAGGTAGTACACCTACAGTTGGTGCGGCTTCCGCAACTGCCAAGAGACCATTTTCCGGAACTACCGTAACTCTTACTTCGTCTGAAACTGTTTGATTCTCATCATCGGTTACTGTCAATTTAAACACATAAACACCTTCAACCAAACTGCTCACAGAAATTTCAGCCGTTGTTTCTCCATTTAAAGTAGCCGAGTTAGGCCCACTTTCTTGTGTCCACGCAAAAGTAACCGACCCTCCATCAGGGTCCGAACCTGATCCTGAGATTACCGTACTGTTATCGGGCAGGGTCAGCATTTGATCTTCGCCAGCATCTGCGGTAGGAGCTCCTGCAACAACTGGTTCTATTATTTCAATACCCGATATTTTCGGGAATTCCGTAACAGGACTTAAGGTAATGGTCAGACTTCCATCCGTTACATTTATTCCATTAAATGTCTCAACTATAGCAGTGGCCGCTCCTCCAGCCTCTACAAAAATATCATAGTTTTCAATTTGTTCTTGACCTTCTACATCAATATTGAAAACCCTAGAACCAGCACCACCTGCAGAACCATCACCGGGTACACCATAATAAATCTCTGCAAAATGTAGATTAACACTATGCTCTCCATTAGCTACAGGTATATCATAAATTAGACTACCTGTGGTACGGTACCTTTCAGTTTGATAGAGAACATCGTTCTCTGTATTTGCTATAGCAATTGCGTTCGCAAGAGTCTCGCCTCCATTACTATGCTGATCAGACGCCCAACTTGTTCCATTGAAATTATAGTTAGGCCCGCCACTATTAATACGAGTTACCATAGATGTACTTGATTTGGTCACTGACACATCATCAAACCCTACATCTCCTTCTTCATCAGTAACGGTCAAGCGAAATACGTAAAGCCCGTCTTGAAGATTACTAACTGTTAATTCTGTTGTAGTGTCTCCAGTTAATGTCGCAATACTAGGTCCACTTTGCTGTGACCATTGATATGACACGATTAAACCACCATCAGGATTATTTCCGGACCCAACTAGAGATACGCTAGTTGTTGATATAATTTTATCAGATCCCGCATTTGCAATTGGTCTATTATCTTGCAAAAGTGGCGTAGTATTTTCGTATATTCTTAATACCCTATCATTTAACCATCCATTAGAAACAACATCTAAATCACCATCTGCATCAATATCTACAACTCTGGCACCATCATGATGTTCATAACCTAAAGCGCCTTCATCCAAAATGATTTTATTAAATTCTCCCGAACCACAAAGATCATTTTCGAATGCTATCAGGCGTTTGTCACCCCTCCACTCTCCAACAACAATATCTTGATCTCCATCAAAATCTATATCTATTGCAAATACACTTAAACTTCCGTTAACTTCACTGTCCAAATCATGACGTATCCATAGCTGTGTTGGGTCTGAAGGTGCTTCAAACCAAGCAAATTCTGTCTTAGGACCTGTTCCATCCCCCCCACTCCCTAAACTTAACTGACCAACGACTGCATCTAAATCACCATCACGGTCAAAATCAGCCAACTGTGCACGGTCAGCTGTTGTAGAATAGGCATCATTTACGCCAGTTTCGAACTTTTCAAAATTTAGCCCGCCATTGTTTCGCAACCAATTAACACCTTGAAATAAATCCAAATCACCATCTTGGTCAATATCTCCAGCTTGGATATCCTCTCCCGAAGAATCAAAACTAATATCTATTAAATCCCATGTTTGGGTGGTTATATTATTTTTATTGGGAGGTGTAAGCATTTGAATCGGTGAACCAGTAGATTCGGCACCGTTCCAATTTATTGCCATTCTATACGTACCTGTATTATCAAATACGCCGCCAGCAAGGCCTGCCAAGAAAGGCTCTACATAATCAGTATCTCCTTCCGGAATATTTTCAAAGACCGTAAAATTACCATTCCCATCATTTTGGGCCCACACCAATTGAGCTCCAGTATAATCGCCCGTAGTACCTAACAAGTCCATATCTCCATCATCATCAAAATCATACACATGAGCGACGTTTTTGAATGTGCTGCCTATAGTATTCTTTTCCCAATTACCAGAAGCTGAACCTGGGTTTTTATACCACCATCCGCCAGTAACAATATCTTTAAGCCCATCTCCATCTAAATCGTCATCAGCAAAAGTATAGACCACTGTATAAGGATTTGGGTCAAATTCATGCACAACCCACGATTCAGGAAACGGAGTTTCATTACAAGTTATTAAACCAGTTACATTTACTACTACTTCATCATAAATACCAGTACCCGTATGATCTGCATTAAATAATTCTATTCTAATGGTATGTTCTCCGTCAGCTAAATCATTAAATGGGATAGGATCATATCCATAATATTTATCTATTAAGCCACCATCTATGTAATAATGAATGTGAGTATCATCTTCATTTATAACCCAATTATCTACCCTAAAAGCAACTTCGAAAGGTTTGTTAACATCCCAACCGTTTGAAGGTGAAGTAATGGTTATATTAGCATTTGTAGGAGTTCCTCCTTCAAAAGTATCTTTTGATAAAATTTCTATCCCATTAACTTTAGGACTTTGTACCACACCATTAAAGAATATACTCGCAAAGCCATCGGTAACCGTAACATTGTCAAATTCCTTTACCAAAGCTGTTGCTGGGTCTGTTTCGGAAAGTATGTCAAAGTTAGATAAAACCTCATTACCTTCAATTACGACATTGAAGACACGAGCACCAGGGCCTTTATCAAGTTGATTTTCATCAACACCAAAAAATATTTCAGCAAAGTGTAGTCTTATATCGTACTCTCCAGAAAGAGCTACCGGAATTTGATATTCAAAAGAGCCCTTATTATTGGTGTAACGTTCAGATTGATACAATTCATCATCATCCGTCCCTGCAACATCTACGGCTTTTCCATATTTACTCCCAGAATTAAAGTATTCATCTTCTTTAAAAATTTCTCCTCCAGGCCCGGTAATTTGATTTCCACCTGTATTGATTCTAATTTCCTCGAAAACAAAAAATGAAAAACTCTCGGCTACCATAGTAATACCGCTGATGTTCTGCACATTGGAAATACTGAGATTATAATCAACATCTGCACTTAAAAGAGACGTATTTAGGTATACAGTGTGTCCGTCTGGTTGAAGCTCCGCGCTTTGCACAGATACGCCATTAGTGATTGAATAATTTGACACATTCTCTGCAGTGCCCTCATCCACGTATTCGGAAAACTTAACCTCCAAAACATTGTTTCCATCAGGTTGCACACCATGAACTTCAGGAGGTGTGTTATCTTCTGAAACTCCATTGCCTAAAAATTCAACATAATTCAATCTGAAAATATCCTGTGAAGAACTGGTGTTTTTAAAAACAAAGAATAAATCATGCTTTCCCGTAGGCACACTGTTTATTGGAGTTTGCACATGTAACCAATTATCATTCCCTCCGGTTGAAGGTATAGTTGTGGTTGTTACCAAGGTACCTGTAGGACTGTCCAATCTAAGCTCAACAGTACTGCCTGAATTGTCTGACGCCACCAAGTATTTGACGGCATTCATATTCATCAAATTACGCCCTTCAAAAGATATATAGGAATTGTTATCTACCTGTATTGCATCCTTAGCTCCTTCTAATTCATACGTATTCGGGATAATCGTGACACCACTTTGAGCGTCAAAATATTCAGCTTCCCTTCTTTTTGGATGTACCCGTATTTGCCCTCTGGATATAAGTCCATCACTATCCGTGTAATTCGCATTTAAAACGTAGAATATATCCATCCCACCATCTATTTGGTGGTCCCCATCATCTAGATTGAGAATTGATGTACACGCATCTACACTCCCAACGTCATGAAAATGGTTCTCATGTCCCAGCGATGGTACCACATTAATGTCCTCACAAGCAATAACACCGTCTTCTGCATCATTGGCTACCAAATTAAAGTCTACATCATCGTTCCAACTAAAAAAACCACCATCTACAGGTGAATTAAAATCAAATTCTGTAGGTGTATTACCTGCATAAATTTTTATTGTTTTAGCACCAATAGCCCCTTCAGGGTCCGTAACTTTAAGTTGTGCCGTATATGTACCTTTTGTAGTGTAAGGGTGTGAAATATTAGGCGTAGTATAATCGACCGTACCGTCTATATCTATATCCCAAGCATAACTTAAAGGAGAATCCCCATTAGGATCCGTAGTCTGATCTCCGGTAAAATTAACAGTTAACGGTAAAGCTCCAAAAGTCACATCGGCCTCCATAACTACAGAAGGAGGAGAATTTGTAGTAATACCAGTATAATTAACTTGAATAAGCCTGCCTATACCTTCAGGGATATCCTGAGGGCAGCACCCCTCTCCATAAGCCAAAATGTACATTTTACCATCTGGACCTAGTTCCATATCAATATAACCATCTTTGCTGTTACCCGATCCAGGGAAAACATCGTCAGATAGCATTTCTTCCGAAATAATAGCACCATCAGTAGCCATTTGTACTGCCCAAATACGACTCGTATTAAAATCAAAGTAAAAGAATAGCCCATCAAATTCAGCAGGAAGACGTTGCTTATCCAACAATTCATCATTGACATAATTATATCTAAAACCCGCTAAATAACATTTATGAAATTTTTCAATCCATGCTTCTTTAGCCGGAGGCAGCACAGTTGCTCCTGTATTCCATTTTGAAATATTCTCAGGAGCTAATGGGTCATTATAATATGTTGGGTTGGCATATGAAATTTGATACGGGTCATTATCAGCTCCTGAAAAATACGGCCAACCATAATTACCCGCTTCTGTAGTTAAATTGATTTCATCTAAACCCTCTGGACCTAATTCGCTTGCCACATTTCCGTCGGGACCAACCTCTCCCCAAAACAACCAATCATTATGTTCTTTATCTACAAAAATCCGGTAAGGATTTCTAGCCCCCATCACATAAACTTCTGGTTTTGTATTTGGAGTCCCAGCGGCAAATAGATTTCCACTTGGTATAGTATAAGTAGAGCCAGGACCAGGTTTAATCCTTAAAATTTTTCCTCTTAAGTCATTTGTATTAGATGAGGCTTTCTCCGCACTAAAATCAGAATCATCTTCATCCAGTGGTGAATATAGTTTGCTACCATAAGTTGTGTTATCACCTGTAGCTATATAGAGGTTTCCTTGAGAATCGAAATCCATATCACCGCCAGAATGCCACAACGCAGACCGGGATGTATTCCACTGGATAATAACTTCCTCAGAGCTGAAGTCCACCATGTCCCCAACAACACTAAATCTTGAAACCCTATAGCCAACAAAATCTATTGGTGCATAGTGAAGATAAATTTTATTATTATTTTCAAAATCAGGGTCAATCGCTACACCCACCAAACCATCTTCGTGCTCATGATAAACCGGCAAAGTACCTGCTGAAACTGTAAATTGCTCGTCAGGTTTATAAATTAAGATTTCACCAAAGCGGTCCAGGATAAATATCCTACCATCAGGTGAAAATTTAAAGTTAGTTGCATTCGATAGCCCAGTTACAATATCAACTTTGGCAAATTCATCGGTTAATTGCGCATTAACACTAGAATAACCCGCTAAAAATATAGAGAGACATGTGAAAACTAGTTTTAAAAAGTACTTTTTTTTCATGCTAATTAAGTGTTTGGTATCAAAGTCTAGCGTGTTAACACACGACTGACAAATATAGTGTAATAACACTTTGGGACTTAAATACCCTACTGGTTTTCGTTAAAAGAGGATTGATACTCGGTAAATAACCGACCGACTTAAAAGTTCTTAACTTATAAGACATATACCCACCTTTCTCTTTCCTTGCTCAGAAAACAGTGCTAAATCGATTAAAATTATAGGGGGAAGATTAATTATATTGAATCTATAAAATACTAAATTTCAATATTGATATACATTGAAGGTTTAGAAACTGCAAAAAAAATACCCTGAACATTGTTCAGGGGTATTATAAAATGAAGTTTTTTTAAAACTTCCACCATTTCTTTTGAGTTTTTCCGTAACCGTAACCATATTTACCACCATATCCTAAATTAGATGAATCAACATCATTCACAATAAATGACAACCCTTTAATTTTTCCTTCTTCTTGTAGTTTTATAGGGTAATCTACGGCGCTTGTTTCTGTTACACCTGCTCTAGTTACATAAAGAAGTAAATCCGCATATTCACTTATTAAGAGAGTATCAGTAACTACCATTAAGGGCGCTGTATCAACAATTACATAATCATAAGATTCAGAAACTTTATCAAATAGCTCCTTTATCCGATCACTCATCAGTAATTCTGCAGGATTTGGTGGTATCCGACCAGAATAAATCACATCTATAGTATTTCTATGAATGAGCATCGGATTAACAATATCTCTAATCTCAATCGTATTATCATATAAAAACTCTGTTAGACCTGCATCTTTATTTCTACTGGGTTTCTCCATCTTATCGACATCTCCTCCAGAGAAAAATGTATACAACTTAGGGTTCCTAATATCAGCACCAATCAATAAAACCTTTTTGTTAGTACTTGCCAATATCATAGATAAATTCGTGGAAAGAAACGTTTTACCCTCTCCAGGTACGCTAGAAGTAACAAAAATAATATTGCTCTTTCCTGCCTTTCTTTTTGACTTAATCAAATAATCTAAGTTAGTACGTATAATTCGTAATGATTCAGCAAGTACAGACCTATCCTCTTTAATAACAAATTTTTCATCTTTTTTAGATAGTCTAGGTAACTCTCCTAAAATAGGAACGTTTTTCACCAACTTTTCTAAAGAATGCATATTATGCACTTTATTGTCAAGCAAATCTTTAGCGTAAATAACGCTAAATGGAACCAACAACCCCAAAATAAATGAAGCCAGATAAATGATTGATTTCTTTGGAGATACTGGTAATTTACTAATACTATATGCTTGATCTACAATTTTGGATTTCGGAGAACTAGAAGCTGCCGAAATTTGTGCTTCTTCCCTTTTTTGTAAAAGATAGAGATAAAGAGACTCCGTAGTCTGTTGCTGCCTGGTTATATCTCTCAAGGCCCTTTCATTAGCTGGAGAAGAGTATATTTTCGAATTAAAACGAGCCTGTTGTCCACTTAAAGAGTTAACCGTAAGCCCTAAATTATTTACGGAACTACTTAAACTAGACTGCATACTCCTTTTTAAACCCGCTATTTGTTGATCCAAATTTACGATGACAGGATTTTTCTCATTTGAACTTTTAAGAAGCCGCTTGCGTTCCAGCACTAATTGATTATAACGATCTGTAGTACTTGCTATAGTTGGATCAGAAAGTCCAATATTAGTTGGTAAAACTTCATAACTATCTTGCTGTTGAACCAATTCTTGCATAGATGCCGCCATGTTTAACTGATTTCTGGCATTTGCCAATTCCTGTTGATTA
Source organism: Zobellia amurskyensis (assembly GCF_009725985.1). Lineage (GTDB taxonomy): Bacteria > Bacteroidota > Bacteroidia > Flavobacteriales > Flavobacteriaceae > Zobellia > Zobellia amurskyensis. The sequence goes on from NZ_RCNR01000021.1 coordinate 66,790, forward strand.
GCCACACCAACATTTAAATTAACATTTGCCTCTGCAGCAATATCGGTAACTCCTTTTTCCGTTTTAAAATCTTGTGCCGATTGATCTACACTGGCCAAATCAGAAGAAATATTAGCGATTCGCTCATCAATAAAGTTAGAGGTACGATCCGCAATAATTTGCTTATCTTGTATTGCGTTTTCATTGTATATCCTAACTAATGCATCAAGAATATTTGCCGCTTTTTCACGTATAGGGTCTTCTAGAATAATATTAACAATATTAGAAAGCTCCCCTGCGTTACTCACTACAATACGTGTGCGATAGCCTTGAGCTACATCTTCTATTGGTTTTACCGAAATTCTAAGTTTCTTATCTTTGTAGTCCTCGAAAACTCCAACATTTGGAGTAATGACAATGTCTCCAATTGGAGTTGCTATGTTCTTACCAAAGGCATAAATTTTCACAGGTTTGTCCTCCTCTTCAGTGTAACCAAAAGTTGTAGAAGATGATATTGTAATAAAAAAATCTAAGTTCGCACGATTTAATATAGAATCTACTGCAATGAAATTTAAATTAACAGGGGGCTTTTTATACAACTCCGTTTCCTTAATATTTCCCTGAACTAGAACCTGAGTATTTAGATTTAATTCTTTAACCACCCTAATAAAATTAGATCTAGAATTTATAAGCTGCAACTCATCTTCTACTTTATTCTTTCCACTACCTAACAAATTCAAATCCTGAAAAACATCGAGTTCGGAGCCTGATGTCTTATCTTCTAATATCTGAATCTGCGTTTGAACGGCAAATTTAGGTGTAGCATATCTAATATAAAGAAAAGCAATAATTAAAGCTACTATTACTGATAACACGAACCATTTAATGTGAACTGTATACGTGTTTAATATTTCCTTTAAATCAAACGAATTGTTTGGATTGGAGTTTTGGTTATTCAAGTTCATTTTATGTTTTAAGTGAATAAAATGTTGGAATTAATTCCTGGTAATTAGGAGTACTGTTGAGGTGATAAGTAACGAAGCCACAGAAACGTAGATTGATGCTCTATTATCTAATGTTGAAGATTTGATAGCTGAATTATTGGGTTCAACATATACCACGTCATTTTGAGTTAGGTAATATACCGGAGAACTTAATGCTTCCTTTTTAGTTAAATCTATTCGTGTATAAACTTTAGTTCCATCAAAATCCCTAATGACCATAACATTCTCGCGCTTTCCTTTAATAGTCAAATCACCAGCAAACCCTAATGCTTCCATAATAGTAATTCGCTCACCTTCAACAGGGTATGTACCCGGTCTACGAACTTCCCCCAATACAGAAATACTAAAGTTCCGTAAACGAATGTTTATAATAGGTTCTTTAAGGTAATCTGAAAGCTTATCTCTAAGTAAAATTCTGACTTCCTCTCCAGAAAGACCGGCTATTTTAACTTTACCTATTACAGGAAAATCTATTTCCCCATCTTTATCTATTAAATAATCCACCTGCTCAGGCCTAACTCCTCCTTCCGAAGAACCTCTAAATAAATTAAAAGGTGCACTCGCTTCACTATCTAAAGTGGATACGTAAATACTTACTAAATCATCAACCTTAAACTTTGGGGTAAAACTATTTTTATCAACTAAAGTTTCAAAATCACCCGTATTTTGAAAATACACGACTTCTTTTCTAGAAGCACAAGAGGAGAGCAATACAATAGATACTATCAAAAGGGGAATAACGGTTCTTAACGACCGAAAAGCTTCAATTGAAATCATTTTTTTTATAGACATAGTGTTTGTAATTTTGGTGCAATGATAGCAAATTAAAAATTTATAGGACTTTTTTAAGGGAGTGTTTCTTAGTCGTACTATCTTTCTTTTTATCTAATGAGCATAAGTCTGAATTATTTGAGATAAATTCTGGGACTATCTCTTTCATTAAACTTACAGTGCTTTCGTTGAAAAACATGTTAGACACACAAAGCTCATCAATTTTAGACCTTACGGAAATATAATCAAGTTCCCGGGTCTTACCTATCATAATTTTTTTGTGATAGGTTGGCAAAGTATTTTCTCCGTTTGCCAGCAATTCTTCATATAATTTTTCACCAGGACGTAAACCACTTATTTTAATATCTATATCTTCTGGATACTTAAGACCAGAAAGCTTAATCATATTCTTTGCTAGGTCAAATATCTTTACAGATTCACCCATATCAAAAATAAATATTTCTCCACCGTCACCCATTGCTCCAGCCTCCAATACTAATTGTGAAGCCTCCGGAATAGTCATAAAAAATCGTGTTACGTTTTCATGTGTAACCGTTAATGGGCCACCTTTTTCAATTTGTTTTTTGAAGAGGGGAATTACCGAACCATTTGACCCCAGAACATTTCCAAAACGAGTAGTAATGAATCGAGTTTTTCCTTTTTGCTGCATACAACTTATATACATCTCGGCAATACGCTTTGTAGCCCCCATTACATTTGTAGGGTTAACAGCCTTATCTGTAGAAATAAAGATAAATTTATCAACGTTATGACTAATCGATAAATCAGCAACTACTTTGGTTCCTGCTACATTTATTTTAATCGCCTCATAGGCATTGTACTCCATTAAAGGTACATGCTTATAGGCTGCAGCATGGAAAACAATATTAGGTTTGTATTCTTGGAAAAGATTATTTAATCTATTCTTATCCCTAACATCTCCTACAATAGGCATAAAATTATGGTAACCATTTTGCTTTAACTCTTGTTGTAAATCATATAGTGCGGATTCTGATTGATCTATTACTATAAGTGATTTATAATTGTACGTACATACTTGACGAACGATTTCACTACCTATAGAACCAGCTCCACCAGTAACGAGAACCACTTTATTTTTAACTTCTTCTGATATTTTGGAGTTCTTAATGTTAATAGGGGCTCTATCTAAAAGGTCCTCTATTTGAATCTGTTTAATCTGGGATACTTTCAACTCCCCATTAATCCATTGTTCAACAGGAGGTACTATTTTCACCTGGACAGGAAAGTCAACTAAACCTTCCACTAGAACTTTAAGACCTTTGGGGTCAATATTCTGAATTGAAAAAATAACCTCGGAGATGCTATTCTTCAAAATAAAATCTCTATTCAGAACATCTTTATGAAAGACTTTTACACCATTTATTTGCTTTCCGACTTTTTTCTCATCCTCATCAATATACCCTACAACCCTTACCCTACTTTTTGTATGGTTAACCAGAGCACTTTGAGTTAGTATCCCAGACTCTCCCGCACCGAATATTAAAACATTCTTGTTCACCTTAAAATCTCTTGCCATAAAAGTGCTATACAAAGATTTAAAAACATAGCGAGAGGCTGTTAGCGCGACAAAACTCAATAAACTATGTATGATAATAATACCCAACGGAACAGTGAAGTTTTCAAAAACACCTAGTTCACGATTAAATAGAACCATTGATATTAATAAAATACTAGAAAGACAAATAGCATTAAATATGTTGTAAACATCCCTAACGCCGGTATGTCTAACAACTCCTTTATAAGACCCTGTAAAAACAAAAGATGCCAACGCAATCAATGCTATTATAGGTAGCTGAACAAAAAGTTTGTCAATATCAAAATCTAAAGTAAGATTAAAACGGATAATGTAAGACAACACAAAGGAAACAGCTATCATTACAACATCAATAGCCAGAACAAGCCATTTAGATGCGTATTTATGAGCGTTATTAACTAGATATTCTTTTATCATCAGATTAAATTTTGGTTAGAATAAGCTCTACTATTCTTTCTAGATCATTTTCCGAAAGATTAGAACCACTAGGCAAACATAGTCCTCGATTAAAAAGGTCTTCAGAAGTACCATCACTATAGTGAGGAAATTCAGTAAAAACCGGCTGCAAATGCATTGGCTTCCACAAAGGTCTTGATTCAACATCGTCTTCCTGAAGAGCAAGTCGAAGTTTTTCTCTAATTGCGAAAGAAGGGGTAAGAATACAGGTTAACCATCTATTACTATAATATGCATTCTGTTCTTCCAAAAATTCTATTTCAGGTAGATGCGCTAAATGCTTTTTATAAAAATCAAAATTATGCCTTCTCTGATCAACACGGTTTTGAAGGACCTCCATTTGACCACGACCAATCCCCGCAAGAATATTACTCATTCTATAATTGTATCCTACAGAAGAATGCTGATAATGAGGTGCATCATCTCTAGCTTGAGTGGCTAGAAAAACTGCCTTTTTCTTGATTACTTCATCTTTAGCTATCAAAGCGCCACCACCAGAGGTGGTTATAATTTTATTGCCGTTAAATGACAAAATACCGATATCACCAAAAGTTCCACATTTTTCATCATTAAAACTACTTCCTAATGCCTCTGCGCTATCTTCCACGACTGGAATATCATACTTTTTTGAGATTTGAGAGATTTCATCCACCTTATATGGCATCCCATATAAATGTACAGCTACTATTGCTTTTGGTTTTTTCCCTTTTGCAATTCGATCCTCAATAGCTTCTTCAAGTAATTTTGGAGAAATGTTCCAGGTATCTTTTTCGCTATCCACGAATACGGGTGTTGCCCCAAGATACATAATTGGATTTGCTGATGCAGAAAAAGTAAAGCTCTGACAGATTACTTCATCACCCCTATTTACACCAAGTAACTCTAACGCAAGATGAATAGCTGCAGTTCCTGAACTAAGTGCTGCTACATACACATTATCACTTAAAAATTGAGTTATGGATTTTTCGAAGTTATCTACATTAGGACCCAAAGGAGCTACCCAATTGGTATCAAAGGCTTCTTGAACATATTTTTGTTCACCTCCGCCCATGTGCGGCGAAGACAGCCATATCTTATCTCGAGTAATGGTTTTCAATTGAAATTGGTTTTAGTTCATTTTACTTGGGGCTTGCCGAAGTTTTTTAAACTGACGGCCAAACATATAAATATAATCTAAAAATTACTAAAAAGTTTCTTTCGATTATAGAATACAAAACTAAACCTTAACATTAGAACCCCTTAGTAATTTTGTTGTATGTCTTAAAAACTCGGCTAATCGCACAAAAAGCCTAAACAATTCATTTAGCATAATCTACCATATCTACGTAATAAACCCAATAATAGATTTAATGCTTGGACAAAGCATATACTATGATTTACCCAACTAAAAACATAAAAAACACATTAGACACTAATAATCAAATATCTATAAAAAAATAAAGGAGCTAATCTATTTTCTCGATTGCTCCATTATCTATCATTTAAATAATCTAAATTCTATTATAGTCTTTAAAATCTTTGTGGTCTTTTTTGTACAACTCCTCTTCAGGTAAAGATTTAAAATACTCGTAAGTCTTTTTCATTCCTTCAGATCTGGATACTTTTGGTTCCCATCCTAAAATATTCGTCGCCTTTGATATATCAGGCTGCCTCTGCATAGGGTCATCTTGTGGTAATGGTTTATAAATTACTTTTTGATCAGTCCCCGTTAATTTTACAATTTCCTCTGCAAAATCTTTAATAGTAATTTCATGTGGGTTACCAATGTTTACCGGTAGCGCATAATCACTAAGTAAAAGTCGATATATACCTTCCACTTCATCATCAACATAACAAAATGAGCGAGTTTGACTTCCATCACCGAATACGGTCAAATCTTCACCCCTTAATGCCTGACCTATAAAAGCTGGAATAACCCTACCGTCATTTAAACGCATTCGAGGTCCATAGGTATTAAAAATACGCACAATTCTAGTTTCTAAACCATGAAATCGATTGTACGCCATTGTAATTGACTCCATAAACCGTTTTGCCTCATCGTACACTCCCCTTGGACCTATGGTGTTGACATTACCATAATATTCCTCAGTCTGAGGATGGACAAGTGGATCTCCATATATCTCTGAAGTAGATGCAATAAGAATTCTAGCTTTTTTAACTTTTGCCAAGCCTAAAAGGTTATGAGTACCCAACGCCCCTACTTTTAAGGTCTGAATTGGAATTTTCAAATAATCAATTGGACTAGCGGGAGAGGCAAAGTGCAAAATATAATCCAGCTCTCCCGGAACACTTACAAATTTAGTAACATCATGATGGTAAAACTCAAAGTTCTCCAGCTTAAACAGATGTTCTATATTACGCAAATCACCGGTAATAAGATTATCCATGGCTATAACATAATAACCTTCCTTTATAAAACGGTCACATAAGTGGGACCCTAAGAAACCTGCTGCCCCGGTAATCAGTATTCTCTTCATTTCTTACATTTATTTTTCGGTTAAACCAGCATGGATCGCTTTTTATAGAGACCTCAGAATAGTTTATCAAAATTAGTATTATAATTTCCACGAATATAAATACAATGTGCTAAACAAAAGGTGATTTCTGCTCAAAAAACTACGAACTTCAAATATCTAAGATGAAAGGCTCATAGTCCTATTCAACATGTTGTTCGTATATAATTTCAGACAATTGCCAAAGAACACCAATTACAACCCTTATAAAAAGAATAGTATAATTGTAATATATTATCAAATCACAACCAATTTGAACACATAATCTTGAAATAAATCTTTTTAAGCGAAAAAATGCAAGGTAGTTTTGAGTTATTTAGTAATCTTTGCAACCTAATAAAATGAACCCAGTCATGAAAAAAGTGAATAAAATATGCTGCATTGGTGCAGGATATGTAGGTGGACCAACAATGTCCGTTATTGCTAGTCAGTGTCCTGAGATTACCGTAACAGTTGTGGATATCAACCAAGCCCGAATTGACCAATGGAATGATTCAGACCTGGATAATTTACCTGTTTACGAACCTGGTCTAAAGGAAATAGTAGCCAAAACAAGAGGAAAGAACCTTTTCTTCTCTACCGAGGTGGATAAAGCTATTGACGAAGCCGAAATCATATTTATATCGGTAAATACACCGACTAAAACATATGGAAAAGGAAAAGGGCAAGCTGCGGATTTAAAATTTGTAGAGCTCTGTGCCCGTAATATTGCCAAAATAGCTAAGACCGATAAAATAGTCGTAGAAAAATCTACTCTCCCGGTTAGAACCGCTAGTGCTATCAAAAGTATTCTTGAAAATACAGGGAACGGTGTTAAATTCGAAATACTTTCAAATCCTGAATTTTTAGCCGAAGGCACAGCAGTTGAGGATCTTCTGCAAGCCGACCGAGTTCTTATTGGTGGCGATGAAACACCGTCAGGTCAAGAAGCAAAAGACACCTTAAGTTCAATTTATGCGCACTGGCTTCCAAAAGAACGCATTCTTCAAACTAATGTTTGGTCTTCTGAACTATCCAAGTTGGTTGCTAATGCTTTTTTAGCGCAAAGAGTTTCATCTATCAATGCTATTTCAGCCTTGTGCGAGCGAACTGACGCTAATGTAGCCGAGGTATCAAGAGCAATAGGAACCGATAGTAGGATTGGACCAAAGTTCCTTAATGCCTCTGTAGGTTTTGGCGGGTCATGTTTCCAAAAAGATATTTTAAACTTAGTATATATATCAAGAAGTTTTGGTCTTAACGAAGTTGCCGATTACTGGGAACAAGTTATTATTATGAACGACTATCAGAAAAGACGATTTGCTGAGAATATAATCTCCACTCTATATAATACTGTTTCTGGCAAAAAAATAGTTTTCCTTGGGTGGGCCTTTAAAAAAGACACCAACGATACTAGGGAATCTGCCGCGATTAACATTGCTGATGCCTTACTTGAAGAAAAAGCGGAGATTGTAGTTTATGATCCTAAAGTTTCTGCAGATAGAATTTACGCAGACTTAGATTATTTAGAAACAAGATCGCCTGAGGAGAATAGAAAACTATTAACGGTCGTTTCCAACCCTATGGATGCAGTTCAAGATGCACATGCCATTGCCATTTTAACCGAATGGGATGAGTTTAAGAACTACGATTGGGATATTATATTTGAAAAAATGTTAAAACCTGCTTTTGTCTTTGATGGTCGTCGCCTACTATCAAAAGAAGATATGGAAGCCAAAGGCTTTCAGTATTACAAAATAGGACAATCATGAAAATTCTTGTCACCGGTGCGGCCGGTTTTATCGGATATCACCTTTGTGAAAAACTCCTTCAACAAGGATATGAAGTTATAGGTTTGGATAACGTCAATGATTACTATGATGTAAACCTTAAATATAACAGATTAAAACAATTGGGCATTTCGAAAAACGATGCCCAAGTTTTTCTCAAAAAATGTTATGGTTCCACATATGGCAATAAATTCTCTTTTGTTCGAATGAATTTGGAGGATAGAGAGGCTTTGCCCCTACTCTTTAAAGAAGAGAAAATTAACAGGGTATGTAATTTAGCAGCACAAGCCGGGGTACGTTATAGTATAGAAAATCCAGAGACGTATATTGACAGTAATATTGTAGGTTACCTGAATTTATTGGAATGTTGTAGACATAACAAAGTAGAGCACTTAGTGTACGCAAGTAGTTCTAGTGTTTATGGTTTGAATGAGAAAATACCTTTTTCAACTTCGGATAATGTAGACCACCCAATAAGTCTTTATGCCGCAAGTAAAAAGAGTAATGAACTAATGGCCCATACCTATAGTCATTTATTTAACATCCCTACTACAGGTTTACGTTTTTTCACGGTTTATGGACCTTGGGGAAGACCCGACATGGCTTTGTTTCTTTTTACAGATGCTATTTCCAAAGGGGAACCGATCAAAGTATTCAACCATGGTAAGATGCAAAGGGATTTTACCTATGTTGATGATATCGTAGAAGGAGTTGTGCGCATACTTACTAAATCGGTAGAAAACCGAGATTTATATAAAATTTATAATATTGGTAACAATAATTCTGTAAAATTAAATGATTTTATAGAAGCTATTGAATTAAGTATAGGCGAGAAAGCTGAAAAAGAGCTCATGCCAATGCAGCCTGGAGATGTAGAACGTACCTGGGCCGATGTTGATGATTTAATTAGAGATTACGATTACCAACCTAACACCTCTGTTGCAGATGGTGTTCAGAAATTTGTTGATTGGTATAAAAATTACTATAAAAAATAGAGTCATTCTCAACTCCTTATAGTTAAAAGCTTCGAGTATTAAATCACTTGAGGCTTTTTTTTATCAATATTCCATTCGATTAAAAAAAAAAATGAATATTTGCATCACTTCCCTCGCACGTTTCATTTTTCAAAAATCGAAAACATGCTATTCAATTCAGTTGATTTTGCTATCTTTTTACCATTGGTCTTTTTTTTGTATTGGTTCGTTTTTCCTAAAAAGCTAAAACTTCAAAATCTGCTGATTGTACTCGCAAGTTATGTATTTTACGGGTGGTGGGATTGGCGATTTTTATCCTTAATCGCATTTAGTACAATAGTCGACTATTCGATAGGAAGGGCCCTAGCCAGAGAAAACGGCCTCAATAAAAGAAATATGCTTTTATGGACGAGCATTCTAGTGAACTTAGGCTTCTTAGGTTTTTTTAAATACTACAACTTTTTCCTAGATAGCTTTACATCCGCCTTTTCTTTCTTTGGTCAAGAAATCAGTGCACACTCCCTTAACATCATTTTACCTGTTGGCATCAGTTTTTATACCTTCCAGACTTTAAGCTATACTATTGATGTTTACAGAAAACAATTAGAGCCGACGAGGGATTTTATCGCTTTTTCCGCATTTGTCTGTTTCTTTCCGCAACTTGTAGCGGGTCCTATTGAAAGGGCTTCCCATTTACTGCCACAATTCTACAAGAAGCGAGTTTTTGATTATTCAAAAGCGGTAGACGGGATGCGTCAAATCTTATGGGGCCTGTTAAAAAAAATTGTAATCGCCGACAATTGCGCGGAATATGCGAATGAAATATTCAATAATTCAGGGGAATATTCCGGAAGCACCTTATTGCTAGGTGCTTTTTTCTTTACCTTTCAAATCTATGGTGACTTCTCTGGGTATTCCGATATCGCCATTGGCACATCAAGATTGTTTGGTTTTGATTTAATGAAAAATTTTGCTTTCCCTTATTTTTCTAGGGATATCGCTGAATTTTGGAGAAGATGGCATATCTCCTTATCAACCTGGTTTAGGGACTACCTTTATATTCCCCTTGGCGGAAGCCGGTGTGGGACTTGGATGAAAATCCGTAACATCTTTATCATTTTCTTGGTAAGTGGTTTTTGGCACGGAGCGAATTGGACATTTCTTGCTTGGGGAGCCTTAAACGCTATTTACTTTTTACCCTTAATGATCTCTGGAAAAAATAGGCTAAATATAGATGCTGCAGCTAAAGGCAAAATTCTACCAAGCTTTAAAGAAATCTTTCAAATAGGCTCTACATTTTTTTTAACGGTATTGGCATGGGTCTTTTTTAGAGCCGAAAATGTAGCTGATGCATTGAGATATTTAATTAATATTTTCGACACAACCCTTTTCTCTCAGCCACAAATATTCCCCACCACCCTAATGACCCTACTTGCTCTGTTTGTTATCACAGAATGGCTTCAAAGAGAAAAAAATCATGGTCTTGAAATCTATGGGAATGGATTATTAAAACATAGACCTATCCGATGGGGAGCTTACATAGGAATTATTACCATTATTTTCTCGTTTGGAGGCTCACAACAAGAGTTTATTTACTTTCAATTTTAATAAATGAAAAAGTTTATTACTACCGTTTTTCTTTTTTTAGCCCTAGGTATGATTGTTGGAGAATTAATAGCTCGATTTTTTGTGATTAGCCCAGACATCCCTAAAAGAAGTATTGATCAATGGGGAATACAAAAATACATCCCGAAGCAATTTGGAAAATGGAAAGGTGGACAACATACATGGCAAATTAATGAATTAGGTTGGCCAGGTATTCTACCTAATTCTACTGACAATTTAATTACAATAATCGGTGATTCTTTTATTGAAAATTTCATGAATCCAGATTCGTGCCGCCAAAATATTTATTTAAAGAAAAAATTACCTGGTTTCAATTTCTTGGAAGCCTCTCGCTCTGGCGTTAACTTTATAGAAGCCACAATGATTGCCGATCAACTTGATTCATTACAACCTAAATATCAATTACTTTATGTACATGACACTGATTTCAAAGAAAGTATAGTACAACTTAGTACAAACACTCAGCTCACACAATTCGATATAATAAACGGGAAAATAACAAAAGCTAAACTAAAGTCTTCTTTTGCTAAAAACTCTTTATACGCATGTAAGTTTATTTACTACCTCTATAGTAACTATTGGCAGAACAAAAAAAACAAGCTCCAGACTAAGACCAAGACTAAGAAAAAAGAGATTCCTCCCCAATTAGATTCCATCAAAATTCTGCTCTCATCCCTTAACACACCAAATCGAACAGATAATCGCATTTTAGTTTTTCGACCAAATGCAGACTCGGATATAATACAGTTATGCAAAAACATGGGGTATAAATATATTCTTCTAAAACAACCTGAAAACGAAAAATGGTCTTTTGACCACGACCCACACTGGACATGCTTCGGCCATAAAAAAGTGGCTCAACAAACAGCGAGAAAACTATTAAAATTCATCGAATAACACTGTAATTAAGAAATAGTGGGCATCTACTATATTACTTATCAATTTTTCGAAAGCAATTAATAAAACGACACTGTTTAAAAATAAAATTTACAACATTAAACGCTCAATATTTATTTCTATTTTTGTTTCTTATACATTTATATCCAAGACAAACTGCTACCCATTAGAAAAACCTTTTTTTCTGTCTAATGGCGTAACATCTTTTAAATTGACTGATGACAGAATATAACTTTTTGACTAGTATTTTTTTCACATCTTTGCAGCAACGTCAATAAAAAACCGACTCTTTTAATCTTAACTATTAATGTTTTTAACCCAAATTTAAATGTTGCTCGAAAAACTTAATTTTTCATCAGAATACACAATTCTAATAACCGGAGGTGCCGGGTTTATTGGATCTAATCTATGTGAAGCACTATTACAAAACGGGAACAAGGTTATTTGCCTTGATAATTTTGCTACCGGTAAACGTGAAAATATAAAACCTTTTCTTAGTAACGGAAATTTCACCTTGATTGAAGGAGACATTCGTGAACTAAATGATTGCGAAACAGCTTGTAAAAATGCAGATTATGTATTACATCAAGCAGCCTTAGGTTCGGTACCAAGATCCATAAACGACCCTATCACTAGTAATGATGTTAATGTATCTGGTTTTTTAAATATGTTAGTTGCCGCTCGCAATGCAAAAATAAAACGTTTTGTGTACGCTGCCAGTTCTTCCACCTACGGGGATTCAAAATCAATGCCTAAGGTTGAAGATATTATCGGTAAACCATTATCACCATACGCCATTACAAAATATGTAAATGAGCTTTATGCCGATGTATTCTCAAAAACGTACGGAATTGAAACTATAGGGTTACGTTATTTTAATGTTTTCGGCAGAAGGCAAGATCCTAATGGTGCTTATGCTGCGGTAATTCCAAAGTTCACTATGCAATTAATGGATCATGAATCTCCTGTTGTAAATGGAGACGGAAGTTTCTCTAGAGATTTTACGTACATAGATAACGTTGTAGAAATGAATATAAGGGCTCTTTTAGTAGACAATAATGACGCTCTTAACACCGTTTACAATGTTGCCTACGGTGAACGTACGGATTTGAAAGAATTAGTTGAACTATTAAAACAATACTTAAGCACTTATGACTCCAAAATTGAAGATATTCAAGTCATTTACGGCCCGGAAAGACAGGGAGATGTACCTCACTCTTTGGCTTCCATTGATAAAGCCCGTAAAAACTTAGGTTACAATCCCCAATACGATATAAAGTCGGGCCTAAAATCGGCAATGGATTGGTATTGGAACAATTTAAAATAAAAAGTAAACTATGAGCACATCTAAAATAGCGATTATCGGCTTAGGCTATGTCGGACTTCCCTTAGCACGTCTGTTCGCTACCAAATACCCTGTAATAGGTTTTGATATCAACCAGAAAAGGATTGAAGAACTTCAATCCGGTAAAGACAATACACTTGAAGTAAGTGATGAAGATTTAAAAGCTGTCCTACAAAGTACGCCTAAGTTTGATATAGGTCTTCACTGTAGCTCTAACTTAGAAGATATTGCAGATTGCAACTATTATGTTGTAACAGTACCAACACCTGTTGACAGTACAAACAGACCTATTTTGACACCGCTTTATAAATCGAGTGAAACAGTAGGAAAAGTATTAAAAAAAGGGGATTTAGTTATTTACGAATCTACTGTCTATCCAGGAGTAA
>NZ_RCNR01000022.1 GCF_009725985.1 Zobellia amurskyensis
AAAAAGAGAGGCTGTTCAAGAGGTAGGTCAAATTCTGAACCTTCCAGAGGTGCAATCTTATATTTGCGAAACATTAGAGAATAAAAAAGGGCTTGGTATTTTTCCTCAACCCTTCATTGAGAAATTAATAAAGAATTACAATAAAGATCAAAAAACCCAATCTACAAGGCGAAAATTAAGAAGATTAATCATTGCTTATTTACCCAAATCAATAGAAAATCAAATACGTTCAAAACTAAAAGCAGGTCCGTTAAGCAATCAATGGCTAGCTTTACGAACTCTTATGATACTTAAGACCTACGAAATGCTTACTGCAGATGCTCAAATAAAATAAATACGCCTTACTATCTTTACATTTAATAAAACATAATTAGAAAGTTATTCTATCTTTGCAACGTTTTTGACACCCCCTTATGCGCACGTGGCGGAATTGGTAGACGCGCCAGCTTGAGGGGCTGGTGGCCACTAGGCCGTGGAAGTTCGAGTCTTCTCGTGCGCACATTAAACCATCAATGAAATTCATTGATGGTTTTTTTTATGTCTAGAATCCTTATCTTCTCTTAAATTAATCAACATTTTCATTAAAAGAGCTCATTTCTACCAGGTGACCTAAATAAAAATCAGTAAATTTGTTTAATCTTTTGTAAAAAACAATGAACACTTTAAAAAAAACGTTTACCATACGAGATTTAGAAAACCTCTCTGGTATTAAAGCACATACGATTCGGATATGGGAGAAAAGATATAACCTTCTTTCCCCAGAACGTACGGATACCAATATTAGAAGGTATAGCCTGCAAAGCCTACAGAAACTTTTGAACATTACATTGTTATATAGCAACGGACACAAAATATCCAAGATTGCTAATCTTAATGAAAATAAAATACCTGAGCTTGTAACCGGCTTAGTTTCCAAAAACAATAAAAGTCAGATTATAAATACTTTTAAGTTGTCTATGATCAATTTTGATCAACAACTGTTTACACAAACCTACAAGACCCTTCTTCTTGAAAAATCGTTTTCAGAAATCTTCAAAGAAGTATTTGTACCCTTGTTAAACGATCTTGGGTTATTATGGCAGACGGATACCATTTGTCCCGCACACGAACATTTCATCTCCAACCTTATTAAGCAGAAAATCTTGATTAATACTCAAGAATTGACAATTCCTCAAGATGGTCTAAACAAGAAAACAACATTTGTTGCTTATTTGCCAGAGAACGAAATTCATGAAATAGGTTTACTTTATCTGAATTATGAAATTGCTTCCCGTGGATATAAAACGGTTTATCTAGGGCAAACTGTTCCATTAGAGAATTTAGAAGAGGTTATGAAAACCTTTGATAGCACAACGTTTCTATCTTATTTTACCGTTTCGCCCTCCAAGGATAAAATCAACGACTATATTGAACAATTTAATATACTTACTACCAATTACCCAAGTACCCAGCTCTGGCTATTAGGCCATCAGACCCAGCATATAGATTTACAGGGTTTACCCAGTACAGTTGAGGTTTTTACTTCAATTGATAAAATAATTGAACAACTTTAAGTTAGTTACCCCATTGTAAAATGCAAAAAAAGATTGCCATAATCGGCTCAGGTTTCTCATCATTATCTGCTTCATGCTATTTAGCTAAAGAAGGCCATGAGGTAACGATTTATGAGAAAAACCAAACGGTAGGTGGCAGAGCCAGACAGCTTATTAGAGATGGCTTTACTTTTGATATGGGACCTAGCTGGTACTGGATGCCGGATATTTTTGATAATTTTTTTAATGATTTTGGAAAGAAAACTTCAGATTATTATCAGCTAGACAAATTAAGTCCTGCCTATAAAATTTTCTTTGCGGACGACAACATTACTATTGGAGATTGTATAGATAAAATTTGTAAAGAATTTGAACGCCTTGAGCCCGGAAGTGCACGCCACCTGAAAAACTTTATTGCCAAGGCACAAAAAAATTATGATATAGCCATTAACAAGGTTGTTCTAAGACCAGGCTTATCCCCTTTAGAGCTAATTACACCTGAGACAGCTTTAAGGGTAGACCAATTCTTTAAGACTATTAGCGGAGAAGTTCGAAAAAAATTCAAGAACCCTAAATTGGTTTCCACTCTTGAGTTTCCCGTGCTGTTCCTTGGCGCTAAGCCCAATAAAACACCATCCTTTTATAATTTTATGAATTATGCCGATTTTGGTCTGGGCACATGGCACCCCAAAGGGGGCATGTATGAAATTGTAAAAGCCATGAAAAATCTAGCTCAAGAATTGGGTGTTAAAATATGTACGGATGCACCAGCGAGCAAAATAAATGTTGTAGGTGGCCTAGCTTCTGGGATTACTATTCATAATAAGGATATTTCAGCAGATGTTGTATTGAGTGGAGCTGACTATCACCACTCCGAAACCTTGCTAGATATAGAATACAGGCAATACTCCGAGTCCTATTGGAACAAAAAGACCTTTGCACCTTCATCATTATTATTTTATATAGGCTTTGATAAGAAGCTAAAAAATGTAAACCATCATAATCTCTTTTTTGATACTGACTTTGAACGTCATGCTCAAGAAATTTATGATAACCCTAGTTGGCCTAAAGACCCATTGTTCTATGCAAACTTTCCCTCTATAACAGATTCCAGCATGGCACCAGTAAATTGCGAGACGGGTTTTTTCCTAGTTCCCATAGCTCCAGATTTAACAGACACTCCTGAATTACGCAGTCAATATTTTGATATAATTATAGATAGATTTGAAAAACGTACCGAACAAAGTGTAAAATCAAACATCATTTTTAAAGAGTCCTTCTGTGTAAATGATTTCGTAGAGCAATACAATTCTTATAAAGGTAATGCCTATGGCATGGCCAACACGCTGAGTCAAACCGCCTTTCTAAGACCTAATTTAAAAAGTAAAAAAGTAAAAAACCTATATTTTACCGGCCAGTTGACTGTACCAGGTCCTGGTGTTCCTCCTGCTTTAATATCGGGCAAGCTTGTATCCCAATTAATTAATAAGAACATCTAAAAGCCAACACTATGAAAGCCCTTTTCGATAAAGTTTCTTACCAGTGCAGCCAGATTGTTACGGAGTCGTACAGCACTTCGTTTACATTAGCAACAAAAATGTTATCGTCAACCATTAGAGCAGATATTTACAACATCTATGGCTTTGTACGCTTTGCGGATGAAATTGTGGATACATTTGACCAGTATGATAAGGAAAAGCTTTTTAATCAATTTGAAGCCAGCCTTAAAGATGCGTTAGAACAAAAGATAAGCCTTAACCCTATTCTCAATTCTTTTCAGCATACCTATCATAAATATGAATTGCCATATGAACTAGTTGCAGCTTTTATGAAGAGTATGCGAATGGACCTCTACAAGAACGTCTATAGAACAGATGAAGAATATAAAGAATATATCTATGGATCGGCAGATGTGGTTGGTCTAATGTGTTTAAAGGTCTTCGTAAAAGGTGATATGGAAAAATACAATAACTTAAAGGAGACTGCTATGGCGTTGGGTTCTGCCTTTCAAAAAGTAAACTTCCTACGAGACCTTAAAAGCGATTTTGAAGATTTAAACCGTAGTTACTTCCCCAACACTGATTTGGCCATGTTGGATGAAGCCTCCAAAACTCGAATCGTAAATGAAATAAAAGCAGATTTTGAACTGGCCTATACAGGTATTCTTCAATTACCAAATGAGGCTAAATTTGGTGTTTATACAGCCTATAAATACTATTATAGACTATTGAAAAAATTACAACGCACACCGTCGTTGGAAATTAGAAAGGTGCGTATTCGTGTTCCTAACTACGAGAAATTTGGTGTTTTGGCCAAATCGTACGTAAATTATAAATTGAATTTGGTTTAGTATGAAGACAGTTATTTGGTTAGCCCTTTTTTTTGGCACATTTTCCTTTATGGAATTTATGGCATGGTTTACCCATAAGTACATTATGCATGGTTTTCTTTGGAGCCTTCACCAAGATCACCACAAAAAAGACCATGACTCATGGTTCGAAAGAAATGATGCTTTTTTTGTATTTTACGCCGTTGTAAGCATGGTACTTTTCTATCTTGGTGCTCAAACTTCTTTTTGGTATGGCTGGCCCTTAGGTTTTGGTATTCTGGCCTATGGCATTGCTTACTTTCTAGTGCATGATATCTTCATACATCAGCGGTTTAAACTTTTTAGGAACGCTAATCATTGGTATGCCAAGGGAGTTCGTAGAGCGCATAAAATGCACCACAAACATTTGGGCAAAGGAGATGGAGAATGCTTTGGTATGCTGATTGTTCCTTTTAAATACTTCAAGAACAAATCATAAACTTGTTACTCTACTATAAGCTTCTCTAGGAGCCTCCTGACTTCTTCACTGTTCCAATCTATAGCACCGTTTTCGGCCATTACTATTTTGCCCTGTTTACTTATGATGTAAGTTGTAGGTATAGTGGTAGATTTAAATATTTCTGGCATATGGTCGTCAGCTAGATAAAAAGGCAGTCGGTAAGATTTTTTTGAAACGAAACCTTTTACCTTTATAGATTCCTCCTCACTAACTAACATAAAGCTTACCTTATCACTATAATCATTGTATAGCGCCTGAATATCCGGCATCTCCTTTAAACAGGGCTTACACCATGTTGCCCATAGATTCAAAAAAACTACTTTTCCTTTGTTCTCTTGAAAAGCATGTGTTTTACCATTCAGGTCTTTTATTTCCCAATTATAAGTATTTTCGGGAATGGTTTTCTCCGCTTTTAGTTTCACGGATGTATAGGACATGAGTCTACCCATGTAACCTCTTAATCTAGGCCCTACAGGTGTCAATAAAATGATACAGACCGCAATCAGCAGTACTACTAAGACAATATACTTTAAAGACCGCTTCAAGACTTACCAGCAAGTGAATCTAAAAGTTCGGTAACCGTATTACTATCCCAGTCATGTGTTTCCTCGGTATGAACTACAATATCACCATTTTCATCAATAATATAAGTCCCTTGAATTTTTGGAATTTTAAGCGGTGCGTCTTGTCCAACAATTCTATAAGTTACAGGAAAGGTGTATTTGTTCTTTGCCATGAACTCTTCCACTGGTTCGCGCTCTTCATTGGTAACGATATAAAAATCGACCTTATCGGAATAACTATCGTATAATTTTTGAATACCGTTTAATTCCGCTGCACTAGGCGTATTCCATGACGCCCAAAAATGAACGAATGACACTTTACCCTTTGACTCTTGAAAATTAAATAAATTCCAATCTGCATCCTTAAGCTTCCAACCATAACCATCAATTTGTTGCCTATCCTCTACCTTAATGATATCTGGAGGAGAAGCAAATAAACGCATTAGCCAAATTTTGCCCCAATAACCTACTGGTGTAACAAAAAAGGAAAGCACGAAGGCCATAACAATAAGCGTAAAGAAAGTTTTTCTTTTCATAAAAGATATCCAATAGACTAAAACTAAAAAACTCCCGCTAATTAACGGGAGCTTTTATATACCATTTCAAAATTGATTAGGCTACATTTTCCTTTTTAATAACATTCAATGCAGAACCTTCTCTGTACCAATCTATTTGAGGTTGGTTGTATGTATGGTTTAACTTAATAACATCCTTACTACCATCCGCATGAACCAACTCTAAAGTTAATTGCTTGTCCGGTGCAAACTCCGCTATATCAATAAAGTTAAATGTATCATCTTCCTGTACTAGATCGTAATCTGCTTCATTAGCAAATGTTAATCCTAACATACCTTGTTTTTTAAGGTTTGTTTCGTGTATACGAGCAAAAGATTTTACAATTACCGCTGCAACACCTAAATGTCTTGGCTCCATAGCTGCATGCTCACGAGATGAACCTTCACCATAGTTATGATCACCAACAACTATAGACCTAACACCCGCTGCTTTATAAGCACGTGCCGTATCAGGAACACCTGCAAACTCGCCCGTCAATTGATTCTTGACAAAGTTTGTCTTTTTGCCAAATGCATTTACCGCACCAATTAAACAGTTGTTAGATATATTATCTAAATGACCACGGAAACGCAACCAAGGACCTGCCATAGAAATGTGGTCCGTTGTACATTTACCAAAAGCCTTAATAAGCAATTTAGCACCCATTAAACTTTCATCCTTTATTGGGGTAAAGGGTTCTAACAATTGTAATCTTTCAGATTCAGGAGAAACTTTAACCTCTACACCGGAACCGTCTGCATCAGGAGCTAAGAAACCAGCATCTTCTACAGCAAAGCCTTTTGGAGGCAACTCTATACCTAATGGCATATCTAGTTTAACTTCTTCCCCATCTTCATTAAGTAATGTATCGTTCATTGGATCAAAATCCAAACGACCAGATATTGCTATTGCAGCAACCATTTCTGGAGAACCTACAAACGCATGTGTATTTGGATTACCATCTGCCCTTTTAGAGAAGTTACGGTTAAAAGAGTGTACAATAGTGTTCTTCTCATCGCCTTTTGCATCACTTCTATCCCATTGACCAATACATGGTCCACAAGCATTCGTAAAGATTGTAGCACCTAAGTTTTCAAAAATTTCTAAAATACCATCTCTTTCAGCAGTAAAACGAATTTGCTCTGATCCTGGGTTGATACCAAAATCAGATTTTGGTTTAATTTTTTTATCTACCGCTTGTTTAGCAATAGACGCAGCTCTAGTTAAATCTTCGTAAGAAGAATTCGTACAAGAACCTATTAATCCCCATTCCACTTTTAAAGGCCAGTCATTCGCTTTGGCCTTCTCTCCCAACTCGCCTACTGGTGTAGCCAAATCTGGAGTAAAAGGACCGTTTAAATGAGGTCTTAGCTCATCTAAATTAATTTCTATAACCTCATCAAAATATTGCTCTGGGTTAGCATATACCTCTGCATCTGCAGTTAAGTATTCTTTTACCTGGTTAGCAGCATCTGCAACATCATTACGGTCAGTGGCACGTAAATAACGCTCCATAGACTCATCATAACCAAATGTAGAAGTAGTAGCTCCTACTTCCGCACCCATATTGCAAATAGTACCTTTACCGGTACAAGAAAGGTTTTTAGCACCCTCTCCAAAATATTCTACAATTGCACCGGTACCGCCTTTTACGGTTAAGATACCTGCAACCTTTAAAATAACATCCTTAGCAGAAGTCCACCCAGAAATATTACCGGTTAATTTAACACCTATTAGTTTAGGAAATTTAAGCTCCCAAGCCATACCTGCCATAACATCTACAGCATCTGCACCACCAACACCAATAGCAACCATACCTAACCCACCAGCGTTAACCGTGTGAGAATCCGTACCGATCATCATTCCACCTGGAAATGCATAATTTTCTAAAACTACTTGGTGAATGATACCTGCTCCCGGTTTCCAGAAACCAATACCATATTTATTTGAAACAGACTCTAAAAAGTTAAAAACCTCTGCACTTGTAGAGTTCGCTACTTTTAAATCCGAAACAGCGCCACTTTTTGCTTGTATTAAGTGATCACAGTGTACTGTGGTTGGCACTGCAACCTTTGGCTTACCTGCTTGCATAAACTGCAAAAGAGCCATCTGCGCGGTAGCATCTTGACAAGCGATACGATCTGGAGCAAAATCCACATAGTCTTTTCCCCTTGTAAATGCTTTGCTAGGGTTACCGTCCCACAAGTGGGAATATAAAATTTTCTCTGAAAGGGTAAGCGGTTTGCCGACAATTTCACGTGCTTTATCAACACGTTCGGCCATATTGGCGTATACCCCTTTGATCATATCAATATCAAATGCCATTATCTAATTTGTTTAAGTTATTGTAATCCCGTAAAATTAAGAAAATAAGAAGCGTAAATAAAACTTTTGCCTTAGGATTCACACCTTTTTTAGAAATTGATCAGTAGATTGCCCTTAGGTTGCACTAACTAAGGCATTAAAGGTAGAAAACTTGAGAATTTACAGAAGATATGTTAATTTCTCGCTAGAGTAATTTCGCAATAATAGCCTCTTCAGAAATACCTTCGGCCTCTGCTTTGTAATTTTTGATAAGTCGATGTCTTAAAATACCCGTTGCAACAGCTTGAATGTCTTCCGCATCCGGTGAAAATTTACCCTGTATAGCGGCATGTGCCTTTGCTGCTAAAACCAGATTTTGAGAAGCTCTTGGGCCCGCCCCCCAATCTATGTATTGTTTAACATAGTCACTCGCCGTTTCCAGATTTGGACGTGTAGAATTCACCAATTTTACTGCATACTCCACCACGTTATCCGGTACAGGAATACGGCGCACGAGTTGCTGAACATCAATTATTTCTTGAGCATTGAACAACGCCTGTACATTAACAGAGCGGTCTGAAGTGGTGCTTTTAACAACTTCAATTTCTTCTTCTACAGAAGGGTATTTTAGCTCAATAGCGAACATAAAACGGTCTAACTGTGCTTCAGGAAGCGGGTAAGTACCTTCTTGTTCAATAGGGTTTTGAGTAGCCAAAACAAAATAAGGAAGTTCTAGTTTATGCTGTTGACCAGCAATGGTCACTGAACGCTCTTGCATGGCCTCCAACAACGCGGCCTGTGTTTTAGGCGGTGTACGGTTAATCTCATCGGCCAAAATGATATTACCGAAAATAGGACCTTTTATAAATTTGAAATTTCGGTTTTGATCAAGAACCTCACTACCAAGAATATCACTTGGCATTAAATCCGGTGTAAATTGAATACGTTTAAAATCAAGCCCTAAAGTTTGGGCTATGGTATTCACCATTAACGTCTTGGCCAAACCAGGAACACCTATCAATAAAGAATGGCCACCCGTATAAATGCTTAAAAGAATTTGGTCTATTACCTCATCTTGACCAATAATGACCTTGGCAATTTCTTTTTTGAGCGCCTTGTGTTTTTCTACGAGATTTTTGATTGCCTGAACGTCTGACATGCATTTATTCCTTTACCCAGTTGTTGGCAAAATCGCAGTCTTTATTGTCTTCGTTCACGCTGATATAAGTATCTTCTATATGCTTATCCATCCATTTTTTGATAGCATTATACTGCTTCTCAGTCTTGGCCAATTGTTGGATTTTTATATAATCCTTAGAAAAATCGGCTACATGCTCATCATAACGGTTGGTAACCTTTAGGATTTTATATTTAGGACCGCCACCTCTTGGGTCTTCTTCCAATAAGGGATAGGATATTTCATCATCTTTAAGATTACGCACTTGGTTGTAAAGTGTTGGATCCATTTTTGTCAACTCAAACCGAGAGTCAAAATTGGTAGGATTTCTTAAAAGACCACCGTCAAACTTTGTTTCTTTTTCGTCTGAAAAATTAAGGGCCGCCTGAGCAAAAGTATATTTACCTTCCATAATATGCTTACGAATGGTATCCAGCTCTTTCTTTACTTCATCCAAAGCGGTTTGAGAAATTTTTGGCTGCATCAAAATATGACGTAAATCCAATTCTTGACCTCTAATTTTTTCGATAAAAATAATATGATACCCAAACTGTGTTTCAAAAGGCTCTGAAACTTCACCTTCCGCTAAACTAAAAGCTACATCCTTAAAAGTCTTATCAAACCCAGTGTCTTTGGTAATACTATAAAAACCACCTTTTGATTTTGACCCTGGATCTTGTGAATACAAAATAGCCTTTACACTAAAGCTTGCATCATTATCCTCAACATCTGCCTTAATACCGTTTAATTTATCCAAAACTTCCTGAACTTCTTTTTCTGTAGGTTTCGGAGATTTTACGATTTGAGCTATTTCCATTTCCGCACCAAAAACAGGACGTTCGTCTTCAGGTATTTTATTGAAGAATTGACGAACTTCTTCTGGTGTAATCTCAATTTTCTCAACAATACTGGACTGCATTTTCTCAGAAAGCATTCTCAGTTTGTTAATTTTATTAATGTCCTCACGTAAACTAGCCTCATCTTCTTTTTTGTAGAACTTCAACAGTTTTTCCATAGAACCGGTCTGTTGTACAAAAGATTGAATCTGACGATCCGTAGTTGCCGCAATTTCATCATCTGAAACCAAAAGACTATCCTGCACGGCCTGGTGGGCATACAAACGGTCTTCCATCAACTTACCCAAAAGTCCGCAACGTGTAACATCAGCAGTTGAAACTCCTTGGCTTTTTAAATCGATTAACGTTTTTTCAATATCCGATTCCAAAATAACATAATCACCCACAACGGCAGAAATACCGTCTAGCTTAATTTTCTTGAAATTTACAGCCGGTTTGGTTGAATCTTTTTCTACACTGGCTTCGGCTTCTAGCAAAAGCACATCAGATTCTTCTTGGTTCTCGGTAACTTCTTCGTTTTCTTGAGCAAATGTGCTTCCTGTAATCAAAAGGCACCCTATAATGGCGACAAACTTATTCACCTTGCTCATAAACTTCAAATTCTTTTTCTTTAATAGCCTCATCTATAATTTCTGTTTCCAGTTTTCGTAAATAATCGAGTTTTCTTCTACTCAACAAAACCTGCTTGATGGTAGGTTCAATAAAAGACAGTGGGGCGACGTCATTAACATCAAGTACGTCCATAACCTTTGCCAAATATACCCCGTTTGCATCCTCTAACTCAAAAAATTGTGATTTTTTTAGGTGTTTATCGGCATTTTCAAAAGTCAACGGAGGTATTTCTTCTATAATTCTAGTAGCACTTACCCATATAGAATCATTGAAGTTTAATTTCTTGAACTGTACGCCAATAGAATCCAAATAGGTTATATCATTTTTTTTAAAACGCTTTAGCTTACTAATTACATCATCTTTATTCAAAAATTGTGTGGGCAACTCAACAAACCTGAGTTTTACAATCTTTTCCTTAAGCTTAAAGTTTTCTTTCTCTCGTTCATAGAAACCGTTCAACTGGGAGCTACTAATTACCGTATCTCCGCCCTGTTGCACCAAAGCCTCCTTATAGGCCCTTGTATATAGGTCTGTACGATAATCTGCTACCAGAACATCATATTCCGCTAATTTTTCTTCGGGAAGGTTTATTTTGGCCTTATCCAATAATAATTGTTTAGACGCCCAATTATTGATATAATTTGTTACAAAAGAAGCACTATCTTCCTTAGAAATACCCTTGGCCAGTAGTTTGGCTACATCATCACGATATAAATAGTTCTCACCGACCCGAGCCAAAAAAACAGGTTCATCCTTGGTCAAAAAAGAACCGCAGCCAGCAAAAAGGGTTACGAAGGCCATAACGGTCAAGCAACGAACCAGATAGCGCAATGATGTTATTTTTAAATTCATGGAGCAAAAATAACAAATCCGTTACGGTGGGCAATAGCACTTCTAGGTCTTAACAGACTTTTTAGTCACACACGTAATCTGTTACCTACACATTTCATCTTGTTTTGTAAAATTGCTTTCTTAGAAGTCTTATTTTAATTGAAACGATACTACTTTTACCCAATAACTATTTCAATTACATTAAGAACTTGGTTTAGAATTACCTCTTAAACCGTAAATTGAAATAGTTTTATTAATTGATAAAACAAAGAACACCTATTGTATGAGCAGAAAAATAAAACTGATATGGGATTTTAGAGGTCCCGCCGCACAAAAAACGGCAGAACATCATGTTATACATCTAAAAGAATTTATAACCCTAGAAAAAATAAATCTTAACATTACCGGCTCCCAAGATTTTAATGATATGCACAGTATAGCGTATATGGTGGTTGATGAAACCGAAATGATATCCGTAAGGGACGCACTAAAACCACATCGCGGCGAAGTGTATGTTGAACCAGCATAAACTTGGGCAACTCCTCTAGTATTGTAAAACCTAATGAAACTCATGTTCAAAAAGTTTCCTTTTATAGTTCTAATTCTAATGTTTCTTTTTTCCTGCACTTCTAAAAAAGAGGAAAAAACAGGAGACCCTCTTATTGCTATATTAAATTCCGACACTCCAAAAATAAAAAGAGTGATGGATAATCTAAAAGAACATGAAATCCAGATACGGTACACCCAAATTGACCGGCAAGGTGAAGATATTCATTTCACCGACTTTGATTTTCAGGTAGATTCAAGTAATTACTTCTACCCGGCCAGCACCGTGAAATTTCCAACAGCGGTGGTAGCTCTTGAAAAATTGAATCAATTAGACTCCCTTAACCTCAACACCCGTTTTTATATTGAAGGCGATTCTATTGAAACTACCTTTTCAGAAGTTATCTCACAAATATTCGCAGTAAGCGATAACGATGCTAATAATAGATTGGTTGAATTTTTAGGACAAGACACCATAAACGCCACTCTAAAAAGAAAAGGCGTGACTCCCGTTCGTATTTGGCAAAGACTGGGTAACCTAGACGACAATACAGCCACAAAACCTTTGATTGTTTATGAGAATGACAGCACCACTTATATGCTACCTTCAACAATCAACACCTTTCCCAAAGGATTAAAAATTAAACATATAAAGAAAGGCACAGGTTTTTATGAAGAGGATTCACTCATGGCCGAACCATTTAATTTTAGTCTGAAGAACTATTACCCTATTGAAGCCCAAGCCTCACTTTTAAAACGTATTATTTTCCCTGAAAAATTTGAAGAGAAAGAACGTTTTAATCTGAGCAAGGAACAGCATAATTTTTTATTAAAAGCAATGCGTACCGTACCAAGAAGTGCGGGTTACAACACAGCCGAATACTATGATGGGTATTGTAAATTTTTCATCTATGGAGATACCAAGGACAACATTCCAGACCACATTGAAATCTATAACAAAGTGGGTTTCGCCTACGGCACATTAACCGACTGCGCCTACATCAAGGATGCGTCCAATAATGTTGAGTTTATGGTCACCGCGACATTATTGGTCAATGCAAACGGAGTTTTTAACGACAACACTTATGAATACGATGCAATTGGAATTCCGTTTTTAGCCGAGCTTGGTAGGCAACTTTATAATTTTGAATTAAACCGAAAGCAGTAACTCCCTACGTAGGTCCTAAAATATAACATCCGTTAGGCTACAACCATTTCTTAGTTCTAAATTATCAACTATATACGTTTATATCTTAAGTTTATATCAATAAATCATTTCATCTTTCGTTGTAGAGGTTAGTCCTGTGCTTTATATATTCTATGGGGCACCAAAAAGGAATTTCAACATGTCCAATCACCAAGACCGAATTGACCAGTTAAACCAGAAACTTGAATTACTCCTAAGCAAGCAAGAGGGTTTTGCCAAGGAGCTAATGTCTCTTTACCAAGAAATTGAAGCCCTTAAAAAGCTTCGTCCTGACCAACTAGCCGTAGAACAAACAATTCCCGAACCCGTTCCAGAAATCAACACGGTTACAGAACCTCTAGAACCAGAACAACATATAATTCAAGAAACGGCTGAACCCGTTACTGAAACTCCGATAATTCAACCGGTAGCTTCTAATAAAATTAAACAACCAAAAGGTAAATCCAATCTTGAAAAATTCATTGGTGAAAACCTTATCAATAAAATTGGTATTGCTATAACCGTAATTGGTGTAGCCATTGGTGCTAAATATTCCATAGAAAACGAATTAATAAGTCCGCTTACCCGAATCATATTAGGGTATTTATCAGGGTTAGGTCTATTAGGATTTGGAATAAAACTAAAGTCTAAATATGAAAATTATAGTGCCGTACTTGTAAGTGGTGCCCTAGCTATTCTTTATTTCATAACTTTTGCCGCTTACAGTTTCTACGGCTTGTTTCCTCAATTAATGGCATTTGCCTTAATGCTTGTTTTTACCATTTTTGGAGTTGTTGCAGCCCTAAACTACAACAAACAGGTTATTGCACATATTGGACTTGTGGGCGCCTATGCCGTACCATTTTTATTAAGTAACAACTCTGGAAGTGTCGCCACACTGTTTGCCTATATGGCTATTATTAATGTGGGTATTTTGGTCATTTCCCTAAAAAAATACTGGAAACCTCTTTTTTATTCCGCCTTTGTCTTTACTTATTTGATATACAGTTCGTGGATGATTTTCTCTTATAAGATAGCAGAACATTTTTCACTGGCATTTATATATCTCGCCGTATTCTTCGTCGTATTTTATGCTACTTTTTTAGCTTATAAAGTAATTAAAAAAGAAAAGTTCCTAAAGAGTGACGTTGTATTACTGCTTTTAAATTCTTTCATTTTCTACGGTCTTGGGTATAGCCTTTTATCTAACCATGAAACCGGCAAGGACCTACTTGGTGTTTTTACATTGGTGAACGCCTTTATCCACTTTCTAGTAAGTGCCGTACTGTTCAAGAAAAAACTGGCAGACCGTAATCTCTTTCATTTAATTTCAGGACTCGTTCTAGTATTTATCACAATTGCCGTTCCTGTTCAGTTAGATGGTAATTGGGTTACTTTACTTTGGACATTACAAGCGGCATTGTTATTCTATATCGGCAGAGCTAAGAGTGTTTCGTTTTATGAATACCTGTCCTACCCTCTTATGCTTTTGGCGCTTCTAAGTCTTACTCAAGATTGGGGCACTGGCTATAGCAATTACTTTTCGGAAACGGAAATAACCCCAATTTTCAATAGCTACTTCTTAACCTCTGTATTATTTTTAGTTGCTTTTGGTTTCATCAACTGGATAAACCAAAAACACAGAGTTGCATCAGATGAAAAACCGGCTCCCAAGCTACCATTGGCCATGTCGTTTGTCATACCAATTATCTTATTGTTCGTTTCCTATATGTCCTTTTTCTTAGAAATAGAACAATATTGGAATTCCATATTTTCGGCATCAGAAATAGACCTAAAACCAAATGAGGAGTATGGCCACAGCATATACAACTATGATTTAAAGGACTTTGGAAGTATCTGGCTTTTCATTTACTCCTTTTTATTCCTAACAATCCTTGCCTTTGCGAACATCAAAAAGATTAAAAATAGAATATTGGGCCTTAGCACTTTAGTTACCGGAGTAGCCGCTAGCCTGTTTTTTCTAACCGCAGGCTTATACATTTTAAGCGAACTGCGCGAAAGCTACATAGACCGTGCACTTTCCGAGTATTACGAAATTGGTGTAATGAACATTGCCCTACGCTATGTGTCATTTGCATTTTTCGGACTTTTATGGGTTGCCCTTATAAAACTATCCAAAAGTGCTTTTATGAAAATCAACCTAAAAATCCCAATTGAAATAGTAACCCATATTTCATTCCTATGGATTCTTAGTAGTGAATTGTTAAATTGGATGGACCTTGCCGGCTCTGACCAATCTTACAAATTGGGTCTTAGTATACTTTGGGGTATTTACGCACTGTTCCTCATAATTTTGGGTATTTATAAACAGCGAAAATATCTCCGTATTGGCGCCATCGCCCTATTTGGCGTTACGCTGGCCAAACTATTTTTCTATGATATAGCATCTTTAAATACCATTGCTAAAACCATAGTTTTTGTTTCGCTAGGTGTGCTCTTACTTATTATCTCATTTCTCTACAATAAATACAAAAATGTTATTTCTGATGAACCTGAAAAATAAACTTCTTTTTTTCTTTGGACTGTGGTCTTGTACTATGGCTTTTGGCCAACTTTCCACATATGATTACAAACAGGAATTAAAAGGAATTTCAGAGCAATGGCACACCATTACTTTGCCTAACCAGACATTTCAAAATTCTAATGACAACCTTTCGGATATACGTATATATGGTGTTACCGCTACTGACACCATTGAATCTCCCTATATTTTACAGGTAAGCTCCGAAAAAAACAGTAAAAAGGAAATTGCATTTAAACTTCTTAACACCACTTCCAACAAAGATGGTTATTACTTTACCTATGAAGTTGCGACCATAGAAGCTATTAACAAAATAGATTTAAATTTCAATGAAACTAATTTTAACTGGCACATTGTTTTAGAGGGAAGCCAAACACAAAACGACTGGTTTAAAATACTGGATGATTATCGTATTTTATCCGTTCAAAACAACCAAACCAATTACACGTACAGTACCTTAACCTTTCCGGAATCCAAGTATAAATATTACCGATTATTAGTTAAGAGCGAAGCAAAACCTGAACTAAAACAAGCCGTAATAAGTCTAGACGGCTCCGTAAACGCTTCATATAATACTTACCCCATTACCTTTATGAACATTGCTCAGAAAGGTAAAAAAACTATTCTAGATATTGATTTAAACCAAAGGATGCCTATTAGTTTTTTGAAACTAAAAGTAGCGGACGAGGTTGACTATTACCGGTCAGTGAAGCTTCAGTATATCTCAGACAGCATCCAAACCGAAAAAGGCCTAAAGTACACCTACAGAAACCTTTATAACGGTACGGTATCATCTATAGACACAACAGGTTTTAAATTTACCAGTACTTTAGCACAAAAGCTAAGAATCATTATTCAAAATAATGATAATCAAGCCTTACAAATAGAATCCGCAGTAGCAAAAGGCTACACGCACAAGCTATTGGCCCGCTTCAACAATGAAGCTGATTACTACATGGTTTACGGTAACAAAAATGCAAGCAAACCTACCTATGACATTCAGCAAATAACATCTAGTATTCCAGAAAACGCACCTGCACTAACCTTGGGGGACATTCAAGAAATTTCAAAGCCAAAACCAGCTTTAAAAAGACCACTTTTTGAAAATAAATTATGGCTTTGGTTGGTAATGGGTGCAGTAATTTTAGTTCTGGGGTGGTTTACTTTACGAATGATGGCCAAGCGCTAAGCTGATTTTACCAATACTTCATCCTAAAAAATTTCTTGCTAGCATACCATTCTAGAATCCTGTAAATTTGTATTTCTAAAATACAGAAGCGTGCAAGAACCCAAACAGACCCGAATTAATAAATACCTAAGCGAAGTTGGTTATTGCTCTCGTCGCGCTGCCGATAAACTAATAGATCAAGGCAGGGTTACCATTAATGGAAAGGTGCCTGAAATGGGCACAAAAATTACCGAAGGAGACGAAGTTAAAGTAGATGGTAAATTAATTTCCGAACCACAGGAGAAACCGGTCTATATTGCATTCAACAAACCTATTGGCATTGTTTGTACTACTGACACCCGAGTTGAAAAGGATAATATTATTGATTACATCAACTATCCAAAACGCATTTTTCCTATTGGCAGACTGGACAAACCTAGTGAAGGCCTTATCTTCTTAACCAATGATGGAGATATCGTCAACAAAATTCTACGCGCCCGTAACCATCACGAAAAAGAATATTTAGTAACCGTTGATAGGGCTATTACACCAGATTTTTTAGAACGTATGCAAGAAGGGGTTCCTATTCTTGATACGGTAACCCGTAAATGCAAGGTTGAACAAATTGGGAAATATGAGTTCAAAATTATACTAACACAAGGCCTGAACAGACAAATTAGGCGTATGTGCGAGTTCCTAGACTACAACGTACAGCGACTAAAGCGTATTCGTATAATGAACGTTAAATTAGATATTCCCGTTGGTAAATGGCGAGACCTGACCGAAACGGAGCTGGAACAAATAAACAAACTAGTATCATCTTCGTCAAAAACGCACTCCTAAAATTAGTTTTGCACTGACTAAAATTATCTTTTTTTTGCAAATAGGTGTAACGCTCTAATGTGTAAACAATCATTTTTTCCATGATATTAGAGGTCGGCACGCCCCAATAATATAAGTGGATTTTGACACCTGTATTCAACTAAAAATCACTAACTTAGAGAGAGCATCAAAAAAATAGGTACTTAAAGCAGAACGTCATGATACGAAAACAGAAAAAGAACACCCAGAACTTCATGGTCACGGCATTTTTTCTTGTGCTATTGGTCATGGTAACAGGTACTCAAAATGCCTCGGCATTTTTTCAAGACAATACACAGGAAGAAATAGAATTCAACCTATACAAAGGTGAAGTTCTAGATTCGAAAACAAAAAAACCTTTGGTATTTGCCTCACTGGCCGTTGAAGAATCCAATATCAGTACCATAACCAATACGGAAGGTGAATTCTCTTTAAAGATTCCAAAAGATGTTTCCGATGCGAATATTCTGGTATCTTTTTTAGGATACAGCACAAAAACCATCTCGTTGGCCCAGCTTAGCAAAGAGAAGAACAAAATTATGATGGATATATCCATCACCGAACTTCCTGGCGTAAACATTCAAGTTCCAAAAGATGCCGAATTACTTGTTCGCGAAGTACTCAAAAAGAAAGGGGAAAACTACTTTGACGACCCTACGCTTATGACCGCATTCTATAGGGAAACAATTAAAAAACGCCGAAAAAACGTTTCACTCTCGGAAGCGGTGGTCAACATTTATAAAACGCCGTACACCTCACTTAAAAAAGACGGGGTTAAGCTGTACAAGGCAAGAAAGAGTACGGACTATGATAAGCTAGACACTATTGCTCTGAAGTTGCAGGGAGGACCTTTTAACGCACTCTTTGTAGATATCATGAAGTATCCGGAATACATATTCTCGCAAGAAACCCTAGACCATTATGTATTTAAATTTGACCACTCGACCCATGTAAATGATAAGTTAATATATGTGGTAAGTTTTGAGCAAAACTCACAAGTTATAGACCCTTTATACAAAGGCAAGCTTTATATAGATGCCGAGAATAAAATCCTCACCAGCGCTATTTACAGCTTAAATATTACAGATAGAGATTTAGCGGCAAGACTATTCGTTAGAAGAAAACCAAGAAACGCACAGGTATGGCCTACCGATGTGGCCTATAGAGTAGATTATCGTGAAAAAAACGGTAAGTGGTATTATAGTTATAGTAACGTTCTACTGGAATTCAAAATTAATTGGGACAAACGCCTTTTCAACTCGGTTTACAGCATGACATGTGAAATGGCCATTACTGATTGGAAAAAGAATCTAGATACTGAGTTCCCAAAAGCAAAGGATAGAATTAAAACCTCGATTATTTTAAGCGATGAGGCCATTGGTTTTGCCGACCCGGATTTTTGGGGACAATACAACATTATTGAACCAGAGAAGTCCATTGAGTCCGCAATAAAAAAAATTCAGCGCCAATTACGAAAAGCTAATTCCGATGGAGGAACCTCAATTCCCTAGGATTAACATAAATATTGTTTACAAAATCGGCCAAATGGCCGATTTTTTTTATGATTCTATTTAAATTCATACTATCAAATTAAAAGTATGGCCAACAGAAGACAATTTATAGGTACGGCATTTAGCGGCACAGTTGCCGCATTACTTCCCAATTTAGGTAGAGCTAATAGTAAGCCCTCCTATGAAACTGACTTAATAAAACCAAAAAGGTTAAGAAAAGGAGACACCATTGGATTAATAGCTCCAGGCTATGCAATCCACCCCACTATCTTAGAAGATGCTAAAAAGACATTAAGATCAATGGGCTTCAAACCATATCATACTAACCGAGTTTTAGGAAATTATGGCTATTTGAGTAATACTGACGAAGAGCGGGCAAAAGACCTTAACGAAATGTTCGCTAACCCAAAAATTGATGGTATTCTTTGCGCTCGGGGCGGCTATGGTTGCACCCGAATAATGCAGATGATAGATTATGAAAGCATCAGAAAAAATCCAAAAACCTTTATTGGATTTAGTGATATTACGGCCTTATTGAACGGAATTCATCAAAGAACTGGGCTCGTTACTTTCCACGGACCGGTTGGCAGTACATTAAACGACCCTTATAGTATTAGTCAATTGGAAAAAGTAGTTATGTTTCCAAAGGAACCATTAGAAATACAAAATATAGAACTTCTAAAACCTGAATTGACTACCAATCCGGAGTTTGAACGCTATACAATTACTGAAGGCAGTGCCACAGGAAAATTGGTTGGAGGTAGCTTAACCCTTATTAATGCCTTAATAGGTACTGCAGATGAAATAGACTTTACAAATGCTATTGTGTGTATTGAAGATGTAGAGGAGGCTCCTTACCGTATAGACCGTATGCTAACCCAGCTATTAGAAGGAAAGACGTTTAAGCACGCTGCAGGTATTCTAATTGGTGTCTGCGCTGGATGTAATGAATCTACGAATCCTATTTCATTTTCCTTAAAAGAAGTCATCATGGACCGAATAAAACCTTTAGGGATTCCGGCAATGTACGGTATGAGTTTTGGACATGTAGAAAACAACTTTACATTCCCCATAGGAATCAAGGCTACTATGGATGCGACCAAAATGAATCTACAGCTTCTTGAGAAAGCCGTACTATAAAATAGATTTATCAAAAAAAATAGGCAGACAGAAATCACATTAGTGTTTTCTGGTCTGCCCGTTTTGCTGTAATACGTATATTTAACTTTAATTCGCTACCTCACTAATAAATTTTAATCGGTATAAGCGAAGTTCTTCATCTTCATAGTCACCATCAAACTCTTTCATAGCGTCCTCTAAATCATCTGTCTCCGCTTCTAAAAAATAATCATGAATCTCTTCTTGCTGGTCTTCATCAAGAACCTCATCGATCCAATAATCAAGATTCAGTTTTGTTCCGCTAAAAACAATCTGTTCCATCTCTTTAATAAGCTGAGGAATCTCAATTCCTTTTGCCGATGCGATATCGCTTAAAGGAAGTTTTCGGTCTACATTTTGTATAATGTACAATTTAAGAGCCGAATTTGCTCCCGTACTCTTAACTACAAGATCGTCTGGCCTAATAATTTCATTTTCTTCAACGTAATTGGCTATAAACGTAACAAAAGGTTTTCCATATTTCTTGGCTTTCCCCTCTCCCACACCATAAATGGTGGTTAGTTCTTCTTGAGAAATAGGGTATTTCATTGCCATATCCTCTAAAGACGGATCTTGAAAAACTACAAACGGAGGTACACCAAGTTTGTCTGCCTGACTTTTACGTAAATCCTTGAGTTGTTTTAACAACTTCTCATCAGATACGCCAGCTTTTGCAGCACTAACAATGGCATCGTTACCCTCTTTGGTATACGTATGGTCTACTGTCATCATAAAAGATTCAGGAGTCTTTAAAAAAGCTTTTCCTTTATCCGTTACGCGTAAAATACCATATTGCTCTATTTCCTTTTTAAGGAGACCCGCTACCAATGTCTGGCGTGTTAATGCCATCCAATACTCTTTATCTTTATCCGAACCTATACCGAACTCAGGCTTCTCATCTGTTTTGTGAGATGTTATTAGAGCGTTGACCTTACCTAAAAGAGTCCGTACAATTTCTTTTGATTTAAACTTTTCATGAGTAGCTTTCACCACCTTAATAAGTTTAATTACATTTTCTTTGGCTTCCTGTTTTTCCTTTGGATTTCTGGTGTTATCATCCATATCCGCACCATCTCCATTAACATCATCAAATTCTTCTCCAAAATAATGGAGCATGAATTTTCTGCGTGACATTGATGTTTCTGCATAAGCAACGACCTCTTGTAATAGGGCATTACCAATTTCCTGTTCTGCAACAGGTTTATTGGACATGAATTTTTCTAACTTCTCTATATCCTTATATGCATAGAATGCCAGACAATGGCCCTCACCGTCATCTCTACCTGCCCTACCCGTCTCTTGATAGTAGCTCTCAATACTTTTTGGTATGTCATGATGAATTACAAAACGAACATCCGGTTTATCTATACCCATTCCAAAAGCAATGGTTGCGACAACCACATCCACATCTTCCATCAAGAACATATCTTGATATTTTGAACGGGTCTTCGCATCAAAACCTGCATGATATGGAACAGCACTAACACCATTTACTTGAAGCACCTGAGCTAGTTCCTCCACACGTTTTCTGCTCAAACAATAAATAATACCAGATTTTCCGGTATTCTTTTTTACAAAGCGAATGATATCAGAATCTACGTTAGCTGTTTTGGGGCGTACCTCGTAAAAAAGGTTTGGCCTATTAAAAGAAGCTTTAAAAGTTGTAGCATCCGTAATGCCCAAGTTTTTAATTATATCTTCTTGCACTTTTGGCGTGGCAGTTGCCGTAAGTGCTATAATAGCTATATTCTCATCTAATCTATTAACTATAGTCCTTAAATTCCTGTATTCAGGTCTAAAATCGTGACCCCACTCAGAAATACAATGCGCTTCATCAACCGCTACAAATGACAACTTTACAGATTGAAGAAATTCAATGTATTCTTCTTTTGTCAATGATTCCGGTGCTACATAAAGAAGTTTTGTGACGCCATCGGTAATATCCTGCTTTACCTGTCTCACTTCTGTTTTCGTCAAAGAGGAGTTGAGTACATGAGCTATACCATATTCATCTGATATACCTCTAATTGCATCTACCTGGTTCTTCATTAATGCTATTAAAGGGGAGACTACAATAGCCGTACCTTCTTTCATTAATGCAGGAAGTTGAAAACAAAGTGATTTACCACCGCCGGTAGGCATAATCGCAAACGTGTTGTTCCCTTCTAATAGACTGGTTACAACACCTTCTTGTAGACCTTTAAATTCGGAAAAACCGAAATATTTTTTTAACGAGGCATGCAAATCAGTTTTTTTCAAAACATTTTTATCTTTTGCCATATTTCGTAAAAAACTTTAGGTAACTGTATCTTAATTGTTGAAATATCATACGTTGTGTTACGGGGAACTCTAATTTAGTCAAAATATATTTAAGGGTATTAAATTAGCTATACGTCAAGATTATGTAATTTTGTAATCTTAAATATAAAACAAAGTTTTAGAAACTATTCGTGTTTTAGGATAGTTTTATTCAAAACGAACGTATTTGTCGATTACGAGCACTAAAAATCAATAGAATTTTAACTCATTTCATAGTTTGAACGATAGCAAAGCTATTCTTGCAGTAGCCAAGAAAACGATAGAAACAGAAAGTGCATCCATACATCATTTGAGCACTTTATTAAACGAAGAATTTTCAGATGCCGTAAACTGCATTCTTGAATCTAATGGCAGAGTCATTGTTTCTGGCGTGGGTAAGAGCGCTATAATAGCCACTAAAATTGTAGCAACCTTAAATTCTACCGGCACACCTTCAATTTTTATGCACGCCGGTGATGCCATTCACGGAGATCTTGGAACTATTCAAGAAGATGATGTGGTGGTTTGCATTTCAAAAAGTGGTAGTACCCCAGAGATTAAAATGTTAATTCCACTTATAAAAAGGGGAACGAACAAATTAATAGCCATGACCGGCAACACTGAGTCTTATTTAGCGAAAGAAGCAGATTTTGTTTTGAACACCTATGTAGAAAAAGAAGCTTGCCCCAATAATTTAGCGCCTACAACCAGTACTACGGCCCAACTTGTTATGGGTGACGCCCTTGCTATATGTTTGTTAAAACTAAAAGGCTTCAGTAGTAAGGATTTTGCCAAGTACCACCCTGGTGGATCTTTAGGCAAGCGTTTATACTTAAGAGTTTCAGACATTGTGGGAACCAATCAAAAACCTCAAGTAAGTATTGATGCAGAAGTTAAAAAGGTTATTGTAGAAATCTCAGAAAAAATGTTGGGCGTAACAGCGGTTACCGAAGGTGATGAAATAGTAGGCATTGTAACGGACGGCGATATTAGACGCATGCTAAACAAGTACGATAATATCAGTGGCCTTACGGCAAAAGATATCATGAGTAAAAATCCCAAGACCATTTCTGTAGATGTTTTGGCAATTGAAGCCCTAGAACTCATGCAAGAAAAGGGTATCTCACAATTATTGGGTGTAGACGGTAAAAAATACATGGGTGTTGTACATTTGCACAACTTGATTAACGAAGGTATATTATAATGGCGAAGCAGAATACGAAGTCCCCCGACGAAATGTCGTTTTTAGACCACTTAGAAGAACTAAGATGGCATTTAATACGGTCGGTCTTAGCCATAGTAATATTGGCAACAGTGGCATTTGTAATGAGTGGTTTTATTTTCGACACCGTTATCTTTGGACCATCCAAAATGGACTTCCCCACCTACCGGTTCTTTTGTGACATTGCTACATCCTTAGGGTTTGATTCCGCCTTTTGTGCAGAAAAACTTCCTTTCACCATACAGAGCCGTACCATGGGCGGACAGTTCTCCGCAGATATATGGACAGCTATTTGGGTTGGTTTTATTGTAGGTTTCCCTTATGTACTGTATGAACTTTGGAAGTTCATTAGCCCAGGACTTCACGCTAACGAAAGAAAACATTCAAAAGGTTTCATTTTCATTGCCTCTTTTCTCTTTTTCATGGGCGTGCTTTTTGGATATTATGTAGTAGCTCCATTATCCATTAACTTCTTGGGCACCTATCAAGTAAGTGAGATTGTTTTAAACGAATTTGACCTTGACTCATATATCAGCACGGTTAGAACGGCGGTAATAGCTTGCGGGGTTCTTTTTGAACTGCCTATTATTATTTACTTTTTAACCAAAGTAGGCATCGTAACTCCGGAAATACTAAAGAAATATAGAAAGATAGCACTGGTTATTGTTTTAATTCTTTCGGCAGTAATTACACCTCCCGATGTTGCTAGCCAGATTATAGTTGCTGTTCCTGTTCTTATTTTATACCAAGTAAGCATCTATATATCACGTGTTGTATTAAAAAACGAAGCTAAACGGGAGAAAAAAGCGAAAGAAAAAGGGTTAAAGAAAAGGTAAACGCAAGGCTATTTAAAAAGTTTCCCGTTCCTTTAATTTTTGGTCGCCTTTAGCAAAGGGCTCCCAAACCTAAAATATGAAACTCTAAGATGAAGTTAAGAGCTGAAAATATAATGAAATCCTACCGCGGCAGAAAAGTGGTAAAGGGTATTTCTTTGGAAGTTAACCAAGGTGAAATTATTGGTCTGCTTGGTCCCAACGGAGCAGGTAAGACTACTTCCTTTTATATGATTGTTGGCCTAATAAAACCAAACGGAGGAAAGATTTATTTGGATGGGACGGACATCACCAACTTCCCAATGTACAAAAGAGCCCAGAACGGAATTGGTTACTTGGCCCAAGAAGCATCTGTATTTAGAAAATTAAGCATAGAAAAGAATATTTTAAGTGTACTGCAACTTACCAAACTTAGCAAGAAAGAACAGCTGATGAAAATGGAGTCGCTTATTGAAGAGTTTAGCTTAGGCCATATTAGAAAAAGTAGAGGTGACTTACTTTCTGGTGGTGAGCGTAGACGTACGGAAATAGCTCGTGCTCTTGCTACTGATCCAAAATTTATTTTACTGGATGAACCATTCGCCGGTGTAGATCCCGTAGCCGTTGAAGACATTCAACGTATTGTGGCGCAATTAAAAGATAAGAATATTGGCATTCTTATTACCGATCACAACGTGCAAGAAACTTTAGCCATTACCGAAAGATCATACCTAATGTTTGAGGGCGGCATCTTAAAATCAGGCCTTCCCGAAGATTTGGCTGCGGATGAAATGGTACGTAAAGTCTACTTAGGCCAGAACTTTGAACTACGTAAAAAGAAGTTAGATTTCTAGTATCAGTTTTTTTCAGCGGACAAGTTAGATATTAACGCGGCCACCACATAAAAGACAATTATAACGGGAACCGCTAAAACTCTTAGCGTTAACAACAGCACTGCACTTACAATTAGAAAAATGTAACGTACGGCATTGTCTTTAAAACTCCATGTTTTGAATTTCAGGGCGAATAACTCAATATTTGCGTTCAGCAAATATGTACTTAAGAGGGTCATAAAGATTAAAAACCAAGGATTAAGTATGAATTCACTTAACATCTCGTTATTATGATACTGCAGTATTAAAGCCAAGGAAAGAATTAATAAAGCATTTGCCGGTGTTGGCAGTCCTACGAAAGAGGACACCTGATTTTCATCAATATTAAATTTTGCCAACCGGTATGCCGAGCCTAGGGTAATCAAAAAACCGAACAACGGAACGAAATCTAACAAATAGAGAAAAGAAAAAGATGCTCCTTCACCATTGTGCCAACCACCACTCATAGACATATTGAGCAGTTGAAACATAACTATTCCGGGCACAAGACCACTTGTTATCATATCTGCAAGAGAATCCAATTGCACACCCAACTCACTTTGAACGTTCAAGACCCTTGCAGCCAATCCATCGAAAAAATCAAAGAAAATACCTAAAAAAACGAACAATGCTGCCATTTCCAACTGGTTAGAGACCGCAAAAACCGTTGCGATACATCCACAGAAAACATTCAATAAGGTAATCAGGTTTGGAATATATTTTTTCATGAAATCAGTTGATTTTGGGTAAAAATAACACAATTTAACATCAATCAGGTCAGACCATAATTTATTCGGATATTTGCGCAACAAAAATCAGTAAAAGTCAGAAATGCAATTGAAAAAGCTACTCTTCATATTACTTTTCAGTTTTTCGGTTTTGGGCAATGCCCAAGCACCTGATTTAACGCCCTTGTCTAAAATAAGCGTCATAACCTGTGGCCCTGGCAGCGAACTGTATTCTACCTTTGGTCATAGTGCTATTCGCGTTGAAGATTCCAGCTTAGGAATTAACGCAGTATACAACTATGGTACATTTGACTTTACCACGCCTAATTTCTATATGAAATTTACCCGCGGGAAATTGGAATATACTTTAGCAAGACAAAGTTTTCCCTATTTCTTAAAAGAATACGAGTATGAAAACAGATGGGTTAATAGTCAACAATTAAAATTAACCTTGGCCCAACGTCAAGAGCTCTTTAATTTTCTAGAAACTAACTACCTACCCGAAAATAGGGATTACAAATATGATTTTTTCTATAACAACTGTGCTACCAAAATTTGGGACGTACTTAAAGAGGTGTATGGAGACAAACTTGTTTTTAACGAAGCATATCAAGAAACACTTTTTACTCACCGCGAACTCATACGACAAAAAGTTAGAATAAATTCCTGGTCAGGTTTTGGTATTGACCTGGCATTAGGTTCTGTGATAGATGACGTGGCAACTGCCAAAGAACACATGTTCTTACCTGATTATATCATGAAACAATTGGATGTTGCCCAATTAAACGGAGAACCTTTGGTATCTGAGCAGGAAATTTTACTGAAGGCTAAACCCGCCGATAATAGTACCCATTTCATCCTTTCTCCAGAATTATGGCTGATTGTAATTCTTTTGATCATATTAGTTCTGACCTATTTTGACTTTAAAAACAACACCCGCAGGAGATGGTTAGATTTTATACTTTTTTTTAGCACTGGAATTATAGGCGTATTGATTATTTTTTTATGGTTCTTTACAGATCACAGTGCCACCGCTGGTAATTTTAATATTTTATGGGCGTTTCCGCCAAACTTAATTATTGCTTTTATTGTTGCTCAGAAGAAAGGTCCTAATTGGATTGCTAAATATGCTATTTTCTTAGCTATTCTAATTGTTGTTTCGACCATCATGTGGATGTTTGGATTTCAACTTTTTTCTCCCTTAATACTGGCTATTTGGGCAGCCCTTATTGCACGATATTTATTCTTATTCTGGTCATATCACACACCAAAAATCGCATAATTGCATGAATTTACTTACAGTTGAAAATATTTCAAAGTCATATGGCGAGCGTGTCTTGTTCAATGACCTTTCCTTTGGTATCAATAAAGGCCAGAAAATTGCATTGATTGCCAAAAACGGAACAGGAAAGACCTCCATTCTAAATATAATGTCCGGGCTGGACAGTCCGGATTCAGGGCAAGTGAATTACAGAAAAGGCATCCGTGTTTCCTTTTTAGACCAAGAACCTGATCTTGACCCAAATTTAACGGTAGAACAAACCATTTTTGCCTCAGATAATGAAATCCTGAAAGTCATAAATGCTTATGAAAAAGCATTACAAAACTCTGAAGATGCTGATGCGTACCAAACTGCTTTTGAAGCAATGGAACGTTTTAACGCGTGGGATTTTGAAACCCTATACAAGCAAATCCTCTTTAAGTTAAAACTAGATGATTTAGATGCTAATGTGGGCCTTCTCTCCGGTGGACAGAAAAAACGTCTGGCATTGGCAGATGCGCTAATTAATAAGCCCGATTTATTGGTTCTTGATGAGCCTACTAACCACTTAGATCTTGAAATGATCGAATGGTTAGAAGAATACTTTGCCAGAGAGAACATGAGTCTCTTTATGGTAACACACGACCGTTACTTCTTAGAAAGAGTATGTAATGAAATTATAGAACTAGAAAATGGTCAGCTTTACCCATATAAAGGCAATTATTCCTACTATCTAGAGAAGAGGGAAGCACGTATTGAGCAAGAATCGGTAGAACAACATAAGTCTGAGCGTCTGTTCAAAAAAGAACTGGAATGGATGCGAAAGCAACCTAAGGCGCGTACTACAAAATCAAAATCAAGAATTGACGATTTTAGTACCATAAAAGAAAAAGCCAGCCAACGTAGACAAGAACACGAAGTTCAGTTAGAAATTAACATGGACCGCGTAGGCAGCAAGATTTTAGAACTGAACAAACTTGTAAAATCATACCCCAACAAACCAATTTTGGACAAGTTCGATTACAATTTTACAAAAGGTGAACGAATTGGGATTATTGGAAAAAACGGAACCGGAAAATCTACATTTTTAAATATCGTAACCGGCTCGGACCAACCAGATTCAGGTAAGGTCGTTGTAGGTGAAACCATTAAATTTGGCTATTACACCCAAAAGGGAATAGATATAAAAGAAGGTCAAAAGGTAATTGATGTTATTCGTGATTTTGGCGATTTTATCCCTCTAAAAAAAGGAAGACAAATCTCTGCTCAACAGCTTTTGGAACGCTTCCTTTTTGACCGAAAGAAACAATATGATTTTGTAGACAAGTTAAGTGGTGGCGAAAGAAAAAGACTTTATCTGTGTACGATTCTAATCCAGAATCCGAACTTTCTTATTCTTGATGAGCCTACTAACGATTTGGATATCGTTACTTTAAACGTACTCGAAAGCTTCCTATTAGATTTTCCCGGTTGTTTGATAGTAGTATCTCACGACCGTTATTTTATGGATAAAATTGTAGATCACCTTTTTATCTTTAGAGGAAACGCCGTTATTGAGGATTTTCCTGGAAACTACTCAGATTTCCGCACATATGAAGACAGCAAGGTATTAGAAGACCGAGAAGAGAAAGCTAATATAAAAGAGGTAGCCGCTGGTAAAAAAGAAGAGAAACAGAGTAATTCCAAGAACAAACTATCATATCTGGAGCAAAAAGAATATAATAACTTAGAGAGGGATATTAAAAAACTTGAGGCCAAAAAAGTTAAGGTACAGGACAAATTTGCCGATAGCTCTTTAACAGGCCAAGACATAGATAAGTTATCTATAGACCTAAAAGAAGTTAATGATGCCATAGATGCAAAAACGGAGCGCTGGTTTGAACTTTCGGCGCAAATAGAAGAATAAACAAAACACGGTTCTC
This sequence comes from Zobellia amurskyensis, assembly GCF_009725985.1. GTDB lineage: Bacteria > Bacteroidota > Bacteroidia > Flavobacteriales > Flavobacteriaceae > Zobellia > Zobellia amurskyensis. The sequence continues at coordinate 29,347 of NZ_RCNR01000022.1, forward strand.
ATGGTCTTTTTAGCTTTGTAATATCGCAAACGGTCTCTTGTGCAAAAATTCTTAAAACACCTAAAATTCTTGTCTAAGGCAACCAATCAACATGGGGTGCATTCGCCTTTTATATATGGGTATGTCACAAAATGCCTGTATACTAAAAAGAAACACATTGGTTCAAAAAGCTTGAATGCACTTTTAAAAAGTATTGCCTATTTTAATGCGGAACGGGTTATTCTTAAAAATGGGAAGACAGATGTTCAAAGTATAATTAAGGAATATTTTCCCGATATCAAATTTGTATCAGAAGGGGCGGATGTAATTTACCTTTCAAAGAAAAATATCTCTGAGGCTAAAGACTTTTTGTCAAAAGAAATGTTTGTTCACAACAATACCATGCTCTTTGTTGACGCCATTTATGAATCAAAGCAAACCGAAGCCATTTGGGAAGCTTTAAAATTGCATCCAAAAGTAACGGTAACGGTAGATATGTTTTACTGCGGAGCTGTTTTCTTTAGACGGGAGCAGGCAGAAGAGCATTTTAAAATTCGGATTTAAACACTTATTTTAGATTAAATTGCAATCATGAACGACAATACTATTTTTATTATTCTAGGGGTTGTAGCCGTCATATATGTATTGACAGCCATGAACAATAGACGGCAATCAAAAAGTCGTAAAAATCGCAAGTTTATGGACAGTTACGAGCGTAAGAAAAAGGTAGAAGAAAAAGAAGACCGTTAACCAACTACTTAGAACACCATAGAGTACTGTAAATTTCTAAAAATGAAGATATACACCAAAACAGGTGATAAAGGCACTACTGCCTTAATAGGGGGAACACGAGTTAAAAAGCATCATGTTAGAATAGAGTGTTACGGTACGGTAGATGAACTAAACTCTTGGTTAGGTTTAGTAAGAGACCAAAATATAGACATAAGGTCTAAACAAACTTTAACCAAAATTCAAGAAAATCTGTTTGTCATAGGAGCTATTTTAGCTACAGATCCAGACAAAGCTATTCTAAAAAATGGCAAAAAACGTCTGAATATCGCCCAAATAAATACAACAGACATTGAATTTCTGGAAAAAGAAATTGATGTAATGGACGAAGCTTTGCCTCAAATGACACACTTTATTCTTCCCGGCGGGCACACGACTGTGTCATACTGTCATATTGCCCGGACCGTTTGCAGAAGATCAGAGCGTATGAGTACACTTCTTTATGAAAATGAACCGTTCAATGAAAATGTACTGTTATTTTTGAACAGGCTCTCCGACTATTTATTTGTACTGGCACGAAAATTGTCAGAAAACTTACAAGCAGAGGAAATAAAATGGATTCCCGAGAATACAGAAAAAGACAACTAAAGAGCGATTATAATATATTTGTTTCAGTTTAATTTGCAATTCTCTAATAATTTGTTTAATTCTTCGTTATCAAACTATTAATACAAAAATAATAGTAATAAAATAGCCTCATTTACTTGGCTATGTGCTTATAAAAATTATTTTTGCAAAAATTTAAATTGAACAACTGAAATGTATTGGACATTAGAACTAGCATCATATTTAAGTGATGCACCCTGGCCGGCGACAAAAGACGAATTGATAGATTATTCAATCCGTACCGGTGCGCCCCTAGAGGTGGTCGAGAACCTTCAGTCTATGGAAGAAGAAGGTGGTGAGATTTACGAATCCATCGAGGAAATCTGGCCAGACTACCCTACAGAAGAAGATTATCTCTGGAACGAGGACGAATATTAGAAATATTACGTTAATTGAAACAAAAAAGTCTCTATCGAGGCTTTTTTTTTATGTAATTTTGGCAGGCATTTAGGTTAAATGTACATAGGTATTAAACTGGAATACCTTTTGCAAAGAAGTACACCATGTGTACATTATAAAACATAATGCCCTACCGCACACAACATCTTAAAAGGCGGTCTAATACTAAATAGCTAGAAATGAGTTTTTTAAATTCGATATTAAAAGTATTCGTAGGTGATAAATCCGAAAAAGACGTAAAAGAACTACAACCCCTTGTAGAACAAATAAGGTCTTTTGAAAAGCAATTAGAAGAACTTAGTCATGACGAGTTGCGTGAGAAGACTAAAACCTTTAAGCTTAAAATAGCCGAAGACATCAGTGAATTCACCAAAAAAATAGGTGAATTAGAAGAAGAAGTAAAAACGTCTACGGATATTGACAAGAACGAAGACATTTATGCTGAAATTGATAAGCTCAAAGAAGAATCCTATAAAGTAACTGAAAAAACACTTAGCGAGATTCTACCCGTAGCATTTGCCGTAGTTAAAGAAACCGCAAAGCGCTTTACGCAAAATAAAACCATACAGGTTACCGCTTCAGAATACGATAGGGAATTATCTGGATCAAAAGATTATGTAACCTTAGATGGCGACAATGCCATTTGGCGCAACTCATGGAACGCTGCAGGTAAAGAGGTTACTTGGGATATGATTCATTACGATGTGCAGTTAATAGGTGGTATTGCGCTGCACCAAGGTAAAATTGCAGAAATGCACACTGGTGAAGGTAAAACCTTAGTTGCCACATTGCCTTTGTATCTTAATGCGCTTGCCGGCCATGGTTCTCACTTGGTTACCGTGAACGACTATCTAGCAAAAAGGGATAGTGCTTGGATGGCTCCTATTTTTGAATTCCATGGACTTTCCGTAGATTGTATAGACCACCACCGTCCTAATTCAGAAGGACGAAGAGCTGCTTACAATGCAGATATTACGTACGGAACCAACAACGAATTTGGTTTTGATTATCTGCGGGACAATATGGCACATACGCCAAAAGATTTGGTACAACGTCCTCACCATTACGCCATTGTAGATGAGGTGGATTCAGTTTTGGTTGATGACGCTCGTACACCGTTAATTATTTCTGGTCCGGTACCTGAGGGAGACCGTCATGAATTTAACGAGCTTAAGCCCAAAGTTGCAGATATCGTTAGCCAACAAAGACATCATTTAACAGGGGTTTTAGCAGAAGCTAAAAAACTGATTCAAGAAGGAGATACCAAAGAAGGTGGTTTCTTATTATTGCGTGTACACAGAGGTTTACCCAAGAACAAAGCCCTTATTAAGTTCTTGAGTGAAGAAGGTGTCAAGCAATTGCTCCAGAAGACGGAGAACTACTACATGCAGGATAACAATAGGGAAATGCCTAAAGTAGATGAAGATCTATTGTTTGTTATCGATGAAAAGAACAATCAGATTGAGCTTACCGAGAAAGGAGTAAATTACATTTCGGGAGAACAAAACAGAGATTTCTTTGTAATGCCCGATATTGGTGGTGAAATCGCGAAGATTGAAAACCAAAACCTTGATATAGAAAAAGAAGCCGAACTCAAAGAAGAGCTTTTTAAAGAATTTGGGGTTAAGAGTGAACGTATCCATACGATGAGCCAGCTTTTAAAGGCCTACACACTTTTTGAAAAAGATGTGGAATATGTGGTAATGGAGAATAAAGTGATGATAGTTGATGAGCAAACCGGCCGTATTATGGACGGAAGACGTTACTCAGACGGACTTCACCAAGCTATTGAAGCCAAGGAAAATGTAAAAATCGAAGCACTTACCCAAACTTTTGCAACGGTTACCTTACAGAACTATTTTAGAATGTATAATAAACTTGCAGGTATGACCGGTACGGCCGTTACCGAAGCAGGTGAATTTTGGGAAATATATGAGTTGGATGTTATGGAAATACCAACCAACAGACCTATTGCCAGAGATGATAGACATGACTTGATCTATAAGACCAAGCGTGAAAAGTATAATGCCATTATTGATGAAGTAACCAAACTTTCTCAAGAAGGCAGACCGGTATTGATAGGTACTACTTCGGTTGAAATATCTGAGTTGTTATCTCGAATGTTGACCATTAGAAAAGTAAACCACAACGTACTGAACGCAAAACTTCATAAGAAGGAAGCAGATGTAGTTGCCGAAGCAGGAAACCCTGGTGTTGTAACCATAGCTACCAACATGGCAGGTCGTGGTACGGATATTAAGTTAAGCAGCGAGGTTAAGAAAGCTGGTGGTTTAGCTATTATAGGTACGGAAAGACATGATTCAAGACGTGTTGACAGGCAGTTAAGAGGTCGTTCTGGTCGTCAAGGAGATCCAGGAAGTTCGCAATTCTATGTTTCTTTAGAGGATAATTTAATGCGCTTGTTCGGTTCTGACCGTGTAGCCAAGATGATGGATAAAATGGGCTTGGAAGATGGAGAAGTAATTCAACACTCCATGATGACCAAATCTATAGAACGTGCTCAGAAAAAAGTAGAGGAAAACAACTTTGGAGTACGTAAACGTCTTTTGGAGTACGATGATGTTATGAACGCCCAGCGTGAAGTAGTCTACAAGAGAAGACGTCACGCCATACAAGGTGAACGTCTAAAAGTAGATATTGCCAACATGGTATACGATACCTGTGAAGTTATCGCGGATACGAATAAGGCAGCAAGTGATTACAAGAATTTTGAGTTTGAACTCATAAAATACTTCTCTATCACCTCTCCTATTTCAGAAGCTGATTTTGGCAAAATGAGTGTACAGGATATTGCCAATAAGGTATATGCCACAGCGTACAAGTATTATCAAGAAAAAATGGAGCGTAATGCAGCTATTGCATTTCCCGTTATAAAGAAAGTTTACGAAGACAATGCCAATAAATTTGAGCGTATTGTAGTGCCTTTTACAGATGGTATAAAAACGCTTAATGTTGTTACCAATCTTGAACTTGCCTATGAAAGTAACGGAAAAGAATTGGTTGCAGATTTTGAGAAGAATATAACGTTAGCGATTATTGATGATTCTTGGAAAACGCATTTGCGTAAAATGGATGAGCTAAAACAATCTGTACAATTGGCCGTTCATGAGCAAAAAGATCCATTATTGATTTATAAATTTGAAGCTTTTGAGCTTTTTAAATTGATGATAGACAAGGTAAATAAAGAAGTTGTTTCTTTCTTGTTTAAAGGTGAATTGCCAAGCGAAAACCCTAATCAAATTCAAGAAGCTAGAAACGTCAGCAGGCCTAAGGAAAACCTTCAGACCAGTAAGGAAGAAATACCTAATAGCGATGAACTAGCGGCTCAGAACAGAGCAGCTGGCCAAACGCAAGGGCAACGACCTCAGGTTACGGAAACAATAGTTCGTGAACGTCCAAAAATTGGCCGTAACGATAGGGTTACAATTAAAAATGTAATGTCTGGCGAAAGTAAAACTGTTAAGTATAAACAGGCCGAACCTCTCATAGAAAATGGGGATTGGGTGCTAACCGAAGATTAAAATCAGCACGTAACATAATATTAAACGGCAACTTAGAGATAAGTTGCCGTTTTTTTTTACCCGATTAACGAGTAAAACGTTAGTTAAAAACAATTGTATCTACTATTGCAGGGCTACGAATAAATTACCCCAAAGGTTAAGTTGCAGTAAACTAAGCAGCTATACCTTAATTTATTCAGAATTTAACTTCAAGAAATACTTGCGCTCTAAAACTAAAGCGTGTCGTATTGCTATTGAAGTGTCGCATATAATGAGCGGGTTCACTTCTTTTTTTTAAATGAATACCCAAAAAGTATACATGCGGAAGCCAAACATACGCCTTAACAGGATTAACGATAAGACCAAACTATTACTTAAGTTCAACTATATATCATCTGTTCTAAGTCTGATTATAGGTCTAATTTGTTCGTACATCTTTCATATGTACGGTACCATACCTTATGTTTTCTATTTCTATTTTGTTCTAAACCTATTGAACATAGCGGCCTTTAATAAACATAAGAATCTAACCGCAATGGCAATCTGCACTTCGGTACTATCATTCTTAAGTACTGTTGTAATTACATTGTTCAGTGGAGGCATAAATAGTCCGTTTATTTTTATTCTCGGCTTAATCGTACTTGCAGGCTATATATCTACAAGGGTTTTTGGTAAGGTTTATCTTTACCTTATTATCACTACTATTATTCTAATTTACCTTATTGATTATATAAATTTTGATTTTATAATAAATGAAGTTCCAGATAGTTCAAGAGATTTATTCAGCTTATTGAGCATTCTATTTTCCGTATATTTATTGGGTGGTGTTTTAGGCAAAAACCTTTTAAACACGCACCACAAGCTTTATAGATCAAAAGCTAGAATTGAAAAAAGCGTAGATGAAAAAGAAAACCTTCTGCGTGAAGTACACCATAGGGTCAAAAACAATTTACAAACCGTTTCTAGCTTATTAAACCTACAGGCCAGAAATACTCCCAATGAACAAATTAAAGAGTTAGTAAAAAGTAGCCAAAACAGGGTCATTGCCATGGCTATGATTCATGAAATGTTATACGTTCGTGACAACCTCTCTAAAATTGAATTTGGATCATACGTACAAGAGCTTACGCAATATCTTCTAAGAACGGTTGAACGAAAAGACCGAAATATTGATGTTGTCCTGAACATTCCCGATACGTTATTGAGCATAGATACCGCCATTCCATTAGGTTTATTAATAAATGAAACGGTTACAAACTCTATTAAATATGGTTTTAAAAACCAGGACAAAGGCGAAATAACCATAGAGCTCGAAAAAAGGTATCAGAACAAATTCATTCTGAAAATTAGTGATAATGGAGCCGGATTTCCGTTGGATTACGACTTTAAAAACTCTAACACCTTGGGAATAAGACTCATCCACAATTTAGCAAGGCAATTACAAGGCACAATTGAGCGTCTTCCTACCCAAACAGGTACTATATATAAATTGGTTTTTCAAGATATTGCCAGTCAATTTAATCCGTAAGTACTATATTAGCTCATAGCCCTTACCTTAAAGCTATTTTTTATTGTTCTAAATAATATTTTTCTGTCATGTTATTTCAGAAAATTCGGAATAAAAGTGTAGCTTCCTGCTTGAAGCCCCCGTCTTTATCATTTTCTAAAGTATATACATCTTAGAATAATTTCATGGCTAAAACGGCCAAGTATAAACTGCTTTAATAGATGAGATATAGTTTTCCTCTTCGGCTTCAATAAAAACGTTAATGCCAAATAAGAATAAGATTCAAAGTAGATTAGACAATCAAAGCAGCTTGCTGATCAACTTTGTGTATATTTCTGCCTTTGTATCTTTTTTAGTAAGTCTACTTCTTATCTATATACTTGGTGTTATAGGTTACGTACCTGCCATGTTTCTAACATATACCGTAGTAAACCTTATTAATATATCTCTGTACAAAGTTCACGGCAAGCTTTTGATTACATCTTTTATAAGTTCTGCCATATCCCTTATTTGCATCATAGTAATAACTCTTTTCAGCGGAGCCATAAACAGTCCCTTCATTTTTGTTCTTAGCATTATTGTTCTAGGAGGTTATGTCTCCGGCCATATTTTTGGAAAGATATATTTAACGGTAGTACTACTTGTTACCATTGGGCTTTATGCTGCAAGTGAATTTACATCTGTTCCAAACGAAATACCGGAAAATGTAAAAGACAGCTTTAGTTTAATAAGCATTCTTTTTTGTTTGTATTTGTTGATTGGGGTGTTTGGTAAACACCTACTAAAAACACATGAGAAATTAACGCGCTCTAAATCAAAAATTGAAGAAGGTATTGCGGAAAAAGAACTACTTCTTAGGACAGTGCATCACAGGGTAAAGAACAACTTACAAACGGTATCAAGCTTACTAAGTTTACAATCCAAAAACACAACGAACGCTAAAATAAAAGAACTGGCCATTAGTAGCCAACATAGAATTAATTCTATGGCCATGATACATGAAATGCTTTATATGCGAGATAATATCTCTCAAATCGCCTTCAAACCATACCTAGAAGAGCTAACGAACTTTTTAGTTAAATCTGCAAACAGTAAGAATCTCAATGTTACCGTTAATATTGATATGCCCGATGTCAGTTTGGGACTGGATACCACTATTCCATTAGGTTTATTGATCAATGAAGCTGTCACCAATTCTCTAAAATATGGATTTCCAGAAAATGGCTCCGGCAAAATAGACATTATGCTTAAAGCAGATGAAAATGACGCAGAAAGCTATTTTCTTGATATTACAGATGATGGCATTGGTTTTTCCGAAGAGATAAACCACAAAACAACCAAATCGTTAGGGCTTAAACTTATGCATAATTTAGGGCGTCAATTAAGAGGTTCCGTATCACGTATAAAAACTAAAAAAGGAACAGGTTACCATATAACTTTTAAAGATAAAGATCGTCACTTACCTAGTATTAACGGCTAATTTATTGGAAGAATAATGATTTACTCTTATTCTTTTAAAATCAATATCTTTAAGGAACACAAGAACCAACAAGAACCAAAAAAATGAAAAATTCTCGCCGAAAGTTTCTGTCTTCAATCAGTATGCTCGCTGCCAGCACTACCATTCCGTTGCATGCATTTAGTTTTGATACATCTAAAAAATTAAAGGTCGCCCTTGTTGGAACAGGCATAAGGGGCATCACATTTTGGGGTAAAAGATTGGTAGACCAGTATTCGGATATAATTGAATTTGTTGGCCTTTCCGATATAAACCCTAGTAGATTAGATTATGCCAAAAATTATATAGGTGTTTCATGCCCTGTTTTTATAGACTTTGAGAAAATGGTTAAAGATACCCGGCCAGACCTCGTAATTGTAACCACAAAAGACTCTACGCATCATCAATTTATAATTAAAGGTTTGGAATTGGGGTGCGATGTGCTTACTGAAAAACCTCTTACCGTAGACGAGACAAAATGCCAAGCCATATTAGATGCTGAAAAAAAATCTGAAAAAAATCTTATCGTAGGTTTTAACTATAGATGGAGTCCTTATGCTACCAAGATCAAGGAACTTTTAATGAGCAAGGCTATTGGAGATTTGGTTTCGGTAGATTTCAATTGGTACCTTAACACCTACCATGGAGCTTCTTATTTTAGAAGATGGCATGGAGATATGAAAAGTAGCGGTTCTCTTTGGGTGCACAAATCTACACACCATTTTGATCTACTCAACTGGTGGATAGATTCTGAGCCAAGCGAGGTATTCGCTTATGGAGATTTAGAGTTTTACGGGAAAAACGGTCCGTTTAGGGGAGATAATTGTCGCACCTGTAAACACAGTAAGGATTGTGATTTTTATTGGGATATTAACCAAGATGAATTCATGAAGGAGCTTTATGTAGACCACGAACATGAAGATGGTTATATACGTGACAATTGCCTGTTTAGAAAAGATATTGATATATATGATAAAATGTCTGCCCAGGTCAAGTATGCAGACAATACAACCCTTAATTACTCCCTTACCACCTACTCCCCTTTTGAGGGCTGGAGAGTAGCTTTTAATGGCACTAAAGGTCGTATCGAAGCTTCACAAGATATACCTTATCATTCTATTAACTCCATCTCCGAAGCAGAAAAGCACGCCAACGAAATGGACCAGACCAATAAGGAGGAGCTATCTTACGAACCCATTATAGTTCATAAACTTTGGAAAGAGCACGAAACCATAAAGGTCCCTATGGAAAAACAAGGTCATGGTGGTGGTGATAAACGCTTACAAGACAAAATTTTTAAAACTTCAGATACAGAAGACCCTTATGGCAGGACTGCAGGAATACGAGATGGGGCTATGTCAATTCTAATAGGTATTGGTGCAAGACGCAGTATCGAAGAGAAAAAAGCAATACAAATTGCACAGCTTACAGATTTAAAACCTAAGAAAAAACGATGAAAATATTAAATACCTTGTTTAAAAATGCAGTATTTTACCTACTTTTTGATTGTGTTGTAAAACATAATTAAATTTACCTTAAATAGTAAACCCTTTCTTATCATTAAAAAAGAAAAATAAATTACCCTTTTATGCAGCAGAGTACCGATTTGGAAAGAAAACTGAAAGGCAAGGTCAGATTAGTTCTAAAAGTGAATTATTACTCATCTGTCTTTTCGCTGGTTTTCGCTGTACTTTGTTTTTTTCTGCTAGACATAACTGAAGTTATCCCCTACGCTTTTCTAACTTTTGGAATTCTTAATTTAATCAACACCCTATTATACAAATATCATAAAAACCTTACGCTTACCTATAACATTGCTTCTATGATGACTTTAGCCGGAGCAAGTCTCGTAACCCTCTATAGCGGTGGCATTAACAGTCCCTTTATTTTTGTGCTTGCACTTATTGTGGTAGCAGGATACGTTACAACAAAAGCTTACGGTACGCTTTACCTAAACCTAAATCTGTTGATTATAGTACTCATATACTCACAGAACGTTGCAGATTTCAACTTTGTTCAAAATGTGGTGCCGGAATCTTCAAAGAATTTATTTGCCCTAATTAGCGTTTTATTTTCGGTTTATCTTCTAGGAGGTGTTTTTGGAAAAAATTTATTACATGCCCACCACAATTTATACAAGACCAAAAACGAACTAGAAGAAAAAATAAAGGAAAAAGAAACACTTATAAAAGAAGTTCATCACAGAGTGAAAAACAACTTACAAACTGTTTCTAGCTTGTTAAGTCTACAATCAAGAAGTATTGTAGACAAAGACGTAAAAAGTCTCTTAAAGAGTAGCCAAAACCGAGTGATTACAATGGCAATCGTACACGAAATGCTCTATATGCGTGAAGACCTTTCTAAAATTGAATACAAATCATACGTACAGGAATTGGCAGAATATTTGGTCCGCTCTATAAAAGGGACCAGCAGTAATATTACCTTAAACGTAGACATTCCCAACGTAAAGTTGAATATAGACACCGCCATACCATTAGGTTTACTGATAAACGAAACTGTAACCAACGCCTTAAAATATGGTATTGTAGATGAGAATAAAGGAGAGATAAGCATTAAACTCAGAAAAATAGAAGATAATGAGTTTATTTTAAATGTAGGTGATAATGGCCAAGGATTTTCGGAAGACATTACCCACAAAAACTCAAAGTCTCTTGGTCTAAAATTAATACACAACTTATCTAGACAGTTACATGGTTCCATCATGCGAGACCTAAGTCAAAAAGGCACCCATTATACTATAAAGTTCAAGGAAATTAAAGATCAGATAACTAGTGTTGCATAAACTTCATACCAATCTAGGAAGTTCTTTTTTTTGAAGGTAACTTTAGTGAGCGTAATACGCCCTTTGTCTTAGGAAATAATAAAAGATGGGTAAAAATCAAGGCAAGAATCGTTAAAAGTACGAATAGTATCATAACAGTTGGTTCAGGGTTATACTAATAACAGCTTATCTAATTGAGTATTAAAAGCCAAAGCTTTCCTCACTCTATTCTCTTTAAACATATACAACCGGACTAAACTGTTTTTGGTATTAATTTCAGCTTTCTTAGTAGTCGCAAAATCACAAGAGCTATAAGCCAGAACAGAACCCATTTCAGAAACGTAATTTTTAACATTGACTTTCGTATTAACTAGAGCATAGGCTCCAAAGTTTAAAACAGCTAGTAAGGTTAAAAAAGATTTCATAATAATAATTTGGGTTCCATAAATATAACGTGAAAGCACTATTATCCATTACTATAAATCGCTGAACAGCAGTTATTTTAGTTGCCAGTAAAATTTTCTGATGAAGCACCTATTATCCTCGACAAGTGATATAACAAATAGAAACCATTCACACTATCTAAAAAGATTTTAGTCGATAAATGCGGCACCGATATAAAAAGTATCAAAAAAATAAGTTTCACTATTTAGCCAGCAAGAAAGAATAGTTTTGTTGTAACGATGTAATACTGAACGAGAATAAAATTGAAGCACAACGAACATTAAGAATAACCATTGGTTTTAAAGAAGTCTTATAAGTTCATCTGTCCTTTGCATTTATACTCTATTTCATACTCCTAAAGAAAATATTGATTAAGCCATTTTAGCTTTGTTTCTTTTTGTAGTAAAAGAAAGAGCTTTAGTTACTCTAGCGTTATCTCTCTTATATAAACGTGCAACCTCTATTGTGTTCTCCAAGCTAACTTCTTCGGTAGAAGTTTCGGTAACAATAGTCATTTCAATTGTAGCAACCTTAACCTCTTCGGTTGCTGTTTGAGCTTGAGCAGTTACTCCGATAAAAAGAACAAAAATTAAAGTTGCGATAGTTTTCATGACTTGGGCGTTTATATAAATAAAACGCCCTAGGCCCCATCCTACCGAGGTTCCATTCGCTGAAAAACCCCTTATTTTCGGTTATCTGTACAACTTCGGTTCAAGTGTAAAAAACTATCGGCAAACGTAATCTACACCAAAAACACTTTACCGAATCAATGTGTATTTAATCCGAAAAAGAAGCCTCTCTCAATCTATAAAAAACATTATAATACAGCCAATACAATACGCTGACTTTATAGTGATTTCTCAATTTACCATGTACTAACCTTCTTTAACCCGAAAACTATGCTGAAGTAGGAATGGAGAAAAAAGAAAATATAAAACTAAATTATATCGTGTATCCACTAAAAAGGTTTAGGGAGATTGAGTAAGGCCAAGAAAGTTTTGTAAAGATGAAAACTTTTACTTAAAACATTAATTTGAAAAGAATAGAAAATACGTTGTGAAGTTTATCTATCAGATTTAAGGTAGGTTATTCCTGAGAAGTTAAAAGCAGCATCACTGTTTTTAAATAAAGAAAGTCTGGAAAACGAATTGATTAAGCCATTTTAGCTTTGTTTCTTTTTGTAGTAAAAGAAAGAGCTTTAGTTACTCTAGCGTTATCTCTCTTATATAGACGTGCAACCTCTATTGTGTTCTCCAAGCTAACTTCTTCGTTAGAAGTTTCGGTAACAATAGTCATTTCAATTGTAACAACCTTAACCTCTTCGGTTGCTGTTTGAGCTTGAGCAGTTACTCCGATAAAAAGAACAAAAATTAAAGTTGCGATAGTTTTCATGACTTGGGCGTTTATATAAATAAAACGCCCTAGGCCCCATCCTACCGAGGTTCCATTCGCTGAAAAACCCCTTATTTTCGGTTATCTGTACAACTTCGGTTCAAGTGTAAAAAACTATCGGTAAACGTAATCTACACCAAAAACACTTTACCGAATCAATGTGTATTTAATCCGAAAAACAGACATCCCTTCTCTGTCAATTATTCATCCGTATCCAGATATTTCACCTTTTATGACTTTCTAATAGAGTATTATCCTTTCTTAGCAACAAAAGCTTACAGTATGATAAAGACGTTACTGTCAACAATCTATTAATTGTAGTAGCTATCTGTTTTTAAATACTGGTCCTGCAACAAGCAAACTACCATGAAACACCTTGATTTTCAACATATGTGATACTTTACTTACATCTATTGGTGATCAACCAACGATCATGAATTGATTTTTATCGATTATTAGTTAATATTATTGGAGCGATACTCTTAAATGAATAATTTGCACCCTCTTTTGAAAAAGAAAATAGATTAATTTAAAATCACTGAATTATGAGACGTAATTTAATTACAAGATTCTTTCTGTTTTCAATGTTATTTGTATCGTTTGTAATGGTACCGGTAGCTTGTAGCAGTGATGACGGAGGAACCGACACAGAACAAAAACCTGATCCAGACCCGGAGCCAGAACCAGAACCAGCACCCGTTGCTGACCCGACCAACGAGAATACAATTCTAGATGCAACAGCAGCTTCTCACACTAATGGAATTAGCACTTCTACAGTAACTGTTCAATTAGCAGATGCAGATGGAAAACGATTAACTGTGAGTGGTGGCGTAGTGGCCTTATCAGCAACTGGATCAGCAACTGTATCCAACGTTACAGACAACGCTGACGGAACTTACACTGCAACCGTAAGTGGAACTGTCGAAGAAACTATAGTTGTATCCGGAAAATTAGATGACGTAGATATTACCAGTACGGTCGAAATAACTTTCAATCCTGACGAATCCAACCCTGCTCAAGAGGCGGCGCAATCAACGGAACCGGCGGGTCCTACCCTACTTAGAATAAATTGTGGCGGCCCAGAAGTGACTTTTGGAGATGTAACTTTCTTAGAAGATCAATATTTTGATGGTCCTACTGAGGCTTACAGCAACCCTAATGTTGAGGTTACATCAATAACAAACACTGATACACCCGAACTTTATATAACAGAAAGAATAACCGACAATACAGATATCAAGGGCCCTTTTTCATATAAAATTCCTGTTACAGATGGTACTTATACGGTCAAACTTTATTTCGCTGAAGTATATTGGGGCGTTCAGAATCCTGAAGGATTAGGCGAAGAAGACGGCACAGGACGGAGAATCTTCAATATCTCCATGGAAGATACAGCAATCTTTACAGGATATGACCTCTATAAAGAGCATGGAGCTTTATCAGCAGGAAGCCGTATGTATGATATAGAAGTTACAGACGGTGAATTAACAATTAGTTTAGAGGCTACGGTTAACAAACCAAAAATATCAGCTATAGAAGTTTTTGGAACTGGAACTATAGGTTCGTAAAATAAAAAGCTTAAATCTAAATGTAATAGGTCTTCAGAGAATATTCTCTGAAGACCTATTTTTTTTGAACCTTTGCTAGTAAGGAATCGTATATAAGTTGTACTAATATTTTAAAATTAATAGAATGATATTTAGAACCGTACTTGTTACTATATCTCTTTTCATAGGCACCTCTTGCCAATCTCATGTTGAAAAGAAAACCTCCATTCAGGAACCACAAAGTAGTAAACCGATATCTAAGCTAACAGATCAGGATTTAGAAAAATTTGAAACTGCTTATTTTGCTAGTGGTTGTTTTTGGTGTGTAGAGGCTATTTTTGAAAGTGTAAAAGGCGTTAAAGAAGTAGTTTCAGGTTATTCGGGTGGTACTGAAAAAAACCCAACGTATGAACAAGTTGGTGGAGGTATGACAAGCCATGCTGAGGCTGTTAAAGTTTATTACGACCCAAAGATCATTTCATTTACTGCTCTAGTACAGGTCTTTTTTGGCTCACACGATCCTACAACCTTAAATAGACAAGGACCTGATCGGGGAGCGCAGTACAGGTCTGTGGCATTCTACAAAAATGATAATGAAAAAATTATTATTGAAAGTTATATAAAAGCACTAGAAGATCAAAATGTTTATGATGGCGCTCCAATTACAACGGAAGTAACCGAATTCAGTAAGTTTTATGATGCGGAAGACTATCACCAAGATTATGAGCGTAAACACCCTGATAACTCTTACATCACAAATGTGTCAGTTCCGAGATTAAATCGTTTTAAAGAAAATTTTCAAGATTTCTTAAAGGAAGATTCTCATTAATACATGTACAGTTTAATACAAATTATTCTAAAACTTAAGCAGTCTCAAAGGGGCTGTTTTTTTTTGAAATAGTTTATCATATTATTTACACAACTCACTATAAACTATCTACCGCATCATTGCTGGTTTCATATAGCAATAACAACACAGAACATATTCTCAAAGTATTGTAACTATAGTTTCAGCTGTCCATTTCTATTCTTATTTTTACATTGTTCTACTGCGTTAACCTATAACATTTATAAATTTCGTTGTTTGTTTTAGACCTATTCTATTATAAGAGCGAAAGAATACTCTTGTGTTACAAAAAACGCATAATTTTGCAAAGATTTTAATTAGATACATTTGAAACAAGTTACAATACAAACCGAAAACATAATCCTAATTGTCCTAGACTACGGTGCTGTAATCCAAAAATTGTTAGTTAAAGGCAAAGACGGAAACTACACGAATGTAGTAGTCGGCAATAACTACCCTAGTGCTTATAAAAATGACAAAAAGTGTCTAGGAGCTTGTGTTGGTAGATATGCTGGACGAATATCTAAAGGTGGTTTTGTTTTAGACCAAGAAAAATACCCGTTGCATAATGTAAACGGTGTTCATTTGCATGGAGGAAAACAGGGTTTCGCTAAAAAAACATGGAAATTTGAAGAAGTGAACAACGGACCTGAACCTTACGTAAAATTATCGTATCTCAGTAAGCACTTAGAAGAAGGTTACCCTGGAAATCTAAAGGTAACAGTCACCTATAAAATAGCGGACAATTCTTTGATTATTGCTCATAAAGCAGAAACCGATCGTACAACGGTTGTAAACCTTACCAACCACTCTTATTTTAAATTAGACTATGGGGATGGGATAGCCGATTATTTATTGCAAATGAACTGCACTCATTTTACCGAAAGCGGAAAAGACCTCTTGCCTACTGGGAATTTTGTATCGGTAAAGGGAACTCCTTATAATTTTTTAGAGGAAAGACCCATTGGAAACACACCGTTAGATGTACCGTTTGCCATTCACCCTAAAACAAATTTGGCAGCTAGGGTTAAGTCCAAAAGGTCAGGAATCACTATGACTGTGCAAACGAATCAACCTGCACTAGTTGTGTATACTCCGCCTGAATTTCCTGGAATTTGTTTTGAAACACAAAATTTTCCCGATGCCCCTAATCAACCAAAATTTCCTAGTTCGGTATTAAAACCAGGTGAGAAATATAGTAATATATCAAAGTATCACTTTTCGGTTTCATAGCATAAAAAAATCCCTAATAAGCCTAGACTTATTAGGGCATAAAATTTCTGAAACACTTATTATGCCTCTATCATCAAATTTAGTTCTACGGTAATATTATCTCTCGTGGCCTTACTGTAAGGACATATTTCGTGAGCCGCATTAATTAGGTCTTCTCCTTTTTGCTTATCTACAGTGGGTAATAGGCAATCTAACGTAGCATCTATAAAAAAGCCATCTTCGTCCTTATTAAAACCAATAATAGCTGTAACACTAAAATCACCTAAATCATCAACACCATGCTCTTTTGCAACCGCTTGTAAAGCCCCTGCAAAACAAGTTGAGTAAGCAGCTGCAAAAAGTTGTTCCGGGTTGGTAGATTTACCATCTGTTTTTCCGTCTGCACCGGGCATCTTAATATCCAAATCTACGGCACCATCGTCACTTTTTACATGACCTGCCCTACCTCCTGTATTCGTTGCTTCCGTTTTAAAAATAGTTTTCATTACGTATAAGTTTATGATTACCCCATGAAGTTAAGCTATGCAATTGTGAAAAAATAAAATGGATTATTAAATTAATGTGAAAAGCATCTTTACGGTTAAAAAAACTATGGATTACACACCTAATTCGTAACTTAGAGTAACCAATAGCGCTATAATGAAAGTTTTAAAATGGATTCTTATTGTATTAGCAGTACTAAGTCTTTTGTTCTTCTTTGTACTTAGCCCCTATATGCGTACTCAAACAAAAAAACATAGTCCTGAAACAACAGTAGTGTATACAAAAAATGGAATGGATTTATCGGTAACCTATTCCAGCCCATCAAAAAAAGATAGGGTAATATTTGGTGAACTAGTACCTTATGATGCCGTTTGGCGAACAGGTGCAAATGAACCCACAACGTTCTCTACAGCTAACGATATAAAAATAGCAGGTAAAAATCTTCCTGCGGGCACATATTCTTTATGGACTAGACCAAGCCGGCAAAGTTGGTCCGTCATATTTAATAAAAACATACCGGAATGGGGCGTAACTATTCTAAGTGGAGGTAAAGAAACTACTCGGGTTTTAGAAGAGGATGTAGTTGAAATTGAAATACCTACTGAGCAAATTGCAGAAACTGTAGAGAATTTCACTATCGATTTTGACCAACAGAAAGAACTCTACATGCGTATTTCATGGGACAGAACAAGGGTTAAAGTACCCATTAGCAAGTAAATTTGGAGAACAATAAAAACACAGATCCAAAGGGTATTTCTGAAATCAAAAAAAAAGAAAGAATACCGTTGACACAACCAAACTGGTTGAAGCTCTCTGTAAAGGTGATAAAACCGCACTTGGCCGGGCAATTACTTTAGTTGAAAGCAATCATAGAAAACATTTTGAAGAAGCCAACAATATCGTAACCCAATGTTTAAAGCAACAGGCAAAGAGCATTCGCATTGGTGTAACCGGCGTGCCAGGTGTTGGTAAAAGTACCTTTATAGAAACATTTGGCCAACTGCTAACTTCACAAGGAAATAAGGTAGCCGTACTTACGGTAGACCCTACAAGTAGCCAAAGCAGAGGCAGTATTTTGGGTGATAAAACCCGTATGGAAGTATTATCAAAAGACCCAAATGCCTTTATACGGCCATCCCCGTCCGGATTGTCATTGGGCGGCGTAACTCGTAAAACGAGAGAATCAATTATTCTGTGCGAAGCAGCGGGCTTTACTATTATATTAGTAGAAACCGTGGGTGTCGGACAAAATGAGACTACCGTTCACGGCATGGTAGACTTCTTTCTACTTTTAAAATTAGCAGGTGCAGGTGATGAACTACAAGGTATAAAAAGAGGTATCATTGAGATGGCTGATGCTATAGTCATTAACAAAGCGGATGGAGATAACCTGACCAAAGCAAAAATTGCCAAAAGCGAATTTGAAAATGCTCTACAATTATACCCTCCAAAAGAAAACGGATGGAGACCAAAAGTCTCTTCCTGTTCTTCAACCGAGAATACCGGTATTGTAGAAGTCTGGAACATCATTAGTAATTATGTTGATAAAACTAGAGCCACGGGCTATTTTGATAAAAAGCGAAAACTACAAAACAAGAACTGGCTATTTGAAGCTATTGAGGAACAACTTAAGGCAGATTTCTTTAAAGATTCCCTAATGGCCGAAAAAATGGAGGATTATGTCAGCAAAGTTGTCTCAAAAGAAATCTCCCCATTTTACGCTGCAGACCAATTGATAACACTTTTTAAAACTCGCTCTTAAATAATTAGCTTAATTTGCGTGTTAAACTTCTTTTTATCTGATGGATTTAGTTACCACATCCCTTCTATCTATTGTTATACCGGTCTTTAATGAATCGGAGAATGTTGTTCTACTCACCGAGAAAATACACGAGAGCCTATCTGGCTATAATTACCAGATTATTTACGTAGATGATTTTTCCTTTGATGGAACCCGGAAAATTATCAAAAACATGAAAGATGAGAAAGTTCATCTAATTAGCCTTAAACGTAATTATGGTCAAAGTTTGGCTCTAGCAGCAGGTATTGACTATGCACAAGGTGAATATATCATTACGATGGATGGCGATATGCAAAACGACCCAAGTGATATTCCTGGAATGCTAAAGTATGTAGTAAATAAAAATTATGACGTTGTTACTGGTATTAGGGCAGAAAGAAAAGATTCGTTCGTTAAAAAAATTCCTTCCAAAATAGCTAACGCTTTAATACGTCGTACAGCTAAATTAGATATAAAAGATAACGGTTGCGCCTTAAAAATTTTCACGAAAGAAACAGCGAAAGAGTTGAACCTGTATGGAGAAATGCATAGGTTCATTACCTTATTAGCTCATTTTGAAGGAGCCCGCATAAAACAAATACCGGTAAAACATCACGCAAGACATGCAGGGACTTCCAAATATGGCCTAGAACGCATTTTCAAGGTTGTGGCAGATATTATGCTGCTGCTCTTTATTAGAAAATATTTTCAAAGACCTATTCACTTCTTCGGTATTTTTGGTTTTGTTCTTGTGTTAATTGGCATCTTTATCAACATACATTTATTGGTTGTAAAGTTCGGATTAGGGGAAGATATTGGTTCTAGACCGCTATTGACATTTGGTATGATGTTTATATTGGCGGGAATTCAATTGTTCACCATAGGAATAGTTATGGAGCTATTGATCAGGACCTACTACGAATCTCAGAATAAACGCCCTTATAGAATTAAAAACGTTTCTATTGGGAATAAAATCATAGATTGATTTCCGTAAATCCCAATTTAAAATCAATGAAGATGAATCAAATACATTTTTTTCAATGATCTCTTACGGGTAGACGGGTTCAAAAAGTCTTTACTCAGCATTGAAACGTGATAGTCGTTTTCGGTAAACTGCTGATCCCAATCAAGCCCTGCTTCTTGTACTCTCCTTAAATCTTTATCATTTACGTAAAGCCAAACCTCTTTCTTTTTTTCTATTGCCTTTATTGAAATATGCTTTACTGGTTGGCGGTTATAAAAATCCAATGCCCATGTGTTGAAATCGGATATACGGTAAATTTGGTCTACGGGTATTTTCTCTTCCGATACTACTTTTGCCATACTAGAACCTGCTTGATAATCCAGAAGTTTGGGATAAAAATGAAGGTTCAATACCGAATTTAAAAGTAAAGAACTATAGACCGATATGGTTATAATCCGTAAAAAACGAGCTTCTCTTTTCAAACAAAAATAAATGATGACCATCAGTAAAATCATCAAAAGAACCGAAGCTAAAAGACTCTCGAACTTAAATACATAAAAGCAAATGAACAAGATGGCCGTAAAGACAATACTAAGAACAAAATACTGTGATCCCAAAAGTATCTTCAAGGTCTTCCTTTTATCAAACCTGATCAAATCATTTATATAGGATGCCGTAAGTACTGCAAATAATGGGATGACTATATTTAAGTAATGAGGCAACTTAAATTGTGAAAAACTAGCTACCGCAAAAAAGATAACGATAGTACCTAAAGTTAAGAATTCAAATTTAGGATTATAGCTCAATTTTAATTTGAATAAATTCCTGATACGAGAACCAATAGCAAAAAGGGCAGGAATGGTCCACGGTATAAAAACCCATAAAAAGGTATGAAAAAAGAAAAAATAATCTTTAGACGTCTCCCCCATTGCTCCACCTGTACGCTCTAAGCTCTGCTCCCAGAAAATAAAAAGAATACCACTACGATTGGCAGTTCCGCGAATAACCTTCTCCGGATGTAAATCGAACTGATGATAATAGGCATAAAGCATTGGTGCACTGGCAATACCAAAAAAAGCAAGACCTACTAATACCTTCCAACTAAGAACACTCTCCCATTTTCGCGTATAGCTCAGATGACAAATAATAGCGACACCAATAACAAAAAGGGCAATCTGTCCTTTTGACGAAAATGCCAATCCTGCCGCCAAACCACCCATAACAATTGAAATTAAAGTTCGCTTTTCAATGTACGTAGCAAATTGCCAGATAGATAAAATTGTAAATGCAGTAAGGACAGCATCGGTCCTAACGTCTATTACTGATAATATTATAGTCTGTGCCGTCATGAAGATAATAGCGGCCAATTTCCCCGTATTGGTGTTGTAAAGTAGCTTTCCCAGTCCGTAGCAACTGTAGGCGCCTAATAAAGTAACGAGTACGGCGGGTATTCTATAGGCCCAATCAACTAATCCAAAAAGTTTAAAGGAAAAAGCAGCCAGCCAAAAGTGCAAGTGTGGTTTATCTAAGTATTGTGCGCCACCTTTTATGAGATTTAGGAAGTCATTCTCTTGTACCATTCTCATTGCCATTACGGCAAATTGAGCGGAATCTGATTCAAAGAGGGTGACAAACATTCCGGCTATGTAGACCAGAACAATCAGCACCAATAAGGACCAATATCTAAGGTTCGATATCATACAGATATTTCTCGATTGCAAATATATACAACTTTGAAAATAACCAACTAAAAAACAGCCCTATTACGGCACCCGTCAGTACATCCAACGGAAAATGGACCCCCAAATAAATTCTACTATAAGCTACCAAAATGGCCCAAAACATCAAGAAAACACCTAGATAAGCATATTTGTACTTCAGTAATAAAGTGAAGAAAAAGGCTACCGCAAAACTATTTGCAGCATGAGCGGAAAAATAACCGAATTTACCTCCACAAGAAGATTTCACCAATCTTACCATCCCATCCAAACTAGGGTCATGGCATGGTCGTAAACGTTGAACCCCATATTTAAAGAAATTACCTAACTGATCGGTAACCACAATGAGCAAAGCAACAGTGACTAAAAGAACCAAGGTCTTTTTAACACCGTATGTTTTATACGCCAAGAACAAAAGCACAGCATACAAGGGTATAGCACTAAACTTGTCCGAAATAAACAACCAAAAACCATCCCAGTTTGAGGTTCCTAAGTTGTTTAAAAAAAGAAAGAGTTCCTTATCTTGTTGAATAAGTTCTTGCCACATATTCCTAAGTTATTCTTCGTATCGGGCCACCTCACGGTCATAAAACTCGCCAGCTTGCTCTATAAGGCTCTCCGCTTCAGATTCCAATTCCTTTTCATCTTCTGTGGAAAAATCCTCTAACCACTCTACCTCATCATTCTCTAGATTGATTATAAACCTTGGGTACTCAGTATGTACCACAAATATAGCTGTGGGATAATCCGTATTATCACCTAACAAAAATTTTGGGAATTCCATTTTATGAATTTACTATTAACTTTTTGGTCAAATAATTAAAGCGAATATACAACATAACCGCCGATGCACTAAGTCCGGTCAGTAAACCTATCCATATACCAGTGCTTCCTAAATGCGTGTGCAAACCCAAGTAATAACTCACCGGAAAACCAATGGCCCAATAAGCTATAAAGGTTATAAGTGTTGGAATTTTCACGTCCTGCAATCCCCGTAACGCACCTAGAACCACCACCTGTACCCCATCGGATATTTGAAAGAAGGCAGCTACCAAAAGAAGCTCCGCCGCCAAGGCAACTACTTCGGTATTGTCCGCAAAATTCATTACATCATCCAAATCTAAATATATGGTTGGAAACCAATGCCTACCCAATAAAAATAAAGCTGCAAAAAATACTTCCAACAAAAATGTCAACAAAAATATAGATAGCCCAATACGACGTAGATCCACAAAGTTCCGTAAACCTTTTTGGTTTCCTACCCGAATCATGGCTGCAATACCCAATCCCATTCCAAACATAAAGGTCATACTACTCAAATTAAGGGCGATCTGATTGGCAGCTTGAGCATTCTTTCCAAGTACACCACTCAACCATATTGCCGCCGTGAAAATAGCTACCTCAAAAAACATTTGTAAAGCCGATGGAAAACCAAGGTCTACAATTTTTTTGATTACCTTTTTTTCGATGGTTTTGAAATCGAACCCGGTTACATAATCGTGAAATTTCTTTTTGCTTTTGAGCAAGTACCAGATATAAGCTACCATTAAAATTCGTGAAACCAAGGTCCCGATAGCAGCCCCTACAATACCCATTTCAGGAAAACCGAAAGAACCGAATATCAACAGATAATTGATGGTTATATTTACCACATTGGCCATAATGGTAGCGTACATGGGATATGTGGTTTGGGATAGACCCTCAGAAAATTGCTTAAATGCCTGAAAAATAATTAGAGGTACCAATGAAAAAGCCACTAAATCTAAATACGGTATAGCCAATGCCACCACTTCTTCAGACTGGCGCATAGAGTACATTAAAGGTTTCGCTATAAATATTACCCCAAATAGAAACAGACCTAAAACAGTACATAAAACCAAACCATGCTTTAGGGCACTTTTTGCATCTGACTTGTTACCCGCACCATCTGCCTCAGCAACTAATGGGGTTATAGCTGTTGAGAAACCAATACCCAAGGACATGGCCACGAACACAAAACTATTTCCTAGAGAAACTGCTGCTAGTTCTGCCGTACCTAACTGCCCAACCATAATATTATCGGCCAATTGTACAAACGTATGCCCCAACATACCCAATATTACAGGTACTGAAAGTTTTATGTTATACTTAAATTCTTTAGTGTATTGCTGAAACAAAACTGACGTATTTAATGAAATTTATAGAGCAAATGGAGTAACCACCTCTCTCCGCATTGCTTTTAGCCTAATTATTCGGACAATTTGGCTTCATCCCAAAATATATCCATTTCGGCCAAGGTCATTTCTTTGAGTTCTTTTCCCATTTCCTTGGCTTTAGACTCTAAATACTGAAAACGGCCAATGAATTTTTTATTGGTACGCTCTAACGCATTTTCCGGACTTATTTTTAGAAAACGGGCGTAATTAACCATAGCAAACATAACATCCCCAAATTCAGCTTCCATCTTGTCTTGGTCCTCCAACTTCACTTCTTCCCGAAATTCAATAAGTTCTTCCTGCACCTTTTCCCAAACCTGTTCCGGCTTCTCCCAATCAAAACCTACACCAGCAACCTTTTCTTGAATTCGGCTTGCTTTGACCAATGCCGGCAAACCTTTGGGTACACCTTCTAAAACACTTGTTTTACCCTTACCTTCTTTGAGTTTTATGTTTTCCCAGTTTCGTTTTACATCTTCTTCACTGGTTACTTTTACATCACCATAAATATGAGGGTGACGGTTTATTAATTTTTCACATATTTCATTACAGACATCGGCTATATCAAAATCATTGGTCTCACTACCTATTTTTGAGTAAAAGACAATATGGAGCAATACATCACCAAGCTCCTTTTTAACTTCTTCCAAATCATCTTCAAGAATAGCATCGCCAAGTTCGTACGTCTCCTCAATAGTCAGGTGGCGCAAAGTCTGCATGGTCTGTTTTTTGTCCCATGGGCACTGCTCTCGCAGTTCATCCATAATGGTCAATAAACGGTCAAATGCCTCTAGTTTTTGCTGTCTTGTATTCATACCTGAAAAATTTGCGTAAAAGTACAAAGACCCTTCTTTTAACGTGTCGAAAATTTAGAGTATTTTAGAAGTCATTACTAAGACTTACCTATACCTAATTATGATTCACACAAACAGAAGAAATTTCTTAAAAAAGTCAGGTTTAGCTGCTGCTGGAACCTTGTTAATACCTTCCATGAGTTTTGCCGTTGCTCCCAACGAAAAATATGGAGTCCAGCTCTACTCCTTTCGCGATGAAATGGCAAAAGATGCTAAAGGCACTTTAGAACAAATTGCTTCTATCGACATTAAAAAAATAGAATCGGCTCGTAGTAAAGAAGGTCTCTATTACGGTCTCTCTCCAAAAGAAATGAAAGAAACTTGTGATAGTTTGGGTATGGAACTCTGTAGCGGGCATGTGGCTTTAGACAAAGATTTTGAAAACACCATGCGCCAAGCGGTAGAATCTGGTCAAGAATATATTATTTGTTCTTCCCTTCCAAGCAAAGGTCAGAACATTGCTAATTATAAAAAAGTGGCCGAGGCATTTAATAAGGCTGGGGAATCTTGTAAAAAGTTAGGATTGAAATTCGGGTATCACAACCATGAATACGAATTTGAATCTGATAAAGGCGAAGTACTTTATGATGTTCTTATGGACAATACGGACCCAGACCTTGTACACATGGAGCTGGATTTAGGATGGGTGGTTGTTGCCGAAAAAGACCCATTACATTATTTTAAAAAATACCCTAAACGTTTTCCTTTGTGGCATTTAAAAGATATGAATATGCACGAAAAAGTAAGTACTGAATTTGGTAAAGGAGGTCTGGATATAGCTATGATGATGAAGCACAAATCAGACTCTGGTGTAAAACATATTTTTATAGAGCAAGAGGAGTATGCCAGTACGCCTATGGAAAGTATGAAACATAACATGAACTTCCTTAAGACCTTATAAACATGAAAAAAAATCAACTCCCCTTTCTCTTATCAGCAATTATTTTTCTCGGACTTTCTTCATGTAAATCTCAACAGAATATTTCCAAAGAAATTATTGCAAAAGATGCTAAACTAATTTTGGTTTCAGACGAATATGAGTTTACGGAAGGCCCTGCTGTAGACAAAAATGGCGATATCTATTTTACGGACCAACCTAATGACCGTATCGTAAAATGGGATGCGGCCACCAATACAGTTTCTGACTACATGAAGCCGTCTGGACGTGCCAACGGACTCTATTTTGACCATGATGGCAACCTTCTGGCAGCTGCAGATGAAAAAAATGAACTGTGGAGCATTGCTCCCGATAAAAAAGTAACCGTTTTAATAGACGATTATGAAGAAAAAAAACTGAATGGACCCAATGACCTTTGGGTAGATTTAGCTGGTGGTATTTATTTTACCGATCCATTCTACAAAAGACCTTGGTGGGAACATTCAGAACCAGAACAATCTGCCCGCAGGGTATACTACCTCTCAAAAGGAAGCTCTATTCCAAAGATAGTTGCAGAGGATTTTGAACAACCCAATGGCATTATTGGCTCGCCCGATGGCAAAAAACTTTACATTTCCGATATAGGAGCTAAAAAGACTTTTGTTTATACTGTTGATGCTAATGGAAACCTATCTAACAAAAAGTTGTTTACGGATATGGGTTCTGATGGCATGACGTTGGATAATCTTGGTAATGTATATTTAACGGGTAAGGGTGTTACTGTTTTTAACACCAAAGGGGAACAAATAGAACATATAGATGTTCCCGAAAATTGGACTGCCAATGTAACCTTTGGTGGGGCCGATCAGAAAACACTTTTTATTACCGCTATGGATTCTGCTTATATTTTAGAAATGAATGTACACGGAGTACGATAGCCCTGCTGAATTATTTTTTCTAATCACGAAGAATAAAAAAAAGCCATTTCACAATTATGTGAAATGGCTTTTACAGGTAAAATAAGTAGGGAATTCTAAACGTTAATTCCAACCTCCACCTAGGGCTCGGTATACATTAACCACAGCACTCATCTGCTTTTGTTTGGTTTCTATAAGCTCAACTTTTGCTTCTAGGGCATCACGTTGCGTTAGTAAAACTTCCATATAATCTGCTCTAGCTGATTTAAACAGTCGGTTTGAAATATCAATCGAAGCCGTTAGCGCATCAACCTCTCGTGACCTTAGATCATAACTCTTTTCCAAGTTATCTATTTTCGCTAATTGATTAGCTACCTCAACATAAGCATTCAAAATAGTCTGCTCATAATTGTAAACTGCCTGTAATTGCTTGGCACTAGCGCCATAATACGCCGCTTTAATCGCATTTCTATTGATCAAGGGAGCGGTCAAATCACCAATTACCGAATAAAGCAAAGATTCAGGGGTTTCTAATAAATATTTGGTGTTGAAAGACTGAAATCCTATATCTGCGGAAATACCCAAAGAAGGATAGAAACGTGCCTTCGCTACTTTTACGTCTAATTTTGCAGCTACCAAATCAAGTTCCGCCTCTTTGATGTCAGGGCGATTAGCCAATAACTGAGAAGGCAGACCCAAATGCACAGTCTCCGGAACTAAATCCTCAAAACCTTTATGGTCCCGTTCAACATGTTGTGGGTAACGACCGAGCAAAAAGTTAATTTTATTCTCCGTCTGAACAACTTTCTGTTGTATTTCAAACTGCAAACTTTTGGTATGAAAAACTTCAGCTTCAAACTTTTTTACCGCCAACTCATTTACTTTGGCAGCAGCTTTTTGAAGCTTTACAATTTCTAAAGCATTGCTCTGAATATCAATATTTTGCTTAACAATAGCCAGTTCATTGTCCAAAGCCAGCAATTCATAGTATGAATTGGCTATCTCAGAAATTAGATTGGTAACCATAAAATTTCGGCCTTCAATAGAAGACAGATACCGGGTAACCGCTGCTTTTTTAGCATTCCTCAATTTATGCCAAATATCAACTTCCCAATCTATTTCGGCCGCAACTAGAAAATCACCCAACGGCTCAGGAAATTCTTCTCCAGGCCGTATGTCCGTATTGGCATCGTTCGCGCCTTGACTGGTATATCTACCAACTTTTTCCAATCCAGCACCTGCTCGCAAGCCAACAAAAGGAAGGTACTCCCCTTTCTTCTCCCTTACCTCACTTTTAGCAATCGCAATTTCTTGCAACACAATATTCAACTCCTGATTGTTTTGAAGCGCAATTTCAATAAGGGAGTTCAAATTATCATCCTTAAAATAATCTTTCCACTTTACCGTGGCGGCACTTACCGTATCATTCATCTCCCCTGAGTACTGCTCTGGCACGGAAGCATTAGCTTCGCGCACCGTTTTGGTAGGCGCACAAGAATGCAGTACCAGAACCACACAAATGGAGACCAAAGTCTTAATATGTCTCATCATCTTTTAATTTTTTGGATTTTTCTTTCGTGATAGGATTTTCTTTAACATTCTACGTAGTTGACTCACTTGCTCTTGAGTAACACTTTCCTCTTCCGAAGTTCTGACCAAACCTTCTGTAAAAGGCTCGCTATTTTCATCTCTAATAAGTGAACGGCCATCTGCCATTTTTGCAAAAACATAGTACAACCCAGGAATCACAAGAACGCCTAACAATGTACCCAATAGCATACCTCCCATTGCCGACCCACCTATGGTACGGTTTCCTATAGCTCCGGCACCAGTTGCTACAACAAGTGGAATCAAACCTGCTACAAAGGCAAATGATGTCATTAAAATAGGTCTGAAACGCATTTTTGCACCTTCAATAGCCGCATCCAGTATAGTTGCTCCTTCCCGCTTTTTCTGAACCGCAAATTCTACGATCAATACCGCATTTTTACCTAACAGACCAACTAGCATGATCAAACCGATTTGAGCATAAACATCGTTAGCTAATCCCATAGCTTTCAGGAGTAAAAAAGACCCGAAAATACCCACGGGAAGCGATAAAATAACTGCTAATGGCAATAAAAAACTCTCATATTGAGCTGCCAAGACCAAATAAACAAAAATCAGCACCACTATAAATATGTAAATTGATCCGTTACCTCTGCCCGCTTCGTCATATGAAAGACCTTCCCAAGCAATATCAAAACCATTTGGCAAACTCTCTTCCGCTACTTCACGAATAGCCTTAATGGCATCTCCACTTGTGAAACCTGGCGCAGGCAAACCTCTAATAGCTGCGGAATTATAAAGATTATAACGCGTAATTTCATTTGGCCCTAAACGCTTTTCAAGTTTCATAAATGACGAATAAGACACCATCTCCCCTTTTTCATTTTTCACAAAAAGTTGTTCAAGGTCAGATGGCATACGTCTATATTCCGGGGCAGCTTGTGTATACACTTTAAAGAAGCGTCCATATTTTATAAAGCCCTGTTCATAGGTACTACCAATTAAAATATTCAGATTTTCCATAGCTTTACCTATGGACACCCCTTTTTGCATTGCCGCCTTGTTATCTACGACTAATTCATACTGAGGATAATTGGCCGCAAAAAAAGTAAAGAGACCGGTAAGTTCTTCTCTCTTACTAAGGGCATCCATAAATTCATTGTTTATTCTTTCAAATTCATGGTAATCCGTGTTATCCGTTTTATCCAAAAGACGCATAGAAAAACCACCTGACGAACCAAAACCAGGTACTGCTGGTGGTTCAAAAAATTCAATAACGGCCCCCAAATCTTTGCTTTCTTCCTCAAGTTCTTCCATTACCTCATGTACAGACTCATGCCGCTCAGACCATGGTTTTAAGTTGATAAGACAGGTACCCGCATTAGAACCACGACCTTCTGTCATAATCTCATAACCAGCTAATGATGAAACTGATTCCACCGCATCCATTTCTTCACATAAGGCCTGAAGTTTATGAGCCACTTCATTAGTACGCTCTAAAGTTGCCCCAGGTGGCGTTTGAATAATAGCATATATAGTTCCTTGATCCTCATTAGGAATAAAACCAGCAGGTAAAGTCTCATTCGTAAAGAATATACCTACACAGAAGGCTATCAAAATTCCAAAAGTAACCACACGCCTATTCACTATGTACTTAAGCACATTCACATATCTGCCCGTGAGCTTTTCAAAACCTCTATTGAACCAATCTATAAACCGATCAACAATTGATTTTTTTCTTGGCACACCATGGTTATTCTTCAAAATCATGGCACACAATACCGGGGTGAGAGTAAGTGCAACAATGGCCGAGATGATAATGGAGCCCGCCATAGTAATACTAAATTGGCGGTAAAACACCCCTACAGGTCCGGTCATAAAAGAAATAGGAACGAATACGGATACCATTACCATAGTAATGGCAATAATAGCCCCACCAATTTCACCTATCACCTGCTTAACCGCCTGATAAGGATTTAGATGTTCTTCTTCCATCTTAGCATGGACGGCTTCAACCACAACAATAGCATCATCTACCACAATACCAATAGCTAAAACCAAGGCAAACAGAGTAATTAAGTTGATGGACAGGCCAAAAAGTTGCATAACAAAAAAAGCTCCGATTAAGGAAACCGGTACGGCAATGATAGGAATGAGGGTTGAACGCCAATCGCCCAAGAAGAG
This sequence comes from Zobellia amurskyensis, assembly GCF_009725985.1. Lineage (GTDB taxonomy): Bacteria > Bacteroidota > Bacteroidia > Flavobacteriales > Flavobacteriaceae > Zobellia > Zobellia amurskyensis. Next base: position 59,411 of record NZ_RCNR01000022.1, read on the forward strand.
AAAGACTACAATGGCCACTAAGATAAAGGCATCGCGTAAGGTGTGAACAACTTGTTCTATTGAGGCATCCAAAAAATTGGAAACATCATAACTTATTTGATAGTCGATGCCCGGTGGTAGATTTTCTTTAAGCTCTTTTAACTTATCCTTTACCGAATCGATTACATCACTCGCATTACTTCCAAAGGTTTGCTTGAGTACTACCGATGCAGATGGTTTTCCATCCAAATTAGAGTAAATATCAAAAAACTCACTCCCCAATTCTACATCTGCAATATCTTTTAAAGTAAGTATCTCCCCCTCTTCATTGGCCTTTATAATGATATCTTTATACTGATCCGCCTCATTATACCTACCTTCATAAGTGAGTACATACTCTAAGGCCTGAGATTTTTTACCTGAACTACGCCCCAAACGACCCGGTCTTGCAATAACACTTTGCTCGTCCATAGCCTCAAGGACTTCTTCTGCGGAAATATTGTAAGCCCGCATACGATCAGGTTTTAACCAAACTCGCATAGCATATTTTCTACTACCCAATATTTTGGCACTGGCAACCCCTGTTATACGTTGAAGCTCCGGTACTATTTTGGTGTACGCATAATTGTATAGGAACTTTTCATCGTTCTTTTTAGAGCTACTAAAAAGATTCACGTACATTAACATACTAGGTTGAACAGGGGTAATAATAACCCCCTCTCGCTGAACCAATGGTGGCAACAGAGGCATTACCTGATCCACCCGGGTCTTCACCCTTACCACCGCTTCGTTTGGGTCCGTGCCAGGTTCAAATATGATACGCAAGGTACCCTCTCCGGCACTAGTGGCGTCAGATGCAATATAGCGCATGTCCTGCACCCCGTTGATTGCCGTTTCTATAGGTATTAAGGTGGACTTTACTAATACATCCGCACTTGCCCCTGGGTACGCTATGAATATATTAACTGTTGTAGGAGCAATTTGTGGAAACTGTGATATAGGCAATTGTTTAATGGACAAGAGCCCCACAAAAACGATAATTACCGAAATTACAATAGCCAGAACTGGCCGTTTTATAAATCTACTGAACATAATTTTTTGGTATTTAAGGTTGGATATTACTCTGCATAGAGATCAAGAAGCGCCAATTGTTTCTTAGGCGCCATGAAATCTGGCTCTACATGACTACCTTCCTTTACCAACCGAATACCTTCGAGCAGTACTTTATCGTTTTTAGACAATCCCTCTTGCACAACAAATAGATGCGGCAATTCGGAACTAACCGTAACTTCTTTTTGATGAACTACATTGTTTTCATCAAGTACAAAAACATACTTTTTGTCAAGAACTTCAAAGGTTGCTTTTTGGGGAATGATAAGCACATCATTAAGGGACATTTTCATTAAGACATTTCCCGTTTCTCCATGGCGTAAAATGCCTTTAGGATTGGGAAAGGTTGCTCTAAAAGCTATATTACCTGTCTCATTATTGAATTCCCCTTCTATAGTTTCTACTATTCCTTCTTGATCAAATTTTTGGTTATTGGCCATCAGCAACTCTACTCCTACTCTATCTTCGGAACTGCCGCTAAGGGCATAATTTAAGTATTCTGCTTCGGACACATTAAAGTAAACCCACATTTTGCTATTATCGGATAAAGAGGTAAGTAACTCGCCCTCATCCAATAGGCTGCCTTCCCTTACCATAAGGTGATCTATAATTCCATCAAAAGGAGCCCGGATATCGGTGAAACTTAAGTGTGTTTCTGCCATAGCAACTTCTGCCTTAGCTTTATCATACTTGGCCTTGCTCATAGCTAGCTCATTTGGAGAAACCACATAACTGTCCGCTAATAATTGAGTGTTCTGGTATTCAATTTTAGCTACTTCGGCTTCCGCATCAGCTCTTTGCAACTCTGACTTATAGACCTTGTCCATAATCTTGAACATAGGTTGACCCTTCTTTACATGTTGGCCCTCATCTACAAATATGTTTTTTAAATATCCCTTTTCCAGAGCCCTAAGTTCTATATTTCTATAAGAATGTATCTGACAAACATAATTCTTAGTTATAGTCGTATCCATCTTTATTGGATTGGTAACTAGGTACTTTGCTTCTTTTTCTTTGTGTTTTTTTTCTGATTTACAACTTGAGTGGAACAATAGCACAGACAAGCTCATGAGCATGAAGATTCTTCTCATAACTTAATATTTTAGTTTTGATAATGGTTTATGTTGATGTTTTATAACATCGTTTAGATAGACTTTTTAAGACGCCGTTCCGCAGGCGCTAAAAAGATAGGCGTGAAGTTTACGCCAAACATAGACTCAAATCACAGCTGTAGAACGCTGAACATAAGGTGAAGTGTCTTAAAAGTAGACAGGTAAATGAAATGCCGGTAAAAGGAAAATTGGTTTTTAATCAGGTGAAAAAAATAACCTGTTTGGTAAAATGTAGAAAGTAAGTTTGAAGAACTGTATTCTTTTAACTGTTTTTCAGATAACGTTGGCTCGCTTTCTTCCTCTTCTTCTTGTTCATCCGTAACTTCAATTTTACTGTTACGTTGCTTTTCAGAAGAAGATGAGTTTAAACCAGATAGAATATACTGCTCCGGTTCAACCGTACTATTATTTCCTTTCGTTTGATGTCCTACTACATTTGTATCCGTTCCTATGCTATAAGCTGAATTTGCAGCTAGTTGACCGCAAACGCCTACAAGAAGTATGCATAGAGATAAAAAATATTTTGAGAACCTTTTTTTCATCTGACGGCAAAACTAGTACACACCTTTAAAGTGCACACCCTGTACTATCTTAAATGTTTGTTAAGACCTTCATTTTTTTTCATATTGTTATTCTAGCCTGAATATATCTAACAAAAGAGAACTAAAAAATTCCTTTTTTTAATATCTTTCCGTCAAGTCTTTAAGATGATGACCTCCCTAAAACCATAGGTAATATGAAAAATGTATTTGACCAAAACGATGTAAACGAACTTGTTTCACGCATTAACAACCTCAATCCAAAGAGCAATAATTTATGGGGGAAAATGAATGTAGGCCAAATGATGGCTCACTGCAATGTAGCCTATGACATGACCTATACGGACAAATACCCCAAGCCGACAGGCTTAAAAAAGTTCATGATTAAGCTTTTGGCAAAAAATGCGGTAGTAGGGCCAAAACCCTACAAAAGAAATGGCCGTACCGCTCCTGAGTTTTTAATTACCGATGAGCGGGATTTTGAAGCCGAAAAGCAAAAACTTATTGCTCATTTAGAAAAAACACAACAACTGGGTGTCGCACATTTTCAAAATAAAGAATCACACGCTTTCGGGCCACTTACTTCCCAAGAATGGAATGTCCTTTTTTATAAGCACTTAGACCATCACCTTCAACAATTTGATGTCTAATTTAGATATCGATTAACCATATTTTGTTATCATACCATACTCTCAACAAGTATGAAAATTTGTTTTTTTACTATCTTTTCATCAACTAAATAACTCAACTATGATTGTTTACCTCTATGAATTTATCGGAACAGCCTTGCTTATACTTATTGGCAACGGTGTTGTCGCCAACCTAGTTTTAAAAGGCACCAAGGGTCCTGACACGGGCTGGACAGGTATTTCGTTAGCATGGGGTATTGCCGTTTTTATAGGGGTTTATGTAAGTGCAGACGTTAGCCATGCGCATTTAAACCCTGCAGTAACCCTAGGCCTGGCCACAGCAGGAAAATTTAGCTGGGGATTGGTACCGGGTTATATGCTAGCCCAAGTTTTGGGTGCTATGATGGGGAATTTTTTGGTTTGGCTCACCTACAAAAAACATTACGATGCTACCGAAGACCAAGGAGCTATATTGGCTACCTTTTGTACCGCTCCGGCCATAAGAAGTCCTTTTTGGAATTTTATGACAGAGGCTATTGGAGCCTTTACTTTAGTGTTTGGTGTATTTTTTATTGCTGGTGGCACATTTGGCGAGGAGACTATTTCCCTTGGTTCTTTAGATGCACTTCCTGTAGCTTTATTAGTGATGGGTATAGGTTTTGGTCTTGGAGGCCCAACGGGTTATGCTATTAATCCGGCACGGGATTTTGGCCCACGATTACTGCATGCTATCTTACCCTTAAAAGGAAAAGGAAGTAGCGATTGGAGCTATGCATGGATTCCTATTGCAGGTCCTTTGTTTGGTGGGTTTGTAGCTGCTTTGGCTTATCTTGCAGTTTCTGTTTAAGCAATAAAATATAGATACATGAAAAAATTGAGCTTTGTATTTGTTTTCTTTTTAATCGTCCAGATTGGTCTTGCCCAAGAATTCTTAAAAATTCCCTACGAAAAAAGTACGTCTGTAAAATGGGAGAATGAGGAAAAACAATACTTCTCGGATATTTGGAATACGGAAGTAGTTACTAATGTATCTGTTCCTACCCTGCAAGTTTTTCAACCTAAAAACCCTAACGGAACCTCCGTTATTATAGCTCCTGGTGGTGCTTTGTACGCTCATAGTATTAACAGTGAAGGAAGAGACGTAGCCAAATGGCTTGCGGCTAAGGGAATAACCGCATTCGTTTTAAAATACCGTCTTGTACCAACAGGTGAAGATGCTGTACAAGAAGTTAGTGACGAAGGACAAAACAATCCTGCGCGAATAGGCGAAAGAGTAGCCCCTGTACTACCTTTGTCTGTTGCCGATGGACTTTCTGCTGTTTCTTACGTTAGAGAAAACGCAAAAAAATATCAACTAGACCCCAACAAAATAGGCTTTATGGGCTTTTCTGCCGGAGGCGCCGTAACCATGGGTGTAGCTTATAACTATACCGAAAAAGACCGTCCTAATTTTATTGTCCCCGTGTATGCTTGGACGAGCGCCTACCCTGTTCAAGAAGCACCTGAAAACGCACCGGAAATGCTAGTAATCTGTGCTAGTAATGATCCTCTGGGTCTTGCCCCGGGAAGTATTGAAATTTACAACTCTTGGATGAAGGCCGGCCATATTCCTGAGTTACATATGTACGCTAAAGGCGGGCACGGTTTTGGAATGAAAGAGCAAGGTTTACCATCGGATAACTGGATTCAACATTTTTACGATTGGTCAATTGCACAAGGAATAACATCAACCTCTAAATAAGATTGAATGAAACTGTACCTTTTATTATTCCTCTTTGCTAGCTTTACATTACAGGCACAAAGTGTATTTGAAAAAGAAGTGGAAAGCATTACCAAAAAATATGATACCCTTTATGATGCTTCAAAGGAAAGTATTGTCTTTACAGGTAGTTCAAGCATTCGTGTTTGGAAAGATTTGCAACAACGGTTTCCTGATTATCAAGTGATAAATTCTGGTTTTGGAGGTTCCCAAGCTACGGATTTACTTCAATTCACCAATAATCTTATTTTACATTACCAACCTAAAAAAGTCTTTATTTACGAAGGAGACAATGACATCCAAAATAAAAAAAGACCGAAAGAAATTATTAGTACCCTAGTAGAAATACAAAACCTTATTTTCAAAAATAATCCGCAGACCCAAATTGTACTTATTTCTGCAAAACCTAGTATCGCTAGGTGGAAACTTAGGAGGAAATACAAAAGATTAAACCGTAAAATTGAAAAAATGACGCTGACGGACGGACGATTGTCTTTTGTTGATGTATGGAAACCTATGCTAGATGGCAGAAAAGTGAAGCAAGATATTTTTGTATCGGACGGTCTCCATATGAATTCCAAAGGATACGAAATTTGGTATACTGCTTTGAAAAATTATGTAAACTAGATACGCACAACCCCAAAATAATAAAAATTCCAAAAATGAAATCTAACTTGATCAAAGCATTATTTATAAGCTGCATTTTTGTGGCTTTATGTTCTTGTGAACCTGAGAAAAAGAAACGCGTATTAAATTTACCGCAAACTGATTTGGCCATGGAAAACATGATTCCTATGCCTATGAAGGTCATACCTACCAATTCTGGTTTTGCATTGGACAAGTTTACGGCAATCTATACTTCTGAAAATGCCGATGGTTTTCCTGAAGTGGGGAAATTTCTTTCTGAAAAAATACATGCTAAGACCTTATTGGATATTTCCGTAAATGTTGAAGAAATTTCTGGACGAGAAGGTGTGATTTACATCAACCAATCTGATAGTCTTGAATTAAACGCTCCCGAGGCTTACCAACTTTATATCACCAAAGATTCCATAATTCTAAACTCAAATACAGCTGCCGGTGCTTTTAGAGGTGTGCAAACAATTCGGCAAATTATACCTGAAACACCTATTGATACGGTTGCCCCGTACAAAGTATGGAACATTCCTACCGGAAAAATTATTGACAACCCTGTTTTTGAATATAGGGGCAGTATGTTAGATGTAGCTCGGCATTTCTTTAGCGTAGAAGACGTAAAAAAATATATAGACCTTCTCGCCTATTACAAATACAATGTACTCCATTTACACCTTTCGGATGACCAAGGATGGCGAATAGAAATTAAATCTTGGCCAAAACTTACCGAAATTGGTGGTAGTACCGAGGTTGGAGGAAAATCAGGTGGTTTTTACACTCAAGAAGAATACACAGACCTAGTGAATTACGCCGCCCAGCGCCATATAATGATAGTGCCCGAAATTGATATGCCAGGCCATACCAATGCTGCATCTGTTTCATATCCTTTTTTAAACGGAAATGGTAAGGAAGTAAAGCTTTATACAGGAATGCGAGTTGGTTTTAGCACTTTTGATACGAGAAAGGATACAACTTACGCCTTTATAGATGATGTTGTTAGAGAGATATCTGCTATCACCCCAGGTCCTTATTTTCATATTGGCGGAGACGAGAGCCATGTTACCAAGAAGAAGGATTATATCTATTTTGTTGAAAAAGTAGAAAAAATTGTCCAAAAGTATGGCAAACGCATGATCGGATGGGATGAAATTGCTACCGCAGATATAGACTCTACCTCCATTTCTCAATTTTGGTCCAGTAAGGAGAATGCAGACTTGGCCATTAAGAAAAATATGAAAATAATTATGTCTCCAGCAAAAAAAGCCTATTTAGACATGGAGTACGATACATTGTCTAAACATGGTCTGCATTGGGCAGGATACATACCAACGGATACCGCCTATGTATGGTCTCCAGAAACCTACGAAGGTATCCCCTTAGAAAATATTTTAGGTATAGAGGCTCCGCTTTGGTCTGAAACGATTAGCACTATAGATGAATTGGAATATCTTGCTTTCCCACGTGCCATAGGTTATGCTGAATTAAGTTGGTCTACACCAGAAAACAGAGATTGGGAGAAATATAAAGTCCGTTTAGCCAATCAAGCGCCATTCCTAGATCGAATGAACGTGAAATACTATCCATCACCATTAATCGACTGGAAAAAAAGCAAGTATACCTACAAAGAAATTCAGAAGGATTAATCCGCTTTAAAACCACAACACATCATTAATGCCGGAGCACAAACCCCATAATTTTATAATTCAATTTTTTTCTGTTTCAAATTCAAAAACAATAGCTGTAAATCATCATAATTGACTGGTTTCTCTAAATACTTACAAATATCATTAAAAGCACTTGCCTTTGATCTATCTTCAGGTCTTCCTGAAGAAGTGGTTATAATTATGGGAATATCTGGACATAATCCCAAACTATTTTTAGTTTCCAGAAATTCCCAACCATCTAAAATGGGCATATTTATATCTAGTAGAATTAAATCTGGACAATGATTACTCTTTAAGTAGTCTATTCCCATTTGACCATTTGTTACAATTGAAATATTTTGGATGCCAAGACTGTTTAGTTTTGTTTGAGATATGAAGTTTGTTACATCATCATCTTCAATAATTAGTATATCTATCATTTTGGTTGGATTTTATTTTTCTAAAATTGAATCTTGAATTCAGTTCCTTTATTAATTTGACTTTCGACTGTGATTTTACCCCCACTTTCAGTAACTATTGATTTAATAATATATAGCCCGATGCCTAAACCTTCTACGTGTGTATGCATTCTTTTAAACAATCCAAAAACCTTATTTGATCCGCTTTGATCAAAACCTAATCCATTATCCTTTAAAGTCAATTCTATTTTTCCGTCAACTTTTTTGGATGTTATCTTAATGATAGGCTTTCTTTTTGGGTGTCTATACTTAAGAGCATTGGACATAAGATTCTGTATAATACTCTCTATATGAACAGGGTTGTAATTGATAACTGAACAGCCTGAAAAATCTTCCATTATGATTGTTCTACTTTTAATTATATCCTCAGAAAGACCTTCTTTAACCTTTGACACTACCTCCGAAAAGACTATATTTTCATGAGAACCATTAAAAGTAGATTTCACCGCAATGACCTGATTTAGAGCCCTAATTTTATCGCACATAACTTTAGTTACCTTTTGCATCCTACCAACTATAGGTGCGACTTCGTCAGAAACAGGGCCAGCCTTTAAAAACATTTCGAAAAGACTTTTTAAATTAGTGAGCGGGGCTCTTAAGTCATGTGCCGCTACATAGGAAAACTCCTCCAATTCCTGATTTGATTTTTTTAAATTATCATTGACATTTTTCAGAGAGTTCTGAGCATTTTTTAATTGATTTATCGTATTACTTAAATTAGTTATATCACGAGTAGAGATTCCAAGATAATCACCTATCTTAAATGCTCTCACCATCCACTTATATTCTGTGTTATCTTTTATAAATGATACTTCATCATATCCGACCGGGATTCCCGTCCTAAGTACTTCTTTGTACGAAACATAACGGTCTGTACCTTTTAAATACGGAAATACGTCCAGTAAATTTTTTCCAATAAAATTTTCTTTATCAGCACCCACTGTAGTTGTAAAAGCATGATTAACATCTACAAAATTCATTTGATTATCAAAAATAACAAAGGGAGAATACGCATTTTCAAAAAAAACACTCTTTAAATCACTATTAATTTCAGCTGCATATTTCTTCATATCTCTTTATTTATAACCAATTAATTAAGACTTAGACTCCTAATTTACAATGGTTTACTAAAAAAAATAATAAAAAGAAGTTGTAAAGAAAGAAACTAAAGATGAATAACGATTATCTATAGACGAAAACCATAAGACTATTCACTGTTCCAAACTGAATTATCAATTAACAGATTTTTGAGGTAATGAATATAGTAGAAAGAAAAATACTACATAACCTCTTTTTCATGATGAATTTGAGACTTAAGCAATTTATTACTGAAACTTAATTGGTCCAATTTTAGAAGACAAAATTTAAGTTTAAAAAATTAAACACTTCTATCTGCGTATTTTGTAGTCAACAAAAGTTTAGTGGCTTTCCAAAATTCAATTGAAGTAGGGTTGGGAGATAAAGAATTTTCAGGGTTTTCAAAATAAGTAGCTACCAATAATTTTAAATACTGTAGATTACTGTTTTCTGCTTTAAGATGTTCAAATGCCATAAGCCAGTCTTGAAATGACCTATTGTGAATATTATTTTCAGATAACAGCGTTACATCTGTGTTTCTAGAGTCGTTTTTAATTTTGTCAAAAAGTTGTTTGACAACAATTTCATCGCCCTCTATATATTGTATGAACCTTTCCTTAAAAAAAAGCAAACACCCAGTAATTTCATTTTGTTCATTAAATTCCCTCGCTTTCTCAAGCATCTTTTGAATTTCCTGTACCCCAAAATCAGTATTTGCTACAGAAGTATATACTAAACAGAACATGTAATTTGGTATGTATTTGGTTGGCTTGTTACTAGCTAAGATAACGATTAAATAATGAAATAAATATCGAAAAACCTGTTATTCAGCAATTTACAATTTATTCTTTCATTTTATTTAGGACTTATCCTACAAAAAATTATCCACGGCTAAAACATAGATATGCGCTTTTACAATAGGTATTGATACAAAAAAAACCCTCCAAAGAGGGTTTTCAATTCAGTAAATTGCTTTAAAGAAAAAGCTTATTCCTCCTCTGAAGCACCATCTTTGTCTCCAGAAAAATCTGTTATATTGTTCTCATGAAGAATGTTATACCATTGTATCACTTTTTTGATATCGCTGGCATATACCCTATCTTCATCGTAGTTAGGTAAAATTTCAAAGAAATATTCTTCTAACTTTATTTTTTCTGCTTTGTGGGCTACCGCGGTTTTTCCGCCTTTTTCTTTCACCTGTATTTTTAAGAATACATCTCTTAATGGCAATTCCTCATCAAGTGTATAAATTGCAATTTCAGAAAGAATACTTACGTTGCTACGCATACCTACAGTAATACGTTTTTGATCAATAAGTGATTCTGCTACAAACCCGGTACGGGTCTGCGTTACCAATTTGTACAGGCCTGGTTTTCCCCCAATGGATAAGATCTTATCTAAACTCATATAAAAATTTACATTTTAGGAGCGCAAATATTGCACTTTTCAACGGATTACAATAAAACTTTAACGTCCTTTTTTCTGGTTAGGAAAACGCATACGGTAATCCGCTCTAATGTTTCCCTTGGAGATGTTGTTTAAACGGCTTTTAAGCATACGTTTTTTTAATGGCGAAAGTTTATCTGTAAACAAAACACCTTCAATATGGTCATATTCATGTTGAATTACCCTTGCTAAAAGGCCATCATACGTTTCCGTGTGCTCTTTAAAGTCCTCGTCTACATAGGTAATAGTAAGCGTATCTTTTCTTTTAATGTCTTCGTGAATGTCCGGAATACTCAAACATCCTTCACTAAAAGGCCATTCTTCACCTGTTTCTTCATCAATGTATGCATTGATGAATACCTTTTTAAATCCGTCTAATTTCTTTTTTTCTTCGTCAGAAAGGTCTTCGTCTTTAGAAAAAGGAGTTGTGTCTACCAAAAACAAACGTACTGGCAACCCTATTTGGGGTGCCGCCAAACCTACTCCATTGGCATTATACATGGTCTCCCACATGTTTTCAATCAACTCTTTTAACTTGGGGTAATCTTCAGGTAAGTCATTGCCCACCTTTCGCAATACGGGATCGCCATAGGCGATAATTGGTAATATCATCTAAATTTTATTTAAATAGGCTTGAAGAATAATCGTTGCACTAATTTCATCTACCAATGCTTTATCTCTTCGCTTTTTCTTTTTTAGACCGCTATCTATCATAGTCTGAAATGCCATTTTTGAGGTAAAACGCTCATCATGACGTTCTACTGGTATATGAGGGAAAACTTTTTTTAGTCGATTTAAAAATGGCCCTATTAAAGCTTCCGACTCACTTGGGGTGTTATCCATTTGGCGCGGCTCACCAACAATGAATTTTTGCACATTTTCCTTTTCGGTGTATTCCTTTAAAAAATCAATCAGTTCAAAAGTACGGACAGTGGTCAAACCCGATGCTATTAACTGTAACTCATCCGTAATGGCTATTCCTGTTCTTTTCTTTCCATAATCCAATGCCAACAACCTTCCCAATACTGATTTATTTTTTGCAAAAATAACCTATAAATTGTTATAACCGTAAAATTGAAACCCGAAATCATATTTGACTCTTATATTTGCACCGGGAAGAACCGTAACAGAAAAAATATCGGTTGGTCCACGAGCATCATTACAAGTTTCAATTTATTGCACTTTCTGTGCTGTACATAAACATTATAATTCAATTGCAAATGACCGAATTAAGAAAGACTATAGAGAATGCATGGGAAAACAGAGAACTTCTTAAAGAAGCTGCGACTCAAGAAGCTATCAGAGAAGTTGTAAACTTGCTAGACCTTGGTAAACTACGCTGTGCAGAACCAACAGAAAATGGTTGGCAGATTAACGAATGGGTAAAGAAAGGTGTTGTTCTTTATTTTCCTATTCAAAAAATGGAAACGCTTGAAGCTGGTATTTTTGAATACCATGATAAAATTCCGCTAAAACGAGGTTACAAGGAAAAAGGTATTCGTGTGGTACCTAATGCTGTTGCTCGTCATGGTGCCTATATTTCAGCAGGAACCATTTTAATGCCTAGTTATGTAAATATAGGTGCTTATGTAGACGAAGGTACTATGGTGGATACTTGGGCAACTGTAGGAAGTTGTGCTCAAATTGGAAAAAATGTTCACTTAAGTGGTGGTGTTGGAATAGGTGGCGTACTTGAGCCTTTACAAGCAGCCCCCGTTATTATTGAAGATAATGCTTTTATTGGTTCTAGATGTATCGTTGTTGAAGGTGTTCGCGTTGAAAAAGAAGCTGTACTGGGTGCCAATGTTGTACTTACTGCATCCACAAAAATCATAGATGTTACTGGAGATGAGCCTATTGAAATTAAAGGTAGGGTTCCTGCACGTTCAGTTGTTATACCAGGGAGTTATACAAAGAAATTTCCAGCCGGTGAGTTTCAGGTGCCATGTGCGCTGATTATCGGAACAAGAAAGGAGAGCACAAATAAGAAGACTTCTTTAAACGATGCGTTACGTGAATATGACGTAGCTGTTTAAATTTTGTAGGAATTTTATTGGTTTGTATACTTTTTTATAGCTTTTATAGTTATAGTTTTGTTAATCGAAAGCACAGCTCTATACATATACTTGTTTATGAACGGCCCAAACGAAAAAATTTCTGCATTAATAATCACCTATAATGAGATTGGGTACATTGAAAAATGTATTGAATCTATGGTATTTGCAGATGAAATCGTTGTTGTTGATTCATACAGTACAGACGGTACTTTTGAGTATCTTGAAAATCATCCGAAGGTAAAAGTTATTCAAAGACCTTTTGAAAATTTCACTGATCAGAAGTCTTTTGCCTTGCGCCAAGCTTCAAATGATTGGGTTCTTTTTCTAGATGCAGATGAAGTTTTGACACCAAAACTTCAAAACGAAATTCAGCATACAATTAATAGTGGCACACAAAAAAATGCCTTTTGGTTTTATAGAACTTTTATGTTCAAAGACGAAAAGGTATTTTTTAGTGGCTGCCAAACAGACAAAAACTACCGCCTTTTCAGAAAAAGTAAAGTAGCTTTTGCTAAAGATAAAATTGTACACGAAACCCTTAATGTTATTGGGGAATCTGGTACTTTAAAAACTAAATTAATTCATTATTCGTATAAAGATTATTCCGATTTTAAAGGAAAAATATTGAAGTACGGAAGAATGAAGGCAATTGAATCACTTCGTAAAGGCAGAAGATTTTCCTACGCCAAACTGGTGATTAAGCCTATATGGAAGTTTTTTAACTATTATATAATTCGTCTTGGCTTACTTGACGGGTTTAAAGGACTTGTTCTTTCCTACATACACGCTCGTGGTGTAGTAGAACATTATAAGGCCCTAAAAGCTCTAGAAACTGAAACCAGAACCTCTACTGCCCCAATTAAAACTATCCTAGAAAGAGCTGCTTAGTCTTTCGTCTACTATTTACTGAAAATTTTTACTCTAGACTTTTACTAAAAAGCTAACTTACAACGTTGTGATGGCATCCGGCTAATTGCAAAGTGCTATTTTTGTCCATGAATTATGAACATAGGATTGCTTTGGAAAAGCTTTCTGTTTTCAAGAACCCGAACATGTCTCCTTACATCTTCATCATTCATATAATTTACAATTACTTTAAAGAAATAGATACTATTAACTCATATTTGGCATTTAGATCAAAAGCTAATAAATTTTGAAGAAAGACTTTTGAAAAACTCATATTTTTAGAATTAGTAAAACTGACACCTAATGAAAACGGCACTTATAGAAATTAGCACCAGTCATGAAGAGTGTCTATATTCTCAGGCTAAGTTTATGGAGAATTCCGAATTTAAACTGGACCTATTTATTCATCCAAAATTAAATCCTCAAATTGCCCTTTATCAAGAATTATTCGAAAATGTTTTTTTTATTGAAGAAGAAACAGGGTTATTCACAAAACTTAGATCTTCAATAAAATTGTTAAAGAGATTAAAAACTTATGACCTTTTAATTTTTAACACCGCCAGTTCGAGTAAATTGATTAGAAATACCTTATTACTTCTTAATCTATACCCCAAAATTAAATGTATTGGTTTGCTTCACAATTCTAAAAAAATAGAATCTAGTTTCACTCAAAAAATAATTTCAACGAAAATCAAAAAATACTTTGTCCTTGCTGATCATTTAAAGCAAACTTCTCAAAGCAAAATTAAACTTGAAAGCTTCTACCCAATTTTCTTTCCCACCACAAACGAAACTGTTCAAAAAAATGAGAATGAGATTTGGGTAGTAATTCCAGGGAGAATAGATTTTTTGAGAAGAGATTACATGTTACTTCTAAACTCATTAGAAAAAATTAAAACACTCTCTAATATTAAATTCATTTTCCTTGGAAAGTTGCTAGAAACAACAAAAGATGGTAACGCCCTTCTTTTGGAATTCAAAAATTCTAAATTTCAAAATCAGATAATTTTCTTTAATCGTTTTATAGAAAATGAGGAATACCAGGCTTACCTTTCAAAAGCAGATATGATTATGCCCTTGTTAAAATGCGATACCTCATATTTACAAAACAAAATATCAGGAAGTTTCAATCTGGCATACGCTCATAAAAAAGCATTATTATCTCAAGAGTTCTTTAATCAAATTACCGACTTCTCTGGAAATACAATATTTTTCAACAGAGAGAATTTACATAACATTCTTGAAGACATTGACAAAAGAAAAATGAAATGCCCAACATTTGAAGACCTAGATAAATGGTCCTTTAAAAATCAGAAAGAGAATTACCTGTACTTTCTTCGTTCAAACTAGAATAGTTCTTCTTATAATTTGCAATTGTTTATCTCTTTAGTGAATAATGTTTAGTTTTACAGTTATTACTTTTTTTTGAGACACATGAGAATAGGCTATGATGCAAAAAGGATTTTTCATAATAACACCGGTCTTGGTAACTATGGGCGGGATGTTATTCGAATCCTTAAAAAATTCACGACAATTAACCAATTCTACCTTTATACTACTTCTGTTTCCTCAAAGAAAAGATTTGAAGACTCTGCGGAAATTGTAGTAAAATTACCCAATAATTTATTTTGGAAAAAATTATCATCACTTTGGCGTTTAGGGCCTGTGGCCAGCCAAGTAAAGAAAGATAAGGTTAATTTATATCATGGACTTTCTGGTGAAATACCGTCTGGATTAAAGAGAAAATCTATTCCTACCATTGTAACTGTCCATGATCTTATTTTCTTTAGCCATCCGCACTACTATTCCTTTTTTGACAGAATGATTTATTCGCTAAAATCAAAACATGCTGCAAAAAATGCTGATAAAATTATTGCCATTAGCGAACAGACCAAACGAGATGTTATTAAATATTTGAAAGCTGAAGATTCCAAAATTGAAGTTGTTTATCAAGGCTGTAATAAAGCTTTTAAACAAGAATATAATCAAGCGGAAAAAGATGTAGTCCAAAAAAAATATGGCTTACCCAAACAGTACATACTAAATGTAGGTACACTTCAGGAACGAAAGAATGCATTACTCATAGTTAAAGCTATAAAAGGCACTGATTATAATTTGGTATTAGTAGGGGGTGAAAAGAAATATGCTCAAAAAATTCATTCATACATCAAAGAAAACAACCTTAACAATCAAGTTTCTTTTTTAAAAAATGTTTCGGCCAATGAACTTGCTATCGTTTACCAAATGGCAACGATATTCTGTTACCCATCGCTCTGCGAGGGTTTTGGCATCCCTATAATTGAAGCATTATTCAGCAAAACTCCTGTAATTACTTCACAGGGAAATTGCTTTCCTGAAGCAGGTGGGCCTAATTCGATTTACATAGACCCTACAAGTGAGAAATCACTAAGAGAAGCTTTCAAAAGCCTTTATTATAACGAGAGCGAAAGAAAACGAATAGCAGATTTAGGCTATATTTTTGTCCAGCGTTTTTCTGATGAAGAAGTAGCGAAAAACCTATTTCAGGTCTATAAATCTATGCTTTAATGAGAACTATCTGTTTTTTCAATAGCGTAGAAAACTGGGGCGGTGGCGAAAAATGGCATTTTGACACTAGTCTATACATGCATCAAAAAGGGCATAAAGTTCTGGTTATAACCCATGAAAAAAGTGAGTTGCTAAACAGGCTAAAAGACACTGGCGTTCCTGCTATTGGTTTAAAAGTCGGCAATCTCAGCTTTTTAAACCAAGCCAAAATAGATAAATTAAAGAACATTTTGGTGGAGCATCAAGTAGGCTGCATTATCATCAATCTTTCTAGAGATTTAAAACTGGCCGGGCTTGCTGCAAAAAAAGCAGGTACCGAAAAAATCATTTATCGCAGAGGTAGTGCCATTCCAATAAAAGACTCCGTTCTTAATCGTTACTATTTTAAAAATATCGTCACCCATATCTTAGCCAACTCAGAAGCTACTAAAAATACAGTCCTATCAAATAACCCAACTCTTTTTCCTGAAGAAAATATCACCGTTATTTATAACGGTATTGATGTTGATGGATTTCTTAGTAAGGAGGTAAACACACAATATTATTCAAAAAACGAAAATGAGATTGTTTTGGTTAATTTGGGCAGGCTTGAGGCACAAAAAAA
>NZ_RCNR01000023.1 GCF_009725985.1 Zobellia amurskyensis
GGTCTCCAGCAATGGCAGGGCGGGAACTTAGTACCTATACCGTTACGGCAACTTCGCCTTGACCGTTGATGATATCTCAGAAGTTATCGTTTCGGAACAGGCAGCTCCCGATGCAGGCACGGACGGAACTTTGACCATCTGTGAAGGCTCGACGGTTACAGAATCACAACTTTTTTCACAACTGGGCGGTTCTCCCGATTCAGGCGGGACTTGGTCGCCTACAATGGCCGGAGCAGGAACTTATACGTATACCGTTGAGGCGAATTCACCTTGTACTACGGACGACACTTCTGAAGTAATTGTTTCAGAACAATCTGCTCCAAACGCAGGTACCGACGGAACTTTGACCATCTGTGAAGGCTTGACAATTACCGAAACTCAACTTTTCGCACAACTCGGCGGTTCTCCCGATTCAGGAGGAACTTGGTCGCCAGCAATTGCTAGAGCAGGAACTTATACCTATACTGTGCAGGCTGCTTCTTGCCCAAATGCAACTGCAACAGTTATTGTTAGTGAAGAGATTCAACCCAATTCGGGAATCAATACTACTCTTGAAATATGCCCTGACTCTACAATAACTACCACGCAACTTTTTTCACTTTTAGAAACGGATGATAATCGTGGGATATGGAGTCCCAATCCTGACGGTGCTGGTGCGGGAGTATATACCTATACTATTCCCGGAAATATTTGCGGAAGCGATTCCGTTACCACTGTTACGGTTCTTGTTTCCAATCTAGATTCCGATGGCGATACAATATTAGACTGTTATGAAATATTGGATGGCACAGATCCTCTTGACGACTGTGACTCTATTGGTGGTTCCCCATTACCCAACAGTGATTGCGATAATGATGAGCTTTCAGAAGAAGAGGAAACGCTACTGGGTACAAACCCAAAAAATCCGGATACCGATGGTGACGGTGTACTGGATGGACAAGAAGTGAGTGATAACACGGACCCGTTAGACTCTTGTGATTTTATATTGGTAAGCCAGACTCTTGAACCTAGTGCAGACTGGAAGATGGAAGATTGCGATATGGACAATCTGAACAATGAACAGGAATTAATGAGAGGAACCGACCCTGCAAATCCGGATACCGATGGTGATACGATTAATGACGGTCAAGAAGTACAAGATAATACAGACCCTCTGGACCCCTGTGACTCCAAAGGTGGCAACCCACCAGCCAATATTTCATGTGAGTTGTTCGTTGAAATAGATATAGTTAAACCAGGGGATATTTTAAATGGTGCATTCAAAATCATAAATATTGACCGATACCCCGATAACCATGTGGAAATATTCAACCGGTGGGGAATTTTAGTTTGGGAAACCGATGGTTATGATAATCAGAATAATGCTTTTGAAGGTTTATCGGAAGGGCGTATAACCATCATTGAGAATCAGAAATTACCCTCTGGCGTGTATTTCTATCAAATAGGATATGTTTCAAAAGGAGAGGACAAAATGATAAGTGGATACCTCTATTTGATGCGACAATAATCAAAGATGAAAAAAAACATCACATCTCTATTATTACTTTTGGCTACTGCATTTTGCTTTAGTCAGCAAGATGCGCAATTCACCCAATACATGTACAATACATTGACGGTGAATCCTGCTTATGCAGGGTCTAGGGATGTGCTTGGCGTATCTCTTCTACATAGATCACAATGGGTGGGTCTGGATGGTGCGCCCAGTACTCAAACTTTTAACATTCAAGGACCTTATAATGAAAAGGTAGGCTTAGGCTTTTCAATTGTTCATGACGAGATAGGTAACAACACCAACCAAAATACAAGTTTTGACCTTGCCTTCTCTTACATTATACCCACTTCAGAGAAGTACAAACTTTCTTTTGGTCTTTCTGCTGGCGGCCATCTGTTAAATGTCGATTTTAACAAATTAAGAAATTATAGTGCCAACCTTGCCCCATCTGTAGAAGATGAATTATACAAGAAGTTTTCACCCAGCATTGGTTCGGGCGTATACTTCTATTCAAATAAATTCTATGTTGGCCTTTCGACACCTAACCTTTTAGAAACAGAACATTTTCAAAACCCAGATGATGATGGTACGGTCATAGCTTCGGAGCGCATGAATATCTATTTAATTTCTGGCTATGTTTTTAACCTGAATCCATCCTTAAAATTCAAACCGGCATATCTAATGAAGGCTGTTGCAGGAGCTCCACTTCAAGTAGACCTTTCGGCCAATTTCCTAATCAACGAAAAATTTACCTTGGGAGCGGCATATAGATTAGATGCAGCGGTGAGTGCGTTATTCGGTTTTCAAATGGGAAAGAAATTTATGCTAGGTCTCGCCTATGACCGCGAAATATCCTCATTGGGCGGCCAGCAATTCAATAATGGTTCCTTTGAAATATTTTTGAGGTACGAATTCATCAAGAACAATAAAATTGATTTAACCCCAAGATTCTTTTAGATATGAACATAAAACTTACATATCTAAGAATTCTCCTCCTATTGACGTTATGGAGCACCAGTTGCTTTTCTCAAAGGAATAAGAAAGATGCTGATACTGACAATTTTGAGCATTATGCCTATATGCAGGATATTGAATCCTACCCGTCCCTACTGAATAAAGGATATGATGAAGTAACGATTCATAAGAAACTTGGCAATGCCAATTACCATAGTGCCAATTACGATGTAGCTACTTTTTGGTATGGAAAACTTTTAGAAAACGATGATGTAGCGGTATCTCCTGACTATTTATATAGATATGCCCTTGCCCTTAAATCCATAAAAAGATATGAAGAGTCTAATTCATGGATGGAAAAGTTCCAAAAAATAAAGAATAATGATACCCGCGCCAACCTGTTCACCAGTAACCCTGATTATTTAAAAGACATACAGATTCCAAAGGAACAATTTACCATAGAAAACCTAATGGATATCAACTCCCCTGAATCGGATTTTGCACCTTCCTATTTTTTTGACAATTTGGTGTTTACTACTTCAAGAGACCTTGAAACACAGAAGTATAACAAATTACCTTATTTAAATCTGTACCAATCTGAAATTTTTGAGGAAGGTAAAACTGGGGAGGCTTCCAGTCTTTCAGAGATTTTGAACACTAAAGCCAATGAATCTTCCACGTCTTTTTCAAAGGATGGTAAAACCGTTTATTTTACAAGGAACAACTACTCTAAAAAATCCTTTAAAAGAGATAAAAATGGAGTTAGTAGATTAAAAATTTATAGGGCTTTTAAAAACGGGGATTCCTGGGGAGAACCAGAGGACCTTCCTTTTAACGGTACTGATTACTCTGTTGCCCACCCGTCCTTAAGTAGCGATGGCACAAAACTTTATTTTGCTTCGGACATGCCGGGAGGTAAGGGTGCATCAGACATTTATGTGGTTACTGTTTTATCTGATGGTAGTTTTGGAGTACCTGTAAATTTAGGACCTCGGATTAATACGGAAGGTAAGGAGACCTTTCCTTTTATTTCTAAATCCAGTATCCTGTATTTTGCTTCTAACGGTCATCCTGGTCTTGGAGGTCTTGACATTTTTAAAGTAGACCTGAATAAAGAGAATAAAGCTTCCAATTTAGGAAGTCCCATCAATAGCCCGGAAGACGACTTTTCTTTGGTTATGAATTCTTCCGAGGAAACCGGCTATTTTGCATCCAACCGTAAAGGAGGAAAAGGTAATGATGACATATACCGTCTAAAGCGAAGCGATACGGACTGCTTTACGTTCATTGAAGGCAATGCATATGACAAAGATTCGGATAAACCTTTGGCCGAAACCCTGATTGAAGCACTAGACTATGAGGGCCAAAAATTGGCAGAAACCGTAACAGCCTCAGATGGGTCGTACACCATACGAATACCTTGTCAAGAAAAACAATATCAATTATCCGGCAACAAAGAAGGTTATGAAGTTGGCACACTGTTTATGCTCACTACAAGCGATAAAAAGCAAATTAGTGGTACACGTTTAGAGCTAGAACTATCGACCAAAGTTGCAGATGTAGGGTCTGACTTGGTAAAGGTATTAGAGCTTACCCCTATCTACTTTGACCTGAATAGCTCTTACATTAGTAAAAGTGCTTATCCGGAACTAAATAAGGTAGTGGATTATATGAGCCGAAGACCAGATATTAAGATAGCCGTTGGCTCCCATACAGATAGTAGAGAAGGAGATCAATACAATATGTGGCTATCTAGACGAAGAGCCATGAGAACGGTTGAGTACATTACATCAAAAGGTATAGACCCCTCAAGAATTTCGGGAAAAGGGTATGGTGAAACCCAATTATTGAACAAATGTGCCAATGGCGTTCGTTGCTATGAAAGCCAACATCAATTGAACAGACGTTCAGAATTCATTGTCATAGAAAAATAACCGATTTTCCGCCCAAGAAATACAATATGAAGTACTAAAATTCTTCAAGGAGCCCTATTTTTGCATAAAGGAAATTCAACTATGCAGAAAAATTTCAGAAAGGTTGCTAAAGTTGCTCTGGTACTTGTATACCTCGTTATTATTGCCGGTGCCGTAGTACGTGGTACAGGTAGTGGAATGGGCTGTCCAGATTGGCCCAAATGCTTTGGCCACTATATTCCTCCAACTGAAATTTCAGAATTGCAATGGAAGCCGGATACAGACTTTAAGAAAGGCCAAATAATCATTGTTGACGAAACCCTACAAGTAGCAACGGAAACTTTTAAGACCAGTTCTGCATTCAATAAAAATAAGTGGGAGACCTACACCAAACATGATTACGCCCAATTTAATCCGGCCCATACTTGGATAGAGTACATTAACAGGTTGTTTGGAGCTTTAGCAGGATTGGCCACTCTTGTACTTGCGGTCATGTCTATCCGTCTTTTCAAAACAAATAAAAAAATAACTATTCTATCTTGGTTGGTAGTATTTGGCATGGGCTTTCAGGCGTGGCTGGGCGCAACGGTGGTCTACTCCCTTTTAGAACCCGTTAAAATTACCGTTCATATGGTAATGGCATTGGTTATCGTAGCGTTCCTTCTTTATATTATACATATAACCAAGGCTACAACCAAAAAAGTAAAGACTTATAAGGACATTGTTCCACTTTTATCTTTCGTGCTTTTTATGACCCTAATCCAGGTAATATTGGGTACACAGGTAAGGCAATTTATAGATGAACGCATGGATATTCTAGGGGAAGCCGCAAAAAACCAATGGTTAGTTAATGCTGATTGGCAATTTTACTTACACCGCTCCTTTTCCATAATTATAGTGCTATTGAACATTTTTTTAGCCCAACGTATTTATAAGAACAAACTCAATTTTCCAAAAATTAACTGGGTACTGATTTTCTTATTTATAGAGGCCATGTCCGGTGTTGCCATGTACTATTTTCATTTTCCGTTCGCCTCACAACCTATACATCTGGTATTGGCCAGCTTGCTTTTTGGGGTACAGTTTTATTTACTTTTAGAAGCCATTAGTGCCAAAAGAAGCTATAAATCTTTGTAACTTTGTCAACCCTTAAAAATTGCGGTTATGATTTACAAAATACGTATCATCTTAGATGCCAAAGAGGATATATTTAGAGACCTTGAAATAGAGGCAAGCACTTCTTTGGAAGAGTTTCACAACGCTATTGCACAATCTTTTGGGTTTTTAGGCAATGAAATGGCCTCTTTCTATACTTGTGATGAAGAGTGGAACCAAGATGAAGAAATTGCTCTTTTTGACATGAGTGATAATGGTTCTGATGTACGGTTGATGAACGAAACTTTTCTGGAGGATATCATGACCGAAAAAAGTCCGAAACTTATTTATGTCTACGATTTTTTAAGCATGTGGACGTTCTTTGTAGAACTTGCCGATATTGCAGAACATGAGTCGGGCATAGCATATCCCAATGTTTTATTCAGTTTTGGCGAACTTCCAGAAACACCGCCAGAAAAGAATTTTGAGTCAAAACCTACCTTTGATTTTGACGATACTTTTGAAAATTATGACGACCTTGATTTTGATGAAAATTGGAATTAAACCCATAGGGTTTTCCATTTTCACCAACATATCAAGCATCAAAATAAATCTATTTAGGATTCTGATTATAAACAATCTGCACCCTATCAAGAACTAAAAACACAGCTATTGAATTATGATTAACCTCTACCCTACCCAAATCGAAACAATTTCTCTACATCGCGTGGGGAACAAAAATAAGAGCGAAGGTCTTTTTCTTTCTGAAGAGCCTTTTTCCTTAAATGATGAGACCACTGGTCTTTTAAAAGAATATTTCTTTAAACCTTTTCGAGAAAAGGAGGAAAACTATTTTAAGCTTGTAAATGATGTAGATGTTGAGTTTAACGAGCTATATAAAATAGTTTCGGACATTTTTGCCGACCCAGAGAGTATGCATGCCAACTCCAAGAAAATTGCTCAGCATCTTTTTGACCAATCCAATCATCCACACATTAAAAGCGGAGAGGTTTATGTTGCGCACTTATCCAACGTTATGTTGGATAATGTAAAGACCGAGGCCATTGGTATTTTTAAGAGTGAGCTTAAACATGATTTCCTTCAGTTTCAAGAAAAAGGCAGTAACCTGGATATTGTTATTCAACAAGGTATCAACATTAATAAATTAGATAAGGGCTGTCTTATCTTTAATATCAATAAAGAGGAAGGTTATAAAGTACTTTCCGTAGATAGCAACCGTTACGACACCAAATATTGGCTTGAAAACTTCTTGGATGTTGACGCACTTGCTGATGAAAATTTCTACACGAAAAACTACTTGAAGTTCTGTCAGAATTTCGCCAAAGATGTAGTATTACCTGCCGAAGACAAGCAGCAAGAAGTACTTTTCATGAACCGCGCCGTAAACCATTTTGCGAAAAATGACGAGTTTGAAGAAACCAGTTTTTTGAACGAGGTAATGGAAAATCCTGAATTGATACCTGAGTTCAAACATTATAAAGTTGAGAAAGGTCCAAAATTTAGTATTGAGGATGTATCTAACTTTGATATTGCCAATAAAGCAGTATCCGATGCACGCAAGAAAATAAAAAACGTTATAAACCTTGACACCAACATACAGATTAAGTTGGACTTCATAAATCCGGAATCAGCAGAAAAATTTGTTGAAAAAGGATGGGACGAAGAACGTCAAATGTACTATTATCTAGTATACTTCAATAAAGAGGAAAAAAGCTAGAGATTAAGCTAGTTGGTCTTATAATGGAAGTTCTTTTATAAGACCAACTAACAAATTTTACTATTCTATTCTTATACGATGTTCAAGTATTTGTTTCATACTTACATCTTCATAGTTACGGCGTACAAAATTCAATGCCAAATCTAAAACTTCACCCATAGTTTCGGACTTCCTAAACTGCTGGTCTAAAGTAAGTTCATAGATCTGCTCCCGTAACATTTCAATATTTTCCCGGGTAGAAATAATGTCCTTTTTTGCTATACCACGAAGCCGTTTTATTCGAGCTCCAGAGCTCAAAATTCGTTTGGCCACTATAGACCTTTCTTCTAGCTTATATTGATCAACGGAATCTCTCCGTAGTTTTTTCCTGACCAACTCCACCATCTGAAAATTTTCTTTAAAAAATTGAGGTCTATATACCTTTAATTTCCCTTCAAAACATTGTTGGTCAAAATCTATGGCACGTATGCGGTAAACCACATGATCAAAATCATGAACAGGGACAATAACGTAGTTGTAAGACCTCATATCTCCCAATAAACGAATCATACAACGCTCATTAAATTTCACGAACTCTTTGGCTAATTGAGATTTCTCTGATTCCGTACAATTAGGCAGCATATCCTTTATAAAAACATCACCGGGAATACCTGCAATATGTTCCTCGATCAAGGTGTCTTTATAAACCAAAAAGTTAAGGTTATAAGGAGAAAGCATATGCTCTAGTTCTAGTCCATAAATTCTAGATGCATCGGTCTTTTTTACGTAGAAATAAGTGAAATTATCGTTCAGAATATTCCTAACCTTGATTCTAAAAGGTTTTGAGTTACCAAACGTACAGAAGTCTACAGCATCAACATTTAGGTATTGATGAATATTATTGCTACCATCAGAATGTAGAATAGAGTATACTTTTTTGAGGCTATTATCAATTTCAATTCTATCAAACTCTGAATAATATACCCGTATCCACAGCGTATCCTCATCATCAGAATCATAGACCACTACGGAGCCGGCAAAACGTAACAAATCCTCATAAAAGATGGGTATCTCTATTTTTCGGCTATAATGCCCTAAATATTGGTCTAGCTTCTTGCTCACCGGGTACGCCGGTTTTTTCTTCGACATGAGTCGTTCTTCTGACATATTTCCAATTTCCTTACAAATTAATCAATTCCCACAAATTATGGGTCAACTTACAGGTATTACGCTTAAAACAACATCTTTTAGAGGGTTTACAACATTTATTTAGCAGAGTGGGGCAACCTTAGTTATTTTGTTATTGTTCCAAATTGACCAGACCAATGAATACGTTACTAAAGCCATCTCTAAAGGGCATCCTTTATCTTTTTATTGCGTTTAATGCATTTTTCGGTTATTCACAGTTAAGTGATCTTCATTATCTACCCCCATTAAAGCAAGGTCAAAATAACCAAGGTATACAAAATCAGGCAATTCATTTGTCTACACCTGAAATAACACCTTTTACCGTTAATGCCTATAGAGGTACGAGCAATACTCCTATACAGACCTTTTCTATTGATAATTTAAATTCGGCCGTTTGGACCCTAAGTAACGGAGACAACAATATTACGTTGGTTAATAATAGTAATACTGGGGTTGTACTTACAAATAGCGGATTGCGTTTTGAGGCACCGGGCGGACAAGAATTCTATGTTAACTATAGAGGTAAGTCTGGATCACAGGCCGCTTCGTTAACCGCAAAGGGAAGGCAAGCGCTAGGTACTAATTTTAAATGGGGAGGTGTACCAAATAAAGGTACCCATTCTTCAAAGTCCAATACCTTAGGAATTATGGCCACTGAGGATAATACCACAGTAACCCTGTCCGGTTATGATTCCGGCTGTGAGTTTAGGGTCGGTAACAACAGGGCCGGTATTACTGCAGACTCCTACACTATAACTTTAGATAGAAACGAATCGTTTGTATTTGAGACTTATATAGGTAATTCATATACCCGGGCCCATGAAGATGGTTGGATTGGGGCATCAATTGTTTCCAACAATGATATTGTAATTAGTAACGGTTCTATAAACTTTGGTAGCCAAGACGGACAAAGCCATAGGGATGCCGGTATTGACCAACCTGTTCCAGTAAATAAACTGGGGAAGGACTATGTTTTTATTAGAGGTAACGGAAATACCAACGGACTTACAGAATTTCCATTGATTATTGCTACGGCAGATAATACACAGATTTTTGTAAACGGGAATACAACCCCTATCGCAACAATAGATAATGGCGAGTATTTTAAAATTCCAAGCAGTAATTACTCTCGTAATTCCGCTGGTGGAAACATGTTCGTTCAAACATCAAAAGATGCATACGCTTATCAATCCGTAGCGGGTTCATCTGCATTGTATACCCAAGGTCTGAATTTTGTGGCACCTGTAAATTGTTTATTACCGGATAGAATGGACAACATTCCGGATATCAGGAACGTAGCTACATCTATTATGACGGGTGGACTAACGATTACCGCTTCAGTAAACACACCGGACAATAACGTAAAGGTTTTTCAAGATGGCGTAGAAATAAGTAAACCAGCGTCCGAAGCGGTTGCAGGTTCATCAGATTGGAAAACATTTTTCATACCTAATCTAGATGGAGATATTAGTGTTACTTCAACCGGGCCTATGGCTATCGGTTTCTTTGGTTATAACGGGGCACAGGGTGTTGCAGGTTATTTCTCAGGTTTTGATACCGTTCCGGAAGTAAGGCTCGAAATTAACGGTGGTACTGTTGGAGAATGTTTTTCCGGTTCTAGTATTTTCGAAGCATCGGATGATAATTTTGATGCCTATCAATGGTATTTTGATGGAGTGTTGATTCCAGGTGCAAACTCGTTTGATTATGCCGCGACTATTGCGGGTGATTACTTCGTAAGGGGAACCAAAGGACCTTGTACCTATGATTCACAATCTATTAAGATTTTCTACTGTGAACCAGACGTTCAGATTGAAAAAACAGTTGATAAACCAGAAATAGTAGAAGGCGAAACGGCCACCTTTACCATTAGAGTAGAGAATTTATACTTTAATGATATTACCAACTTACGGATTACAGATAATATTCCAGCAGGGTTGACCTTAAATTCGGCTAATACTATCAAAGGTTCTTGGAACGGTAGTGTTTGGAACATTGGCACCTTGGCTCCAGGAGAAGTTGCCTTTTTAAACTTGCAAGTAACTGCAGATGAAATAGACATTTTGCCTTTACTCAACCTCGTTAACACGGCTACCAATTCACAAGATCAAATAGATGCCAATACTACAAGGGATGAGCCCTCTGCCCGAATTATAGTACATAACGATTTTGATAATGACGGCGTAGTAGATAGTGTTGATTTGGATGATGATAATGACGGTATTTATGATGCTGTTGAACAAATGTGTATCATATCTAGTGATGTTAATTTCACTTCTCCTTCAAGTACTATACAAGGGGGTACTGCGGTAACAGAAATTTTCTCTAATTACGGAGGTTTTTGGCGAAGTTCTACAGCTTCAAATAATCCCGTATTACCTAACTTATCACATGAATTATTGGCATTCACATCAGGAGGTACTACTTTCTCCACCGGGGTTGCAGACGATAATCTTTTTGATGCTAACGGTAATGGTTTATTAGATGGCATAGACTCCAATAATGATGGAATTGCAGACATTTCGGCTACAGAATCTAGCTGGATGGCCTTAACACCTTCAAATAATATTTATGGCGAAGCAACATTTGAAGCGAATTTAAATGACGGTAACAACAATAATGCTTTAGGGTTGACCATTGTTAACGACCCTACCTCAGACCCATTAAATCCTTTATTGACCCACGGACAAAATGGATTAGATCTTGGTTCTGGTATTGTTAATATTGGTGACACATGGACCTATGAAATAGATCCTATAGTAGCTACCAATGTTGGTGATGGTATACCAGATATATTATTGACCCAAGTGGCAGACCCAAGTGGTGTTGGTCATGTTGTTAGTCTTTATGATGCTTCAGGCGCTCCTCTAGGAAATGCTGTACGTGTGCAAGCCTATAGCGGCGGTGCACTTGCAAATGTTGTTGGTTCGTACAGATTAGATATTTATCACGCAAACGGAAGTATTTTCTATAATAACACCACAAGAGATTACCGCTTGGCCACAGTAGAATTATCAGAATTTGGAATACCCACCGCTAGTTTAAGTAATGTGGCCTATCTACGCTTGCAACTTAGTTCAAATGCCGATGTTGCATTTTTATCCTATAATACAGCGTCCTTCTCCGGATTTTGCTCGAACTTGGATACGGATATGGATGGTTATCCTGATCATTTGGACTTAGATAGTGATGATGATGGCTGTAGCGATGCAAACGAATTTTACAAAAGTGATTCCGCAGATGGCAGAGATGGCGGCGAATATGGAACTGGAGTTCCTGTAGTGGACCCTAATGATGGTACCGTAAATGCAGCTTCTTACACCCAAGTTTACGCACCGGTCATTAATTTGGGCAATACTTCTGAATTATTGGGCGGCACAGATATTAACGGGCAAGATGTGAGTCTAGGAGATACTTTTAACTACGTACTCCGCTTTCAAAATACTGGTGATGATGATGCCACAAATTTTACGATTAGAAATGTATTACCTAATAATGTTACGCTAGACGACATCAATATTGATGACGCTCCTGGAGTAACTAGCACCTACAATGCAGGCACAAATACCATAGATTTTACTATTCCAGATAACTTGGTTGAAATTGATGACCCAGAATACAAAATTAAGATTACGGTTACCATATCCGGTGATTGTTCCGAATTTGTTACTGCTTGCGCCTCTCAATTGGAAAATCAAGCTTTTGCAACGTACCAGGGAATTATTAATACGAATACCTTTTCGGATGAAGATGGCAGCAATACGGCTGGCTCTTGTGTTTCTGACTTGGAAGTAGCCAGAAACAACGTCGCCGATGCTTTAACCAACTGTAACGTGGCACGCTCCGTACAACTTTGTGGGACGGAAGCTAAACTTACGGCCGGATCTGGTTTTGAAACCTACAATTGGGCTATTGACAATAACAATAACGGAACTATAGATTCTGGTGACACTATCCTTAACGACGGAGACCCAGATAACGACCCAAGTACAATCACTATAACCAACATTGGTAATTATATAGTAGAAAAAACCGTTAGTAACGGTTGTTCCAACCATACTGAACTTATATCCGTAGAACGCTATGGGGAAACCCAGACCAACCCTATTATAGAATACTTTAATCAGGTAAATGGAGACACTAATCCCGATAATGATATTCAAGGTGAAATAGTTACCTGCTCCATAGATGGTAACTCCATGCCAAACATCTTCCTTTGTGGAACTGGAGATAGCGCCTTTATTCAGTTGGGCATTACAGATGCACAGAGTATTACTTGGGAAAAACTTGACGAAAGTAGCTGTTCCGAAGCTACATGTGGCGAGGTAAGTGATGACTGTGCGAATACCGACAGCAACTGGTCTTGGACAGAAGAAGAAGTATCCAACAATTTTACGATTACCAATAGTGGTAAATACAGAGTGGTAATCGCTTACGAAGGAGGTTGTTTTAGCAGGTTCTATTTCAATGCCTACCAAAACACTTTGGATATACCTGAACCGGATACATCGGATATTATTTGTGATACAGATGGTTCCATACGTGTTATCGATTTGGGATCGGGTTACGGATATCAGTTGTATGATGTAGAGAACAATGCAATAGCAGTGCCGTTCAGTGCCGGGCAAGGACCAATTTTCGATATTGCCGTTAGCGGAACGTACAAAGTACAGATTACACAAATTAACCCATCTACGGGTAGTCCAATAGCCAACAGTTGTATTTTTGAGACGGATGAAGTCGGTATTTCGGAAAGGATATTCGAGGTAACCCTAGGTTCAACTCCTTTTGATTGTAATGATTCTGGAACCATATCCGTACAAGCGTTGAACGTTTCTCCAGAATACAGTTATGAACTTTATTATGATGACGGAAGCGGTAATGCCGGTGCATTTGTTGCCAACAACCTTGTTTCCTCAGATAATACACATACCTTTTCAGGTCTTTCCGAAGGTGACTATGTAGTGGTAACCACTACGGTAGACGGCTGTAGAGATGAAAGCACTATTACCGTAAATGAAATTCCAGAATTAAGCCTGACCGCTAGTAATCTGGAGAACATTACTTGTACCTCTGGTGTTATTAACCTTTCAGTATCGGGTGGAACAACCGGCTATGAGTATGCTATTTATAGTAAAGATGGAGTTGCTGCTTATGCCGATGAAACTACTATTCCAGATTCTGAATTTTCAGGAAATGCTACATTTTTATTCGGTTATGACCTCTCTTCTTCCACCTATATCCCTAACGAAGATGGCGATTATGTTTTTGTAGTAAGAGATGACAACGGGTGTTATGGGCTTTCCAATATCGTAACCATGAGCGATTTTGGTTCAGTAAGCATTACCGCTTCAAATACGGATATCAACTGTGCCGATTCAGCCACATCGGTATTAACAATTAACGCCACAGGAGGTATCGCTCCATATCAATACAGTCTTGATGGAGGAACAACCTATCAATCCGAGAATTTTTTCAACAACATTTCAGCAGGCATTTACACTATAACCGTTAAGGATTCGAGCAACCCTAGCGGAAATGGTTGTGAGGAATCTATTGATTATGAGGTAGTGCAACCGTTTAGGCTCACTGCATCGCCAGCTATCATAGAAGACGCTTCTTGCGATACTTCCGGAGCTACGCCTGCAACCGCCCTCGTGAAAATCTTAAATACCACAGGAGGTCAAGCTCCTTATGAATTCAGTTTTGACGGAGGTAGTTCTTTTGATGTTGTGGATGAAAAACGCCTAGCTCCTGGAACCCACCAAATGGTAGTAATGGACGCCTTAGGATGTACTACGGATTTAGAAATTACCGTACCGACAACAGCAAACGACCCAAGTTTTGATAATGCGATTACCTACGCCTGTGACGGAAACGGAATAGTTACGATTACTCCATCCAACACAACTGATTTCACATACACTTATCGACTAAACGGAGCCGATAATACACCAATTGATAGCAACATTTTTAATAATGTAGCATCTGGAACACAAACGGTAACCGTGGGTTATACCAGTACAATTTCAGCTGGGCAAAGTACTTTACTACTAGAGAATTTTGGTACAGGTTCTACTACCCAAATTGCGGAAATAGGTCCTGGATATTGTTACGAACCACAAGATGGGAGCGAAACTAACTGTAACCATGGTCCTGCCGGTATTTTAGTAAATGCTGAATACGCTGTAACGGATAGAGTTACAAACCCGAATACTACATGGAGAAGTCCTAATGACCATTCAGGTCTTACAGACGGTAGGTTCATGGCTATAGGTGTAAGCACCTCGGCCGGCAACAATAACGTATTATGGTCTAGGTCCGGTCTTGAAGTTCTTGCCGATCAAGACATAACTATTTCGTTTTATGCTTACAACTTACAAGTAGATGGTACACCAGGCAACAACCCTGAAGTGCTTGTGGAACTTGTAAATGCTTCTGGCACAGTTATTAGTAATCAAGCTACCGCCTCTATTCCACAGAATACCAATGCAAATGATTGGCACTTAAGAGAGGTTACCTTTAACCCTGGTACAAACACTGCCGTTGGCATCGTGCTTCGTACCAATCTGGATAGTGATGATGGAAACTTTTTGGTCCTTGACGATATTCAAGCTACTCAAGTACCTGAAATCTGTGAAAAAACCGAAGATATTACAGTAGTTGTAGAGACAGGTAAAGCTTTTGAGGTAAATATTCTTGGAAGTACAAACCCGACTTGTAATGGAAGCAACAATGGTAGTATTCGCTTTGAAGTCGATAATTTCAATTCTGCTTTTGGATATGAATACTCTTTGGATGGAGGTACCACTTGGACAGCGGAAACCACTTCTCCAATTACCTCAGCTGCTACCTTGGCCGATGGTACGTACAGCATAATGGCTCGCAAAGTAGATGACAATACATGTACGGCAACCTCAGCAACATCAGTTACTTTGACTTCACCAAATGCGTTGACTGCAACTTTACAGCAAACAGCTGAGTTTACCTGCTTAAACACAGGTGCAACCTTGGAAGCAACGGCAACAGAAGGAACACCGGGATACGAATATCAGTTGGAACTTACGGATGGCACCATGGTTCGGGCATTTAGCACATCTAATCAGTTCTTAAATGTTCCTGCTGGTGATTACCTGGTTAGAATATCCGATACGAACAACTGTGAAGCATTATCTACGGTACCAGTTACCGTAATTGCTCCTACACCAATCTCTGTAGACTTAACGGCTACCCAGTGTTATGACGGTCTTAATAATGGAAGCGTAACCGCAACCGTCACGAACGGAAATGGCAACTATACATTTAAATTAGGTACAGGTGCAGAACAGACCCCAACACCTATCAACGGAACTACATTTACTTTTAACAACTTATCGGAAGGAACGTATGATGTAGAAGTAAAAGATCAATATGGATGTTCCTCAGGAATTCAGTCTATTACCATAGCTCCTGCCGTTACCTTAAGTGTTTCTGTAACCAACGCCAGCAGTTGTGCAGATGGTACTTTAACCGCAACCGCAAATGGAGGAGACACCAATTATATGTATGCATTTATACCTAGCGGAAATACGGTTACGGATGCAGATTTTGCTGCAGCCAATACTAGAAACGTACCTCTAGCCGATATTGGAAATTACGATATTTATGTAAGGGATAAATCTAACGGAACCAATTATTGTCAAGCAACCGTTACGGAAGAGGTTCAAGCCAACCCTACCTTATCCTTTACCGCGGTCCCAACGGATGCCGAATGTTTTGGTGGCAACGGAAGTATTGAAGTTAATATCACAAGCGGACTTGCACCGTTCGATTACAGATTAATCGATATTACAAATGGTAACCCGGACCAAACAAATACGGACGTGGTTAGCAATACCAGAACCTATTTCAACTTAACCCCAGGCACATATGACGTACAGATTACCGATGCCGCAGGGTGTGTACAAACAGTTACAGGCATTGTTGTTGACGAACCTATTGAGTTAATCAGTGATATAGAAGGTAGAACTCCCGCCAATTGTACGGGTGATGTTAATGATTTTGGGTTTGACTTTTTAAATTACCCAACCACTATAGGAACTGTTGAATTTAGTGCCGATAGTGGAACTACATGGCAAACCTCCGATCAATTTAGAGGATACTTATCAGGTGAGGAAGTTGAGCCTTCATTAAGAACGGTAGATGGTAGCGGTGCCACTATATGTCAAACCGATTTACCTAGATTTATCATTCCTTACCCATTGGATGATTTAGATATTACAATTCTTCCTATAATCGTTAATTGTGATGAGTTACAGGTTAGTGTACGTGGTCAAAACGGTACAGCTCCCTATGAGTACACCTATTCGGACGATCCGGCAAACTTTAACGCTGTTACTCCAACCAACCCATGGACAGTGGCATATCCTTCGGGAACCACTCATACCTTCCCGAATTTAATTCCAGGAAGAACCTATGCTTTCTACGTAAGGGATGCCGTAGGTTGTGTAAGACAAAGCAGTGTAAACGTTAATGATATCGTTACCAATCCAATGGAAATTACGGCCAGCATTACCCCTGCCTGTAATGCCACAAGTAATGGTGAAATTGAATATACGATTACCGACAATCACGGAAGTACTGAGCCAAACATGGAATGGGTTTTATATGACGTTGACGGTAACGCTATCCGCAATAGTGGAGGTGTAGTAGCCTATTCCGGCACCATTAATATTACAGGTTTACCAGCAGACGAATATTTCATAGAAGTTCAGCAAATAGATGGCTCTGGAACCCCACAATGTATCAGTGCCAGTGAAAATGAAATTCTTGATGAACTGGATATTATCACTGGAATTCCACAATCCATTCAGGATATTTCTTGTGAGAGTCCCGGACTTATAGAAATTGACAATGCACAAGGTGGTGGCGGTACGTATCTATATACCGTAACCGGACCTGCTCCGTTTGTAACCATTACCGCTACAGGTGATAACCCTATTGAAATTGCGGCAAATTCGCCTGCAGGAACTTATACTGTTTCCGTAGAGGACCAATATGGCTGTTCGTATGCATTGGGTAATGTAACCATGAATTTTATGGCACTACCTACCATAGATGCTATTGATATAGATAACTGCAGCACCAATGCTACCATTACGGTAAACTCTACCGGAACAGGAACCGTACTCTATTCTTTGGATGGTGGAAGCACATACGAGAATAACGGGGGTAATTTCACCTCTGTACTGGCAGGAAATTATGATATTTTCATTAAAGACGGAACTGGTTGTACAGCTTCACAAAATATTGATGTACACCCTACCCTACAGGCTACAGCAGGTTTGGATAAGCAATTGGGCTGCGGTGCTGGTAACGAAGCTGAGATAGCAATTGAAGCTATTGCAGGTTCAGGTACTTATGAATTTGAAATATTGGACAGCGCTTCAGGAATAAAAATAGCCCGTCAAGCATTGGTGACCAATCCGTTCAACGCTATTATAGATGCTGCGGATACATATACCGTGAACGTTTATGACATGGGAACTGCGGCTCCACAATGTAACAGAAGTTTCACGGTAGAGGTTCCTGCTGCTATTCAACCACAGTTCACCGCCAACCCTACAGATGTAAGTTGCTCGGGTGCTAATGACGGTAGTATAGAAGTGGCCCAAATAAACAATGGTAACAATCCTTTGACTTTTACCTTGACCCCAATGCCAGTAGGTGCATCTTGGGATGCCACCACTCAATCTTTTATAAACTTACCGGGAGATACGTATACTGTAACCGGAGAAGGCCCTAACGGATGTTCAACAGTTATGAATTCGGTTGTAGTGAATGAGGATGCTCTCATTTCATTTGCCCTACCTGCTGTAGAACAATTTGGCTGTACCAGTAATAATGACGCCAATAATGCAAAAATTACTATTGATTACAGTAGTATTTCAGGAGGAAGTGGTACTTACAATAGATTTGTTTTCATTGACGATGCTACTTCAAACGTTCTTCAAGATGGCAGCAGTTTAGTTTATGAATATACAGATTTTGCCGGTGGAGATGTAATCGTTCGCGTTTTTGATAGCAAAGGTTGTCCTGTTGAACGGACAGTTACTGTAAATGCTTATGACGCACTAGTTGACGCTACTATTTCCGTTACTAGAGATATCAGCTGTATCAACAGTGGAGAGGACATCAATATTGATGTAACTAGCACTATTACGGACTTTGCAACCAACCCAACAAACTATGAGTTTAGACAATTACCATCAACTACATACCAAGCTTCTAATCAGTTCTTGAATCTTGGAGCTGGTAGCTATACTTTTGGGATTCGAAATATCACTACAGGTTGTGAAATTACCCGTAGTCATACTGTAGAAAACCCGAATACATTTGATGTTACCGTAGAAAAACTATCCGATGTTGTTTGTCATGGAGACAACGGCAGCATAAGATTAACACTGGTTGATGCTACTTACACTACTGGATTCTCTTATTCTATTTTTGATACCAATGGTACTCCGGCAGACCGTTCGGATGATGGTGCTGCTGTGTTAACGGGCAGTTCTGTCAATGTTGGCCCTTCTCCCGCCATTAGTGTACCTGCAGGAAACTATTTGGTAGAAGTAGTACAAGATGATTTCCCTAATTGTACACAAGTAAGGTCCTTTAGCATTACAACACCAAGCGCTCCAATAACTCTAGCACCAATAGATACGGAAGATGTAGGTTGTACCAATGACCTTGGTAGCGCCAACATTGCCCCTACTGGAGGAAAAGCTCCATATGACATTATCTTGACCCATAACGGTTCAGGAACAACTTATGCGGCCAACCAAGTAAATGGTTTCCTTTTTCAAGGTCTTGGAGCCGGGCAGTATACGGTTGAAGTAACGGATAACTTAGGTTGTAACCCTACGTTCGCCAATGCATTTGAATTGATAGTTCCAGACCCTATTTTCGCAACAATTTCAAGCGTAGCCTTAGTTTGTGAAGGTGATGCGGATGCTTCTGTTACAGCCACCGTTTCCCCAAGGAACGTAACCACAAACTACAGATATATTCTTAATACGTACGATGATGCTTCCGGTACCAACCTAATGCAAACATCAAGCTCACAAACTACCAATACCTTTAGCAATTTAAGATCTGGTTTTTATAGCATCAGCATATTAGACGATATGAACTGTAGCTTTGAAACACCAATTGAGGAAATTGTTGAACCTACAAAGGTAGAAGGCCAATTGGTCACAGCTCAACGCTTAAGTTGTCTGTCCGATGCCGAGTTGCTATTGACCGCTTCTGGTGGAACCGCTCCTTATATGTGGAGTACGGACGGCACCAACTTTAATGCCATGAACCAAACAAGTGGTCCTGACACACATTTGTTCACCAGTATTACCGCAGGCACTTACCAATACTATGTTAGGGACAGTTTTAACTGTATTTCCGTTCAGAGCAACAGTATTTCCATTAATGCAATAGAGCCATTACAAGTTGTAATAGACGATTCTGCGGCTGTAGTAAACTGTAATGGTCAAAGTACAGCAGTTATTGATGCTGAAGCCGATGGTGGATTGGGCAATTATCAGTACGCCCTGTTCTCGGACGCTGCGCTTACCAATGAAATACGCCCTAACCAGAACACAGGTCTATTTACAGATTTACCAATGGGCTCCTACTACGTTAGGGTTCAGAGTGATGATTGCGAAGTGGTCTCAACGGAAATTCCAATTGTAGAACCAGCTCCGTTAGAAGTTACTCCAGAAATTGTAGATGTAAGTTGTAATGGTGCCGAAGATGGAAGCATTACCGTAAATGTGAATGGCGGTACAGGAGTTTATCAATTTGCCATCTCTCCAAACTTGAATCAGTTTACAGATGAAAATACTTTTGATGAATTAGCTCCTGAAGACTATACCATCATTATTCAGGATTCTAACGGTTGTTTTGAGGTTATTAAAGCCACCATTACCCAACCAGAGGTATTGGAAGTTGAAGCACTAGCAACTCCCGAAATATGTGTTGGCGAGGAAAATGGCGAAATAGATTTGACCATAACAGGTGGTACCGCTCCATACAGTACCCGTTTGTTTACAGAAACCAATTTTGTGGAAGGAAGAACTAACTTTAGCAATCTAGCTTCCGGTCTTTACATTATCTATGTTGAAGATGCCCAAGGATGTGAAGAAACAATTACGGTTACCGTAGAATCTGGAGTAAACCTTGAAGCCTTTGTAGAACCGGTCTACGGTTGTAACGGCAGCACAGCTAGCAACTATGTGAATATTGTACTTGCGGACCCAACTATAGAAAACGACGTTCTTTTTGGACTTGACACTATGGACCCGTCCCAAATGCAACTGAATCCGTTCTTCCGTGATATTGCCCCGGGTAACCATTACATTGCCATTTCACATGCAAATGGTTGTGTAGCCACCTATGATTTTGAAATTGAATCATTTGACCCCTTGACTTTGACCGTGGCCGAAACGAATATCAATCAGATAACGGCAACCGCTTCGGGTGGTAGAGAAAACTACACCTACTACTTTGGTGATACCAACAATGGTTCTGACAACGTTTTTTACATTACTAGAACTGATACATATATCGTTACCGTAATAGATGAAAATGGCTGTGAAAGCACCCAAAGTATTTATATGGAATTCATAGATATTGAAATCCCTAATTTCTTTACTCCTAATGGAGATGGTGCCAATGATATTTGGAGTCCGAAAAACATTGAGATTTACCCGGACATCTTTATCAGCATTTATGATAGATATGGACGTACCGTGTATCGTTTTAAAGATAATCAAGATGGGTGGAGTGGTATTTACCAAGACACCAACTTACCTTCCGGTGATTACTGGTACATCATAAAACTGAACGGAGAGGCAGATACCAGAGAGTTCGTAGGACATTTTACGTTATATAGATAACTCATTAATTTTAGAAAATAAAAAAGGTAGTATTATAAATAATACTACCTTTTTTATTTATAAGCATGTAACAAATCAACAACTAACTCGTCAAGTACTATGTAACCCATCAAAAAAATACTTGACGTGAGCATAATTTTAACTGTCAACCACCTCACCAAAAAATTCGGCTACCTGACTGCGGTCAAAGACCTTTCCTTTACCATTGAAAAAGGAAATGTATATGGTATTCTAGGCCCGAACGGAAGTGGAAAATCTACCACACTAGGAATTGTTCTAAACGTTGTGAATAAAACGCAGGGCGATTTTTCTTGGTTTGATGGCACTACGACCACTCACCAAGCTTTAAAAAAAGTTGGGGCAATCATTGAGAGACCCAATTTCTACCCATACATGACCGCAATACAAAACCTGAAGCTGGTCTGTAAAATTAAAGAGGTAAGTGAATCCAAAATAGAGGAAAAACTAGAGCTTGTTGGGTTGTTAGACCGAAAAAACAGCAAGTTTAGAACCTATTCATTGGGTATGAAACAACGTCTGGCTATTGCCTCTGCCCTACTCAATGACCCAGAAATCTTAATTCTGGACGAACCAACAAACGGACTAGATCCCCAAGGTATTCACCAAATACGGGAAATCATAAAAAAAATTGCATCACAAGGTACTACCATTTTACTAGCGTCGCACCTTTTAGATGAAGTTGAAAAAGTTTGTAGCCATGTTATTATCCTAAGAAAAGGTGAAAAACTATACTCTGGCCGAGTAGATGGTTTACTGGCAAGCCACGGTTTTTTTGAACTAAAGACCAATGACCTTGAACACTTAAAAATATATTTGGAAAAACACGCCAGCTTTGGACAAGTAAAATTGGAGAACGGTTGCATTACCGCCTTTTTAAAAGAAGAAATGAACGCCGGCGAACTCAACAAAACCTTATTTGACCAAGGAATAACGCTATCACATCTTGTAAAAAGAAAAGAAAGCCTTGAAGAGCAATTCTTAACCTTGACTAAAAACAAATCCAACTAATAGCCATGGTACGACTCTTACAAATTGAATTCATCAAATTATGGAACAACAGGGCCAGTAAAGTTCTGATCGTATCGTACTTTGTTCTTCTCTGCTCTATAGCCTTGGTAGCGGCCGTCAAATTTGATATTGGTCCAATACAATTTCACCTAGCCGAGCAAGGGATTTTTAATTTCCCCTACATCTGGCATTTCAATTCGTTTATAACCGCCTTTTTTAAATTGTTTTTGGCCATTGTAATCGTATCTATGATGGCCAATGAATACAGCAATAAGACCATTAAACAGAATTTAATAGACGGACTTTCCAAGAAGGAGTTCATACTTTCAAAATTTCTGACGGTCATTTCGTTTGCTTTGATTTCCACGGTTTTTGTCTTTGTGGTATCACTCATTTTGGGTCTTTTCTACTCTGATTTTAATGAAATCGGTATTATTTTCTCGGGACTGGAATTCCTTTTAGCTTTTTTTGTGAAACTGGTGGGGTTTTTCTCGTTTTGTCTCTTTTTAGGCATTTTGGTAAAACGCTCTGCTTTTGCCCTAGGTTTTTTAATCCTATGGCAAATATTTGAATCTTTTATTCGGGGCATTATTAGATGGCGTTTTTTTGATGGAGAAACCACTGATATGATTATGGGATTCTTTCCTCTTAACGCTATGTGGAACCTTATTAAGGAACCGTTCACCAGGTTAAGTGCCGTACAAACAGCCGTAAACCAAATGGGAGAAGAAATTGTCCTAAACTACAATGTACATTGGTATGAAATACTTATTGTCTTGACATGGACAGCTGTCTTTATTTACGGATCCTATGCGTTGTTGAAGAAGAGGGATTTATAGTAGCTGATTTACTTTTATTTCTACTGGATTACCAGTAGAAATCGGTAATTGTTTTCTAGTATTTATTAGTCGGAATTATTAGCGGATTTCCCTTTGGATTATATTCATTTCCAGAATATAACCGAACACTATGAAATTCATTTTTACACTAACGCTTCTCCTTACCTCCTACTTAGTAATTTCTCAACAAGCGAATGACTGTATTGATGCCATTGTTGTTTGTGGTAATACAAACATTTCAAGTAATGCAACTGGTTTTGGCACTCAAGAATTAGATGGCACAAATGCCTGTTTGCATTACGAAGAAAACAGTTTATGGCTGAGCTTAACTATTGGCACAGCTGGTAACTTAGCATTCAATATAATTCCAAATAGTACGGACTTAGTTGTGGATTATGATTTTTACGTTTTCGGCCCAAATAATGATTGTGGAAACCTTGATGACCCAATAAGGTGTAACACAACTAACCCTTTAAAGGCTTCATTAAGTTACAATGAAACGGGCTTACGTGATTCAGAAACAAACTTTTCTGGAGGACCTGCTGAGTTAGGAAATGGTTATGTTTCTTCAATTCCCGCAAAGGTTGGTGAACATTATTATATATTGATTGATAGACCTGTTGGTACTGGTGGCTTTACACTTGAATGGACGGGTACAGCAGGATTTCTTCCTTCGCCTAATGTTATTCAACCCGATAATATTGAAATCTGCTCATCTACAACCAACACAATACTCAACTTAACAAAAAATGAAACTACCATAACCACTAGCCCCACCGCAAATATTGAGTATTACACCTCCTATAATGATGCTTTTGATGGTATTAACGCTATAGTTGACCCAACTCAATTTACATACACGGACGCTGTGAATCAAATCTACGTTCGGGCAACAAACCCCAATGGTTGTTTTGAAATTACTGATTTTGCCATACACGCCACATCATTTGACAGTCCGCCAAACCTTAGCTATGAGGTATGTGATGAGGGTTTTGATGGTCAAGGGAATTTCTCGATAAACGATATTAGACAAGATGCCAAAAACGAAATATCCAATGATTTCGCATACACAGTAAGTTTGCATCCTGATGAAAGTACGGCTATGTCAAATTCTAATGAAATCACGGGTTCAATTTTCTCCTCAACAAGTACAATTATTTATGTTCGCGTTAGCTCTACTACAAATAGTAACTGTTATATTACATATCCTATTTCGTTAACGGTTACTCCATCAACACCCATTAATATTGAAAATGTAAAAATTCAAGAGTCGTTCAGCAGCTATAGTGTTGAGATAGAAATACGTAAAGATGGAGTTTACGAATATTCACTTGACGGATTAAATTATCAAAATGAACCTAGATTTGATAATGTAGAGGCTGGTTTTTATACTGTTTTTGTTAGAGATATAAATACTTGCGGCAGTTCGAAAAAAGATATCTCCATAATTGGCTTTCCAAAGTTTTTCACTCCTAATGGAGATGGTGCCAATGACGTATGGCAAATTAATGGTCCCAATACTAATTTCGAAAACCTGGCCATCCATATCTATGATCGTTATGGGAAACTCATAAAACAGATCAATTCAAATTCCGTTGGATGGGACGGAACCATGGACGGACAACCACTCCCCTCTTCTGATTATTGGTTTAGAATTACCTTAACCGATGAAAAACAATTCAAAGGCCATTTTTCCCTAAAACGATAGCTTCATTTTTTTTAGTTAAACAGGGTTATTACAGATTGATCTTTCACTCTTTAAAGATGAAATGTACCACTCATAGAATTTATACAATAACAAATATTTAGGCGACTATATTAGCTCTCAAACGTTAGAGCTATATGAAATTTTCCCGTTTTCATCTGTTTTTTATAGGTGTTCTTCTCGTATTTCTTAAAGTAAATGCAAAAGAGGGATATCCCCAGTCTTTACCCGCTGACAGACCTTTTATCACAACTTGGAAAACGGATAACCCCGGTGCTTCAGCGGATAATCAAATTATGATTCCTTCAAGTAAATACCTTCCATCAAATTACGAGGTAGACTGGGGAGACGGAACTTTTGACACCGGAGTAAGCGGTTCTACAACACACACTTATGCCCAACCAGGGGAATATGTCGTAAAAATAACCGGGTTGTTTACCAATATTTCTTTTGGAGATATAGGAGACAAAGAAAAAATTATTTCTGTTGATCAATGGGGAGATATTAAATGGAAAACTATGATCTCTGCATTTGATGGGTGCTCTAACTTGGATGTGTTAGCTACTGATATTCCAGATTTCTCCGGTGTATCAACCGTTAATAATATGTTTACCCGGTGTAC
The DNA here is from genome assembly GCF_009725985.1 of Zobellia amurskyensis. Classification (GTDB taxonomy): domain Bacteria; phylum Bacteroidota; class Bacteroidia; order Flavobacteriales; family Flavobacteriaceae; genus Zobellia; species Zobellia amurskyensis. The sequence continues at coordinate 25,481 of NZ_RCNR01000023.1, forward strand.
TTCGCTTATAGGGAACAGTTCATTTAATAATTGGAAAATGGACACCATTACAAACATGCAAAATATGTTTTCAGGAGCATCACTATTTAACCAACCTATTGACCGATGGGATGTAAGCAATGTTAAAGATATGGTTGGCACATTTAGTTGGGCCACCCAATTCAACCAACCTATAGGAAATTGGGACGTGAGAAATGTTACATCTATGTTTATTATGTTTTTTGCTGCCGAATCTTTTAATCAAGATATTGGTGACTGGGATGTGAGCAAGGTCGCTTCCATGGATAGTATGTTTGATTTGGCTATTTCATTTGACCAAGACCTGGGCAAATGGAATCCCGTTAACCTAAACAAAGCTCCCTTTATGTTCAGTAGAGCCGGTCTTTCAACAAAGAACTACGATGCTCTCCTAAAGGGATGGGCTACTAAAAATCTTAAAACCGATGTTAAATTTCATGCCGGAAATAGTACATACTGCTCGAGTTCCGACATGAGAAAAATTTTAATCGATGTTTTAAATTGGGAAGTTAAAGACGCAGGTCTAGAGTGTACTTCCCAAAAGCCTTTTATCACTACTTGGAAAACAGACAACCCCGGTACTTCAGCCAATAATCAAATTACCATTCCTACATTTTTAGGGGAAATTTATAATTATACCGTTAACTGGGGTGATGGTGATATTGATACTAATGTTACTGGCGAAATAACACATACTTATTCCACGGCAGGAACATATGAAGTCTCTATCTCAGGAGATTTTCCACAGATAAATTTTCGCGATTTGGGGGACAAAGAAAAAATTATATCGATTGTACAATGGGGAGATATTGAATGGAAATCAATGCGTAGCGCATTTAGCGGTTGTACAAATTTAGATGTAATAGCTTCAGATTCTCCTAATTTATCGGAGGTTACCATAGTAAATGGTATGTTTTCCGGTTGTTCTTCGCTCATAGGAAATGAGTCTTTCAATAATTGGGATATGGGAATGATTATAGAAATGGAAGGTATGTTTGCTGCCGCATCACAATTCAACCAGCCGATAGGAAAATGGGATGTGAGCAATGTTAAAGACATGACAGGTACATTTAGCCAAGCTACCTCATTTAACCAAACTATCGGGAATTGGAATGTTGGGAAAGTGGAAGAAATGTGGGATATGTTCGGCGGAGCAACTAGTTTTAATCAAGACATAGGAGACTGGGATGTAAGCAATGTCTTGGACATGTGCGGAATGTTCCTTCTCGCTGAGTCATTTGACCAAAACCTAAGTAAATGGAACCCCACTAGCTTAAGTTCTGCCTGTTATATGTTTAACTATTCATCACTATCCACCGCCAATTACGATGCCCTTTTAATAGGTTGGAGTGAACACGATCTTAAAACCAATGTAGATTTTGATGCTGATAATAGTACATACTGTGCCGGAGAGAAAGCCAGAAACAAGTTGATTAACACCTATGGGTGGAAAATTAATGACAAAGGGTATTTAGGTATTACAATAACTGAATTAACTAACCAAGAACATACAGATAGCTATACCTTACCCAAAATTACCGGCGAAAACCTAACTGGAAATGAAATGTATTACACAGGCCCTACTGGAACCGGTCAATCTTTTTCTTCTGGTACAACACTTTACGTAAGTGATTTTCCGGACTATCCCGTAACACTATACATTTATGATTTTAGTGGCGATAGTACATCCGGTTGTAATGATGAAAAAAGCTTTGAACTTACGTTAAACACTATTTGTGAAAACCCCATTGCTGATAAATTAGAATCCGCACTGAGCTGTACAAGTTATACATTACCAGAGCTAAGCGAAAACAATTTCTACTACACGGAAGCCAATGCAAACGGTGATAAATTAATGGCCGGCGACGTCATTTATAGCTCCAAAACCCTATATATCTATGCAGGGTCTGAAAATTGTTATGATGAGAATACTTTTAAGATTACAATAAATGCGAGTTTATGCGATATTAAAATTGAGACTATTGATCCTTGTCTAGTGCAATTTCCTCAATTTATAACTCCTAATGGTGATGGCCTTTTTGATGTATTCAAACCCAAAAAAAATCCTTGCGGGCAATCAGGTGAATTGCATATTCTTGACAGATACGGTAGACTTGTTTATGCAACTGACGATTTATACTTGGGCTGGGACGGCACAGACAACTCACGAAAACTACCTGAAACGGATTATTGGTACCTATTCCAAAACTCTGATTCCGGTAAAACATTTACAGGTCATTTTACCATACTGCGATAGATGCACGGATTATTTTAATCGAACTCCATTAAATCGCACTTCTTTTGTAATTTTAAAGGATGAAATTTAAAGTAGTCTCAGAGTTTAAACCAACGGGCGATCAGCCACAAGCCATAAAGCAACTTGTAGAGGGAATGGAGGCCGGAGAAAGGTACCAAACCCTATTGGGCGTTACCGGTTCCGGTAAAACCTTTACCGTAGCCAATGTCATTGAAGAGGTACAACGTCCCACCCTTGTCCTTGCACATAATAAAACTCTGGCTGCGCAGCTATACTCGGAATTCAAACAATTTTTCCCCGAAAATGCGGTAGAGTATTTTGTATCCTATTACGATTACTACCAACCGGAAGCTTTCATTCCCTCATCCGGACTCTACATAGAAAAAGACCTTTCTATTAATGAAGATATTGAAAAGCTCCGTTTAAGCGCAACCTCCTCACTACTCTCCGGACGTCGTGATGTTTTGGTGGTAGCTTCGGTTTCATGTTTGTACGGTATCGGAAACCCTGTGGAATTCCAAAAGAACGTCATTACAATCAAAAAGGACCAGGTAATTGCTCGCACCAAATTTTTACATCAGCTTGTACAAAGTCTATATTCCAGAACTACGGCAGATTTCAGGAACGGGAATTTTCGTGTAAAAGGAGATGTCGTAGATGTTTTCCCTAGTTATGCAGACCATGCCTTCCGTATTCATTTTTTTGGTGATGAAGTTGAAGAAATAGAGGCTTTTGACCCGTTTAACAACAACGTAATCGAGATTTACGAAACTCTGAACATCTACCCTGCCAATATGTTCGTTACTTCGCCTGATGTACTGCAAGGTGCAATTCATCAGATTCAGGAAGATATGGTAAAGCAGGTAGATTATTTTAAGGAAATAGGCAAACCGCTTGAAGCTAAACGGCTTGAAGAACGTACAAGTTTTGATTTGGAAATGATTCGCGAACTAGGCTATTGTTCGGGCATTGAAAATTATTCTCGCTATCTAGATGGTAGACAACCGGGTACCAGACCATTCTGTCTTTTGGATTACTTTCCAGACGATTATTTGATGGTGATCGATGAAAGTCACGTAACCATCCCACAGGTTCATGCCATGTACGGTGGTGACCGCTCTAGAAAAGTAAATTTGGTAGATTATGGATTCCGGCTCCCTGCGGCAATGGATAACCGCCCTTTAAAGTTCGAAGAATTTGAAGCTCTTCAAAACCAGGCAATCTATGTGAGTGCTACACCCGCAGATTATGAGTTGGAACTAAGCCAAGGGGTGTTTGTAGAACAGGTCATTAGGCCAACAGGACTTTTAGACCCTATTATTGAAGTAAGACCTAGTCAAAATCAAATTGATGACCTTGTAGAAGAGATTCAACTACGAGTTGAAAAAGACGAACGTACCTTGGTTACCACCTTGACCAAAAGAATGGCCGAAGAACTCGCCAAGTATCTTACACGAATTAACGTACGTTGCCGTTATATTCATAGTGATGTTGATACGTTGGAAAGAGTAGAGATTATGCAAGATCTTAGAAAAGGTATTTTTGATGTACTGATTGGAGTAAATCTACTTCGTGAAGGATTGGATTTACCAGAAGTTTCTTTAGTGGCAATTTTAGATGCGGACAAAGAAGGCTTTCTACGAAGCAATAGATCACTAACACAAACCGTTGGTAGAGCAGCAAGAAATTTAAACGGGAGGGCCATAATGTATGCCGATAAAATTACGGCCAGTATGCAGATGACCATTGATCAAACCACCTACCGTCGTGAAAAGCAAATTGCCTATAATACGAAACATGGACTCGTACCAAAAGCATTGAATAAAAGTTTAGATAGTGTGCTTTCAAAAAATTCAGTTTCCACTTATCATTTCGAAAAAGAGGAGATGAGAGCTGCCGAACCGGACCTTGATTATATGACTAAAGACCAAGTTGAAAAGATGGTTCGAGAAAAAAGAAAGGCCATGGAAAAAGCCGCAAAAGAACTTGATTTTATGCAGGCCGCAAAATTGAGAGATGAGATAAAATTGCTTCAGGAAAAAGCTTAGTTTGTCGTTTTTTCCATAAAAAAATTCAGTTTTTTAAACACGTGAATTTAACATTTATATAATGATGTTTAAAAAACTGATTGATAAATAATTAAACTCAATTTTTAGACAAGACTAAATCGTGTTTAATACCCAAATAAACTCCAAAACACCCTACCTAATCTCTCGTTTAAAAATAGAAATTATGAGCGTAATTTCTATATAAAAAATCGTTCATTTTACATTAAATAAAAGTAATTATGAGCCACTAAATCCTTCATCCCCTTTATCTGAAATTGACTTAAAACCAACTGTAGCTTAATAAAAAAAGCGTCCTAGAAATTCATCTAGAACGCTTCTTCAACTAACCAACCAAACTTAAATCTACCCGAAAAAAATCGGGATTATGAAACGTTTTGCCTCGGACAAAACAACCAAACTAACTCTTATTTTAACTCAATAAGACGCTTTGGTTTTGGCAAAGACTCTTCCTTTTTAGGCAATTCAATCTTCAAAATCCCATCAACATAATCAGCCTTAATATCATCTACGTTGATTGATTCCGGAAGCGTAAATGCTCTTTTGAAAGATGAAAATCGAAACTCGCGTCGTGTATAATTCTCTTCTTTTACTTCCTCTTCATTCTTGAATTCTGATGAAATAGTCAAAAGTTCATTATCCACTTCAATATTGAAATCTTCCTTTTTCCTACCAGGAACGATAAGCTCAAGACCAAAACTCTTTTCGTTATCCTTAATGTTTACAGCTGGAGCGTTTGTTGCCACATTCTCCATTCCGCCAAACCAATCAGGTTTAAAAATTTCATTCATTAATGCTGGAAACGCTAAATTATTTCTCTTTACTATACTCATGATTTTATATTTTAAATTAAACTTTGAATTTGATTGGTTTAAGGCAAACTATATACCAATCACAAACACATGACTTTATGTCATTTTTAACGCTTTAAACAATGACATAATGGCAATTTATATGGTAATTAATTCAAAAAGGCAATTTTTTACACAAGTATCCAGCAGAAAGACATGAGTCATTCATGATAATTGTTTACATACATGGTTCTCCATTTTTTTTGTAATACCTTGCCAAAAATTTATGGTTATGACCAATAATGATGTTTTCAAAAAGCTCAGAGTAGCCCTAATGTTGAGAGATGATGATATTGTTGACATCTTAAAACTTGTAGATTTCAACATAAGTAAAAGTGAATTAGGTGCCTTCTTCAGAAAAGATGACCACCCTAATTATATGGAATGTGGTGATCAGGTATTACGTAATTTCTTAAACGGTCTGGTCATACATTTAAGAGGAACCAAAGAGAATCCTAAAACTCCGGGAGAAGTTCTTTCCAAAAAAGTAATTAAGCCTGCTGCTAAGGTTAATCATGCTAAAAGGCCTGATTTTAAGACACAACAGCAAAAGAGAATTAACAAAGATATTACCAACGTTAAGTACAAGAACAAAAAAAAATCCTGAGTTCGATGATGAGTCGTACTCAGGATTAAAAGTTGTTTGTAACAGGTTTAACCTGCTATACGAACAGGCATTGTATATGTTCTACCCTCTTTGTACTCCTCCACATTTACTTTCTGATAATTAAGTTTTTCATTTACAAAGGATTCTAAAACCTCATTATCCGCATTAATCGCAAGAATTACGATTTCGCGCTTTTCATTTAGCATAAACTTTACCTGCGCAGTCATGTCTAAGTGTTTTGCAGAAAAGGAATTGTCGCGTAATAATTCAGATATTTGTACAGCCAATCTTTTTGATGGATTTTCACTATCCCCTTCATTAGCAAAAGCACTGCTGATTGAAAGTAGCATTGCAGCTACTAAAACTAAACTGATTTTTCTCATGATTTTTCGTTTTAAATGATTTGATGAATTACCTTAAAGACGACAGGGTCATGAGATCGTTACAGAATGTATTTATTTTAACACAACCTTAAGAATTAGACTATTTAAAATATAAGAATATGGAGTCTAAACTACATCAACTTTCAAAATTGATGTGCCTACTCATATTTTCTTCTACAGATATAAAAGATTCTATACCCCTAATCCCTTCTATAGTCAATATTGCTTCTTGATACAGATTCCTATAATGTAAGCTATCCTTAGCATGTACTTTAATAAAAATATCATACTTACCCGTACTGTGATGAATCTTGACTACTTCTTGAATCTTCGTTAATTCTTCTATTACCACTTTATACAAAAAACTCTCCCTCAGATATATCCCTAAAAATACGGTCATCTTATACCCCATCTTACTATAGTCCAAACTAAGAGTAGAACCTTTGATCACCCCCATGTTTTTCATCTTTCGCGTTCGCATATGAACGGTTCCTGGCGAGATGCCGGCATGCTTGGCAACTTCTGTATAGGGCATTTGTGCGTCGTTTGACAATAACGTCAATATCTTATGGTCTACTGAATCAAGTTTATCTCTCATTTGTAGTATTTTTCTTGGTTATTTACTTCTCCATTTTAAGGGTCACCCTCTGATAATCAACTTCACATCATTAAATATTGTTCAATTTAATTTATGATTTAGAGGATTTTAGTAAAAATAGTTTAATGATTTCAAAAAAACAGTTATAATTCACTAATTAAATCCGTTTTTTTATGGATATAATTAAAAATTGTTCGCTTCAAATTTTCGATGCCATAAAAGTGAAATTATAACGCAATATTTACATATCGTTAGATTATTAAATTTCAAAAAACTCAATTCTACCATATTGATTGATTTTTTCTTGAAAATTACCATATCGGTAGATTTTACTCTTGTAACTGCCTAAAATACAGTGTTTTCAAAGGTTTCTCCATTTTTTTTATCAAAAAGTCACACTAATATTGTCTTGTCGTTAGGACATACAAATAACTAATGGCACCGTTAAGTATCCGGAACTTTTCTTTAGAACTGCATTTGACCACCGTCCCCCCGAACAGGATAGGTGTGGTTGGACAAATGAGCAATGTATAGTATCAATCAAAACCTTGTACTTATGAAGAAAGCTCTAATACTATCACTCTTATTTATTAACTGTATGTACGTATCGTACGGTCAAGAGACAACCATTACCGGATCGGTAATAGATGAATTTGGTGTCGTGTTGCCTGGCACAGATATTATAATTAAAGGCACAACCAAAGGAACACTAACAGATTTTGATGGTAATTACACTATAGATGCCCCAGCAGATGCTATTCTTGTAGTATCATCATTAGGCTATGCCACCCAAGAGGTCCCTATAAACGGTCAGACTTCTATTAAAATAACATTGGTCATGGCCGCAGAACAACTACTTGAAACTATTGTAGTGGGCTCAAGGCGACAAGGGAGGACAAAGTTAGACACTCCTGTTCCTGTTGATGTAATCAACATTGCTGAAGCAGCTATAAACATGCCACAACAAGACATATCTCAAATGCTAACCGCGGCAGCCCCCTCATTTACTGCATTTACCAGTGGCGGGGGTGATTTATCCTCTTTTGTTAGTCAACCAAGTCTTAGAGGGCTTGCATCAAGCCAAATGCTTGTTCTTGTAAATGGTAAGCGAAGACACTCTTCAGCTATTTTAGCTGGCAATCAAACGGGGACTCCTGGTCCCGGTGTGGATATGAGATTTATACCTTCCGTAGGAGTAGACCGAATTGAAATACTTAGGGATGGTGCTTCTGCCCAATATGGCTCTGATGCTATAGCAGGGGTAATTAATATGGTTATGAAAAAGGGAACAGGTGAATTTAAAGGTAGTTTAACTGCTGGTGCATATACCAATAAGCCTGGTTACGACGATTCAGAATTAACAGCAGATGAAAGAGACCTAAACAGATCTTTTGATGGCTGGGATGGTCAAAACTTTCAATTTGATGGGAATTACGGTATTGCCTTCGAGAATGATGGCTACTTTAATGCATCTGTTATGTTAGCACAAGCAGAACGTACAGTGAGACCTAGTGTATTATCTCTTGAGCGCGCTCCTTTATATGATGAGGCCTACTTAACGAACAACCGTACAGAAACAAATGGTACACCAATCATAACAAACCCAGAGCTTATTGCAGCACAAGCAAGTGGAGATGCAAATCTTATTAATTCTCTACAAACAGTTCAAGGACTTATGTCTGCAAGAGATATTGAACAAATTGATGTTGCTTCTTATAGCGGGCTACCCGCCAAAACGAATATGAGTTTAGCTTTCAATTTGGAAACTCCTTTAACAGAAACTTCTGATTTTTATGCTTTTGGAGATATTGGCTATCAATATTCTGATGCATACAGCTGTTTTTATAGAAGATCCGCACAAGCGGACAGATCTAGTTATGATCTGTACCCTAACGGTTTTAGACCACAAATCTATAATGATCAATACAACATTTCACTCGCCACCGGAATTACAGGTATGATTGGCGACTATGATTTTGATTTAAGTAACACATTTGGTACTAACTGGGCCAAATACGGAATGTTCAATACATGGAATGCAAGTATTGGCTCTGGCTCTCCTACAGATATGAATCTTGGTACGCATAGTTTTTTACAAAACACTATAAACTTAGATGCTTCTCATTTTTATGAAGATATCCTATCTGGCTTGAACGTCGCTTTTGGAGGAGAATTAAGATTTGAAAATTATATTATTAGAGCTGGCCAAGAAGAAAGTTATACCGCTGGCGATGCCGGTGTAATTACAGCAACAGAAGACAATCAAGCACTTATAGGTCCTGATGGGTTTCCTTTGGAAGACCTTAATGGAAATCCCTTCATTGATGAATTCGGAAATCCGTTATCTCTTGAGTATGCAGGTGTAAGTCAAGAATTGGTAAAGAATTACGCATTAAACTGTCAATGTTTTAGAGGTTATGCCCCAGAAAACGAAGGCAATAACTGGAGATCAGTTATGGCTGCTTACGTAGATATGGAACTAGACCTTACTGAAAACTTTTTAGTATCTGGTGCACTTAGAGTAGAAAATTATTCTGATTTCGGTAACGTATTAACTGGAAAATTCGCCGGACGTTATAAAATAGGTGAAAACTTTTCTTTTAGAGGTTCGTTCAGTAGTGGTTTTAGAGCTCCTTCTTTACAAGAACTGAACTACTCGCATAGTTACACATTCTTCGTTGACCTTGTTCCTTTTGATGGTACCCTTTATCCTAATAACAGTTCTGCCTCTCGCGCTTTGGGCGTTAGTGCTTTAACCGAAGAAAGATCTAGAAACTACAGTTTAGGTTTCACGACCAAAATTGGAAAAGTTGACATAACAGTTGACGCCTATAAAATTGACATATTTGATAGAATTTTTGAAACAGGAGAATTTGATGCTTCGTCGTCACCTGCGCTCGAACCTGTGATTGGTAGTGGTTTAGCAACGTTCAGAATCAATGGCGGTGATATAAGTACCCAAGGTATTGAAGCCGTTGTTAACTATAACACCAACTTAGGAGCTGGAAAGCTTGGATTGGTATTGGCCGGTACTTTTAGAGAAAACAAATTTGAAGGTGTAAACTTACCTGATTTAAATACCAACTTAACAGATGCTGAATTAGAAGAAAACTACGTAAGCCGTTCGCTTATCGGTCAATTTGAGACGGGTACGCCAAGTTCCAAAATAATAGGTACCCTTAACTATTCTGTGGGTAAATTCTCTGCTATGCTTAGAGGTACGCGTTTTGGGTCGGTTCAAACTAGAGATAACAACTTACGAACATTAGTTCCTGAAGGAACACTAGGTTATGCCGATCAGTTTTTTACACCTGAATTCACTACAGACATAGGTCTTACCTATAAATTTAACGACACCTTAAGCCTTACTGTTGGAGGAAATAACGTGTTCAATGAATATCCAGAAATCTTAAGATATGAACTACGTAGCTTCAACCTTTACTCACAATATCAGCAAGGATCTGCAGGGGCTTATTACTTTGGAAGATTAACTATCACCCTGTAATGATTTCAACTAACAATTAAGAAGAAGAAGATTATGAAAACATATAAAACTATTATCTTAATTTTTACCGTAGCTCTGGGGCTTTTATCCTGTGAGCAAGAGAGATTAGAACCCGTACTTACTACAGCTGAAGGTGGCGGTACTTTAAGCACCTATCTAGCATACACGATTGAATCTACTGACCCATCAGGGTCAAATGTTTATGGCAGAGTAGTTTTTTACAAAACAACTTTAGACCAAACTTTGGTTCAGGTTTCTTTGTATAATACAGTAGACGGTTTAATGCACCCTGCACTCATTCTAGACGGCGCTAGTGGTACAGAAACCACTACTACTATAACGGCTTTAGATACTATAGACGGATCCACTGGTGAATTTGCATCAAGTAAGTTTTTCGTAATTACCGATGAGTCTTATTATGATGCTATCGAGACCATGGATGCCCATATAAATATTTACTTAAGCCCTACCGACGACACTATTGTAGCGTCTAGTGATATAGGCTTAAACGCAGAACCTGTGGAATCAAATTAAACTTAAACTTTTTAACTTAAAACACATATTGTTATGAAAAAATTAGACAGAAGAGCATGGTTGAAACGAGGAGCACTTACAGCTGCTGGAGCAATAGCCGCACCGTATTTGAGTTATGGGGCGTTTGGTCATGAACCTGTAGCTTTAGATACTCAAGGTAACCTTCCGTATACTCCTTTTTTTAAAGAGTATTTGCCTTATGAAGTAGACAAACCCGTTGAACTTCTTGCAAAATTAAACGCCAACGAGAACCCTTATGGACCATCTCCTATGGCAGTTGACGCTATGCAAAAATATGCACCAAAAGGTAACCGATATGCCTGGAAGGAGCTATATACACTAATAGATAAAATTGCAGTACTCGAAGGTGTTAAAGCTGAAACTATTATGATGGGGCCTGGTTCTTCTGACCTTTTAGAGAAAACTGCGATGGTATTTTTCCAAAATGGAGGAAATATTGTTTCTGCAGATCCTGCATACATGTCATTGATAAAAGTAGCAGAAGCTACAGGAGCAACATGGAAGCCCATCAAACTAAAAGATGATTGGTCTCATGATTTACCAGCTATGGAAGCTGCAATAGATGCTGACACAAAGTTGGTATACATCTGTAACCCGAACAACCCCACGGGAAGTATGACAGATCATGAAGAACTTGTTGATTTTTGTTCAAGGGTTTCCGAAAAAGTTCCAATTTTCGTAGATGAGGCCTATTTAGGATTTTTAGACGATGCCGCCAAAAAGAGTATGGTATCTCTGATAAACGAAGGTAAAAATGTAATGATTGCACGTACTTTCTCTAAAATTCAAGGTATGGCCGGCTTACGTGTAGGTTACATGGTTGCTCAACCAGAAACATTGGCTATCATTCAAAAGATAACAAGAGGTGGTATGGGTATTTCATTACCATCAGTTTATGCTGCAATGGCAAGCATGGATGATATTGAATTTTCAAATAAAACAAGAAAATTGAATTCTGAATGTAGAGAGTATGTTTATTCTGTATTAGACGGAATGGGCTATAGCTATGTACCATCATCTACAAGTTTTATAATCTTTCCTATTGAAATGGAAGGAAAAGCATTCTTAGAAAAAATGACCGCAGAAGGTGTTGGTGTTCGTGCTTTCAATATTATGGACAAAAACTGGTGTCGTGTTAGTATGGGTACTATGGAAGAAATGAAACTTTTCGGTACTGCCTTACAAAAAGTACTGGCTTAAAATTATGCAATGCCCCAGAGAGTCGGTTTTTATAATCAATTGCCTTGATATTTTAGACGCTGGCTCTCAACGGGTTATTCAACCCTTTTTACCTACTCATATCAATAACTCTTAAACTAATTTCCCTATGAATTTCGCCCTTCAAAATACACTAGAACTATTACTCATTATTGGTCTAGGGTTACTATTACAGAAAAAAGTAGCGAAGCAAGACCTTAAAGGTGTAAAAGTTATTATTCTAAGTGTTGCCTTACCGGCCGTGATTTTCGTTGCCCTTTTAAAAATAAAACTAGACAGTTCTTTACTAATTTTCCCCTTACTTGCTTTGGCATTTAACCTAGTTATGTTACTAGCATCAAAATATCTTCTGAACACAACCTTATCTAAAGAAGAAAACTCAAAAAAACGAACTATAATGATGCTGATGCCTTCTTTGGCACCAGGTCTATCATGCTTCCCTTTCATTGCCATTTATTTAGGCGATGATTCTGTAGCACTAGCTGCTCTTGCTGATGTTGGAAATAAAATTTTTGTTCTTATACTGCTTTATATGGTTGCCATGCATTGGTATCAAAAAAGAGCTATAAAAGATTTACAAACCTCAACCTCTAACAAACTAAAGGGATTAGGTTTAGCGCTCATAAAAGAACCTATTAATTTGGTTATAATTGTTGGTCTCTTACTTCTATCCTTTGGGTTCAATTTAGAATCTTTACCATCGTTCGTACAAAATACTGCATTACATATTAAAGTAATCATGACCCCTCTTATCCTATTGTTCATAGGCATGGCGGTACGTATAAAATCTGGAGAATTTGGGTTGATTCTCTCTCTTTTAACGAGAAGAGCAGGAATTACATTCTGTCTATCCGCTATATTTATTTTGTTGTTCCCCGCACTATCTACCCCGTTAATTCTATTATTGGTAGTATTTCCACAAAGTTCGTGCAGTTTCTGGCCCTTTGCCCATATGAGCGCTATCAGTTCTATGGAAGAGGAAGACAAACAACCCAAGCCAACCTTCGATATTAACTTTGCCGTAAATATCTTGGCCCTTTCCTTACCGTTCTCAACCATATTATGCATAGGTATATTCTCTTTTAGTGATTTCTTTATTAATCCAACCGTCTTGCTTTTAATAGGTTTTGGAATGGTTACCGTTTCTTTTATTCCTTTCGTAATCGAAAAAATAAAGAAAAGCAAGGCGTCAGAACTATCCGGTCAATTCAACACCTATGCCGGTATAGACACCCATTCACAGGGTTCGGAAGAAAACTAAACTAAAAACGTCCCCATGTCTTAATTTAACTAAACAATATAGCATGACAATCGGTATACCCAAAGAAGTTAAAAACAATGAAAATCGTGTAGGGATGACCCCTGCAGGAGTATTTGAACTTACCAAACATGGCCATATCGTTTACGTGCAATCCAACGCAGGCGAAGGCAGTGGTTTCTTTGATAGTGATTATAAAAAAGCAGGAGGGCTTATCCTAGATACCATTGGCCAAGTTTATGGGATTAGTGAAATGATCGTAAAGGTTAAGGAACCTATGCCCGAGGAATATGGCCTGGTGCAACCCGACCAAATTATCTTTACATATTTCCATTTTGCCTCCAGTGAACCTTTGACCAAGGCAATGATAGAAAGTAAAGCTACGTGTATTGCCTACGAAACGGTAGAAGATGATGATGGCACTTTACCCCTATTGACTCCTATGTCCGAAGTTGCGGGTAGAATGGCTATTCAACAAGGTGCTAAATACTTAGAAAAACCAGCAAAAGGTAGAGGTGTTCTTCTGGGCGGTGTACCCGGTGTTGCACCTGGTAAGGTTCTCATTCTAGGTGCGGGAGTCGTTGGTGTGCAGGCCGCAAAAATGGCAGCAGGTCTAGGCGCTCAAGTAACCATTTTAGATATTAACATGAAGCGGCTTAGATATATTAACGACGTTATGCCTCCACATGTAATAACAGAGTTCTCAAACGAATTCAATATCCGCAAGTACATACAAAACCACGACCTTATTATTGGGGGCGTTCTTTTAAAAGGTGCCAAAGCACCCAATCTGATTACTAGGGATATGCTAAAAGAAATGCGCCCGGGAACGGTTATAGTAGATGTTGCCGTAGACCAAGGGGGGTGTGTAGAAACCACAAGACCTACTACTCATGAAGACCCCATTTACATTATTGATGATGTCGTGCACTATTCAGTAGCCAATATGCCCGGAGCTGTTCCATACACATCAACCGTAGCACTTACCAATGTTACTTTACCCTATGTTTTGAAATTGGCGAATTTAGGCTGGGCAAATGCAACTGATAAAGACCCCGCACTTAAAAAAGGACTGAATATAATTAATGGAGAAATCGTCTATGACGGAATTATAGAAGCTTTTCAAGATTCTGTTTTTGCATATAAATCATAAAAAAAGCGGTCTCCTTTCGGGAGGCCGCTTTTTAATTATAAAATGAAAATTCCTATCACTTAGCTACTTCTATTGGAATACGATATACAATACCTTTTTGGAAAGTACCTTTAGTTAATTTTTCGAAATCGATAGCGCTTTTTACGTATGTTCTTAGTGCTTCGTTTTCTGTTTCGATAGAAAGAATTTTTAAATAATTTCCTTCATCTACAGCAACTCTAACTTCTGCTTTAGAGCCTCTAATTTCATTTGGAATTACGTTTTCACTTAGCATCTCATAAATTTGAGATGTAAGCAATTTTAAAGCTTTTGGCTGATGTAATTCTGGAGTGCCGGCAAATGCATAGCCTATGTTCAACGCCATCATCACCATAAGTGCATAAACTGATTTTTTCATGATATTTTGTTTTGTTTTGCTAATTCAGATAACTAATTCATATTAAAGATAACACAATGTAAAGCCTTGATATTATTAATTTAATAAATTTTAACACTACAAAACAATAATGTCATAAAATAGAGGTAAAAACTAACGATACCTCAGCTTTTTACCCGACCCGAGCGATGCACAAATAACAACTTTAAAGAAAAAGTTCATTTATGCACAAAAAAAGAGGGATGAACCGCACGGCTCATCCCTCTTAAAATTTATAAAAAGTATGTTTAGCTTAAAACTTCTTTTACTTTATCCGCAGCTTCTTGAAACTGTACCGCAGAATGTACTGCTAAACCAGAATTATCAATGATTTCTTTAGCAATTTCCGCATTAGTACCTTGCAAACGAACAATTATTGGAACTTTAATAGCGTCCCCCATATTCTTGTAAGCTTCTACAATACCATTTGCAACACGGTCACAACGTACGATTCCACCAAAAATATTAACCAAGATAGCTTTAACACCTTCATCCTTTAGAATGATACGGAAGGCTTCCTCGACCCTTTTAGCATCAGCTGTACCACCAACATCTAAAAAGTTAGCTGGTTCACCACCGGCCATTTTAATCAAATCCATCGTGGCCATTGCCAATCCGGCTCCGTTTACCATACAACCCACATTTCCATCTAAATCAACATAATTTAGACCTAATGCACCGGCTTCAACTTCAATTGCGTTCTCTTCGCGTAAATCACGCATTTCTGCATATTGCTTTCTGCGGTAAAGGGCATTATCATCAATAGACACCTTAGCATCTACAGCCATAATCTTATCATCCGATGTTTTCAACACAGGGTTGATTTCAAACATGCTGGAATCACTCTCTACATAAGCTTTATATAAAGAAGCAACGAACTTGGTCATTTCTTTAAAGGCAGTTCCTGAAAGGCCTAGGTTAAAAGCAATTTTTCTTGCTTGAAACGGTAAAAGACCTGTAGCGGGATCAATTTCTTCAGTAAAAATAAGATGTGGAGTGCTCTCGGCAACCTCCTCAATATCCATTCCACCTTCTGTAGAATACATGATCATATTTTTACCTGTACCTCTGTTCAAAAGAACAGACATATAAAATTCACTAGTTTCACTATCGCCAGGGTAATATACATCCTCGGCAACTAAAACTTGGTGAACTTTTTTACCCGCCGCAGAAGTCTGTGGGGTAATCAGGTTCATTCCTATAATGTTTCCTGCAATTTCTTCTACTTCCTTAAGGTTTTTGGCCAATTTTACACCTCCACCTTTACCACGGCCACCTGCATGTACCTGGGCTTTTATAACGTGCCAACCGGTTCCGGTCTCTGCCGTTAATTGTTTTGCAGCCTCAACGGCTTCCTTTGAATTATGGGCCACGATACCGCGCTGAATGCGCACACCGAAACTGGCCAAAATCTCTTTTCCTTGGTACTCGTGAAGATTCATATATTAAGGTATATTTAGATTCGAAAGCAAAAATAGGAAACGCAAAGGATTTAGACTAATGAAATATAGAGTTAGTTGCATCCATACCCCATAAGGTTAAAAAAACTCTTACCCGACGCCCTATATTATTGTCCGAAAAATTTTAAATCATTTAATCTGAACAAATCTCGAGATTGTATAAATCGGGAACTACAAATTAAAATCCTTAAAATCCAAAGGATCAAAGTTTTTAAAATTCCCGTTCATTTCTATTGTCTTTTTGGTTCGGTTAACTTCGCTCAACATTGAAATGGTGGAAATTAAATGAGATTTCATAAATAACAATCGATCACATTCACTCGGCATTTGTAATAACTCGTATTCTTGATCAAACGAAAGCCCCATCTTGTGCACCAACACATAACTATTGAATTTCTCTAATGGCAAAGGGGTATAAGGCACGCCCATATGCTCATACAACTCATGTATTTTATCTAGTACTTCTTTTTTTAATGGTTTATCGGCATCTCTTACGCTATCTAAAAAACGGATAGTACCACCGGCATAAAGTTTTCCTTTCATTTGGCTCTCAAAACTTAAAATACGGAAAACTTGGCGTGCCACACAGGTTACATCCATAGAACCGTCATCATAGGTATTTACAATTTCTACCAATTGCACCTCTGTACCAAAAGTCATATTATCATGTATATAAACAGGTATACCAAAGGTAACCGCTTCGTTTCTGCAGTCTTTTATCAGCTGCTTGTAGCGGTCTTCAAAAATATGTAGAGGCACTGTTTCGCCTGGAAAAAATATGGATTGTAATGGTAATAAGGCCAGTTTCATAAAGTAATATTTGCTCTAAAAATACAACTGAAATGACTAACCACAAATTAATCTTTTCATCGCATATGTTTTAAAAATAACAATTTGTTGTATTTTTCATAATTGTAATGGTTTTTTTGTCCATATGGGATTATCGGGCTAAATTTGCATTAAATACCGAAGATATGAATAATGCCGATTTGCTAAATATAGCAAAAACCTATGGAGACCCCGTTTACGTTTACGATTCGGAAAAAATAATTTCTCAATTTCAGAGACTTACAAACGCATTTGGTAGCGTAAAGAAGTTAAAACTTAATTACGCCGCTAAAGCTTTATCCAATATTGCCATTCTTAAGCTAATGAACAGTTTGGGCAGTGGCCTGGATACGGTTTCTATACAAGAGGTTCAATTGGGTCTTTTGGCAGGTTTTAAACCGGAATCCATCATTTTTACTCCTAACGGAGTTTCTTTGGAAGAAATAGAGGAAGCGTCCAAACTAGGGGTTCGCATTAACATAGATAACCTTTCTATTTTAGAGCAATTTGGCAGCAAACACCCAAATGTACCGGTGTGTATTCGTATCAACCCACATGTAATGGCGGGTGGTAACGCAAATATATCTGTAGGTCATATTGATTCAAAATTCGGCATCAGCATTCACCAGATTCCGCATTTGTTACGCATTGTTAATGTTACCAACATGAACATTAATGGTATACACATGCATACCGGAAGTGACATTTTAGATATTGATGTTTTTCTTTATGCTTCCGAAATTCTTTTTGATACCGCTAAAAACTTCAAAAACCTAGATTTTATCGATTTTGGAAGTGGTTTTAAAGTACCTTATAAAGAAGGTGATATTGAAACCAATGTTGAAGAATTGGGTAAAAAATTAGGTTCTCGTTTCAACGAGTTCTGTAAAGAATACGGAAAACAACTTACCCTTGCTTTTGAACCAGGAAAATTTTTGGTTAGCGAAGCGGGTAACTTCCTTGCTAAAGTAAATGTGGTAAAACAAACCACTTCTACCGTATTTGCAAGTATAGATTCTGGTTTTAACCATTTGATCAGACCCATGCTTTATGGAGCTACACATCGTATCATCAACATATCAAATCCGGAAGGTAGAGAACGTTACTACTCCGTGGTAGGCTATATTTGTGAGACCGATACGTTTGCTAGTAACAAAAGAATAAACGAAATAAGCGAAGGCGATATTCTTTGCTTCAAAAATGCAGGTGCATATTGCTTTACTATGGCCAGTAATTACAACTCCAGATTTAGACCCGCAGAAGTACTTTGGCATGAAGGCAAAGCTATCTTAATTAGGGAACGAGAGACGTTTGATGACCTCATTAAACATCAAATAGATGTTAAAAATCTCTTCGCTACCAAGAAGGAGAAGGCCTTAGCAAAATAAACTTGTTGGATTTTCGTTAGTTTTGGTACATTAGTTGGACTAATACCGCAAAAATTAGAATGAAAACACCCACCACATACGTCTTAAAATTTGTTCTGTTTGCTTTTATAGGGCTTACCATTACAACCATGAATGCCCAAGAGGTAAAATGGTTGAGCTGGAACGAAGCCGCTGAATTAATAGCATCAGAGAAAAATCCGAAGAAAATTTTTATAGATGTCTATACGGATTGGTGTGGATGGTGCAAAAAGATGGACAAGGATACCTTTCAAAATTCCGAAGTCGCCACTTACATGGCCGATAATTTCTATATGGTGAAGTTAGACGGCGAAGGTAAGGAGCCCATTGAATTCAAAGGGAAAACCTATAAATTCATACCTTCTGGAAGAAAAGGATACCATGAATTTGCCGCTGCGCTTATGCAGGGCAGACTAAGCTATCCTACAACTATCTTTCTTGATGAAGAAATGAATATGCTTTCTCCTGTTCCCGGTTACCAAAAACCTGAGCCTTTCTTGAATATTGCCAAATACTTTGGTAATAATATATATAAAGACCAAGACTGGAAAACTTACGCCGGCGAAAGTAAATAGAGTTTCATAAAAGAGAGACATATTAAAACATTTTAAAACCCCGATATTGTAAAATAGTATCAGGGTTTTTTATTGACCAAAAGTTAGATTAGTTAAACCTCTTGTATTCGTTTTTACTTTTGACTACTTTCATTTCACCAAAGTCAATCTTCCGTGTTTTAAAAGTTCATGAAAATACTCTACATCACCTTAGTTTCCGCCCTACTTCTCTTTTCTTGTGAAAACAACAAAAACAAAGTATCACAAATAGAAGATGGAGTTTCGTTAGAATTAGCCACTTATAGAAAAACTCAAGTTTCCAATGTTAATTATCAGCTTGATTTTCAAATTCCAAAAGAGAAAACAGAACCCATACCTTCTAAATTGGTTCTGAGCTTTCAAATATCTAATCTAGACGCTCCGTTACTTCTCGATTTTAAGGAAAAAAGTTCTAATTTAAAATCGATTTTGGTCAATACCAAAGCCGTAGCAATAGCCCACGAACATGAGCACATTAAAATAGCTTCCAAACATCTTAAAATTGGAGAGAACACCATAGAAATTGACTTTATAGCCGGCGAATCATCTTTAAACCGAAACCAAAACTATTTATACACACTTTTAGTTCCAGATCGTGCCCGGACGCTTTTCCCCTGTTTTGACCAACCCAATATAAAGGCTACCTACTCTTTGGCTATTACTGCACCAAAAGATTGGGCCGTTTTATGCGGAGCTCCGGAAATAAGCAAACAAGACAGTAATGGGTTTACTACTCACCATTTTGCCGAAACGGATTTAATGAGTACCTATCTATTCTCGTTTGTAGCCGGTGAATTCGCCGTTACCCAATATAACCCGGGTGATTTTGACATGACTATGTTGTACAGGGAAACCGATAAGGAAAAAATCACTTACAGTACCGATACTATTTTTAACCTGCATCAACAGTCTTTAAGTTTTCTAGAGGAGTATACCAATCAAAAATTTCCTTTTCAAAAATTAGATTTCGCTACAATACCTGGTTATCAATACGGGGGAATGGAACATGTAGGTGCCGTGCAATACAAAGAAAGTGCCTTGTTTTTAGACGAAACTTCTACCGAAAACGAGAAACTAAGAAGACTTAAACTTATAGCCCATGAAACAAGCCATATGTGGTTTGGGGATTTAGTAACTATGGACTGGTTCAATGATGTTTGGATGAAAGAAGTGTTCGCCAATTTTATAGCCGATAAAATAGCCAACCCCGCTTTTCCTGATATTAACCATGACCTTTCTTTTATGACCACTCACTACCCTAGAGCCTATAGTGAAGATAGAACCAAAGGGTCCAATCCTATTCGCCAAGAATTGAACAACCTTAACAATGCAGGTTCGTTATACGGAAGCATCATCTATAGCAAAACCCCCATTATGATGCGGCAGCTAGAAATTGTTTTGGGCAAGGAGGTTTTTCAAAAAGGAGTACAAGAGTATATCAAAACCTACAGCAACAGCAATGCCACGTGGAACGACCTCATAGAAATACTGGCAGAAAACACAGATATTGACGTTCAGAAATGGAGCGAAACCTGGGTAAATGCTGCTGGACGCCCCATATTTCATGAACAAATAGTCTATGATGATAATGAGAATATATCCTCTTTTGAAATAAGCCAAACTGCAGAAGACGACAGTTACCATGTATGGCCTCAAACTTTTGACCTAACCTTGGTGTATAAGGACAGTTTACAAAACATTTCGGTAGATATGAAAAGCAGCAGCGTTAATCTTCACGAAGCCATAGGTAAACCAAAACCTCTATCTATTATCTATAATTCTAACGGTATGGGTTATGGCATTTTTCCTATGTACGCCATAAAAGACCAAACGGCTCCGCGAATTGAAGACGATATTACCCGGGGCTATATGTTTATCAATACCTATGAGAACTCTTTAAAAGGAGTGGTTGCCCCAACCGATGCACTAGAATTCTACCGCCAGAATTTAATTATTGAAAAAAATGAGCTTTTAACCAATCTCTTGTCAGGTTACATTACCACTATTTTTTGGAAATACCTTTCGCCTGAAGAAAGAACAGCGTACCAACCACTTCTTGCAGATATCCTCTGGTCTCAATTACAAATGGAGATACCTTCTAATGTGAAGAAGACCTTATTTTCTACTTTCCGTTCAATTGCCTACTCGGAGAAATCAAGAGAACAATTGTATGAGGTTTGGCATAAAGATATAACCTTACCGAACTTAAAGCTAAATACAGACGATTATACTAGAATGGCAAAAAGTCTAGCACTGTTTAACCATCCAGAGCACCAAAGCATTATACAGGAAACCCAAAAAGCTTTAGAGAACCCGGATAAATTGGCAGAATTCAATTTTTTACTTCCCTCGTTATCAAATGATGTAGATGTTAGAAATCGTTTTTTTAAATCTCTTACAGATGAAAAAAACCGACAGAAAGAATCATGGGCTCTGAATGCCTTAAGCAACTTAAATCATCCTTTACGTGAAAAAGAAAGTCTTAAAAACCTGAGAGTAAGCCTTGATTTATTGGAGGAGGTTCAAAAAACAGGGGATATTTTCTTTCCGAAAGGGTGGCTGAACAATACCATCGGCAGACATACGTCTGCCGAGGCTTATTCTATTTTAGATAATTTCCTAACTGAGAATCCTAATTTAAAACCGACGCTATTGAGCAAACTCATGCAAGCCTCGGACGACCTTTACAGGGTACGTTTATTAAATGAGAAAAAAACAAAGCAAAATAAATAACTACTGCTTTTCACTATACTGGATTATCTACTGTAGTTAGGCGATTCTTTAGTAATAGTTACATCATGAGGATGGCTTTCGTTAATACCGCTAGCGGTAATCTTTACAAAACGTCCATTTTCCTTTAGCGCATCAATATCTTTTGCTCCACAGTAGCCCATACCAGCACGAAGACCACCTACAAATTGGTGAATACTCTCGTACAGTTCACCTTTGTAAGGAACACGCCCCACAATACCTTCTGGAACCAACTTCTTAATATCATCTTCAACATCCTGAAAGTATCTGTCTTTACTACCTTCTTTCATGGCCTCAACAGAACCCATGCCTCGGTACGATTTGAACTTTCTACCTTCATAGATGATAGTTTCACCCGGAGACTCTTTTGTACCTGCAAGAAGGGACCCTAACATAACGGTATCCGCACCGGCAGCAATAGCCTTAGGAATATCACCCGTATAACGGATTCCTCCATCGGCAATAACCGGAACACCCGAACCTTTAATAGCCGCAGCCACTTCCAACACAGCTGAAAACTGAGGAAAACCTACACCTGCCACAATACGGGTTGTACAAATAGAACCTGGACCTATACCCACTTTTACGGCATCCGCACCTGCTTCTACCAAATATTTAGCGGCTTCACCTGTAGCAATGTTACCTACAATAACGTCCAAGTCCGGGAATTTCTTTTTCACAGCTTTTAGAACAGACACCACACCTTTGGTATGACCGTGAGCAGTATCAATAACCACCGCATCTACTCCAGCATTTACCAATGCTTCTGCCCTATCTACAGCATCTGGCGTAACACCAATGGCCGCAGCCACTCGTAACCTTCCGTAAGTATCTTTATTTGCTATTGGCTTTTGAGTAAGTTTGGTAATGTCTCTAAAAGTAATAAGACCTACCAGCTTATAATCCTTGTCAACTACAGGGAGTTTTTCAATTTTATTTTCTTGAAGAATATCTTCGGCTTGTGCCAATGAAGTACCCTCGCTTACCGTAACCAAATTCTTAGTGGTCATCACTTCAGAAATTGGACGGTCATTATTTTTTTCAAAACGAAGATCTCTATTGGTAACAATACCAATTAATTTGCCTTCATCATCTACAATAGGAATTCCGCCAATGCTAAATTCTTTCATATTCGCTTTTGCATCGCGAACAAAAGAATTTAATGGTAAAGTAACAGGATCAATGATCATACCACTTTCTGCACGTTTAACTTTACGTACTTTAATGGCCTGTTGTGCAATGGTCATATTTTTATGAAGCACACCAATACCTCCTTCTTGCGCAATGGCAATGGCCATTCGCGATTCCGTAACCGTATCCATAGCTGCCGAAACGACCGGTACGTTTATGGTAATATTACGTGTAAATTTGGTTTGAATATTAACTTCTCTTGGGAGTACTTCAGAAAAGGCGGGGACTAAGAGTACGTCATCATAAGTGAGACCTTCTCCAACAATTTTATTCAGGTGGGCTTCCATAGCAATTAAAGATTTAATTGCGTGCAAATGTAGTAAAATTAATTGGTTATCACCTCATTATCAATTCTGGGTTACCGCTAAACTTAATCATGCAGAAATCACCCACAATCCTCTGACGAATATCTTTAAATCACATCAAAAAAAACATCGCCTAATTTTCTTTAAATCGATATAATAAGGAAAGCTATATCTCAGTTAAGAAATTACATTCTGGAACATTCTTATAATTTAAGCTGAAGCGTGGTGTAAAATGTTCTGGGTTCCGATGGAATAATACCTGGCCCTGGATACCCCGTAGCTCTTCGGGTGAAGTATGAATTATCTAACAGGTTGTTGACCCCTGCTTCCAGCTTCCATTTTTTGTAGGTGTAAGAAAGCGAAAAATCTAAAATATCATACGCCGGAATTTCCCCTTCTATGCCTCTCTGGTTATCATTTACATCTTGCAACGCATTGGTAGCATCTGTAAACTGCTTATCAAAATACGTATACTGCAAGCTTCCCAACAGGTTTCCATAGCCAAAGTTCAAACCTGTCTTAAGGTTTACCTTTGGAATAAATTCTACCTCTTTACCTTCTACATTGTTCCTTTCGGAAGAAAGATATTCAGATTGTGTCAACGCCAAATTGGCGAAATAATTCAGTTTCACCTTATCTGACTGCGGAAAGAAAGTTTCTTTTAAGCTCCAATTGGCAAAACTCTCCAGCCCATAAATAAAGGCGGTTCCTATATTTCCCCGCGCCCTTAACAGCCTACCTGTAGAAACTTCTTCCCCTGCTGCATTAACCTGTGTTTCTTCTTTTAGAATTTCTCCCAACCTATTATCATAATATAGACCATACACACTTACATCGTACGAAAGAATATCTTTAAACCTTCCCCTAGCACCAAAATCTGCCGTAAAACCGTCTTCATCAGAAATGTTCGGGTCTACTTGAAAAGAAGGGTTTACTACACGTATATCACTAAAGGTTACGGAACGGTAATTTTGCGAAAAGTTACCGTACAGTTCTACGCTTGGCGATAACTTATATGTAGCGCCCAACCCCAATAAAACAAAAGTTCTATCAAAAACCCTATTATCTTCTATTTCTCTATTCAATAATGGGTTACCCGCCAAGTCCAAAGTAATTTCGCGATAGCTTCCTATACTCTCCGTTTTTATGTGCTCTAACCGGAATCCTGGTGTTACGGCCAATCTATCTGAAAGATTGAAAATATTTTCGCCAAAAAAAGCGACATTAAAATTGGGGAAATTAAACTGGGATTGTCTTTCGTAATTAGGAAAATCTACATCGGCAAACGTAAAATCCGCATCGGCCGCGGCAGTACCGGGCCCTTGCCTCTGGTCATTATTCGTTTTATAAATTTTAGAACCCAACAAAAGCGCAGATTCATTCCCCCCTAAATTATAACGGGTCAATACTCTCGCCTCTGCTCCCCAGTTACTAAAATCATCTATCAATAATTCTCGTGCCTCGGCTATATTATCTTCTTGTGAAACCCTATTAGTTCTAAATCCTAACGCCCTACGGGATGCATTCAAACCAAAAACGTTTAAGCTAAAATCTGTCTTGGTAGAAAACGCATGGTCTAAGCGGAACGAGTACAAACGCCAATCTACCTCAAACCAGTTTCGGTCGCGATTGCTAAAAGTTGGGTCTTCGTAAAATTGGGCGTCTGTCAATCCGCCAGGCTGTTTGGCCAAATAATGCATAAATGTAGTTTCCAAACTAATCTTTGTCTTATCTGAAATTTCATAACCCAGATGAGTGAAATAATTCTTGCTATTAAAGTTGGAGTTTGATCTAAAACCGTTACCATCTTTATAATTTAGGTAGGTGTAATAACTGAATTTACCCACCGTACCACTCAAACTATTGAAGCTCGTAAATAAGTCGTATGAACCAACGGTCTGGCGAGAAATAAGCTCTATTTCCTTATTTGGATTCGGCTTTTTGAATTTAAAATTAATCAAACCGCCAAATTGAGTGCCATACTGTAAAGAAGCGGCGCCACGCACCACCTGAATTTCCTCAAGGGATTCAGCGGGCGGTGTATAATAACTTTCAGGATAACCCAGTACATCTGCACTAATATCATATCCGTTTTGGCGTGTGTTAAAATTAGCGGTACGGTTAGGGTCCAATCCCCTTCCTCCTATATTCAACTGCAAACCGGCATCACCATTGTCATAAATATTCAAACCTACAACCTGACTGTAAATTTGTCTTGCATTGTTGGCCGCAAGGTTTCCCGTTAGACCTTCCAAAAGAACTACTTCAGTTTTCTTTCCTGCATATATAGCGGTACCCTCTACCTTTTTTAGCTGTTTTAAAGCGAATACTTTTTCCCGCCTTTCAGTTAAAACAACTTCCGAAAGGGCCTGTGATTTGATACGTTGTAGTTGAACGTTGAGATTGAAGGCCGTGTCAAAAGTCAATTCCTTTTCATAGACTTCATATTCAAAGGCGAACACCACTAAAGTATATTTCCCTCCAGGGATATCAGGAAAACTAAACTTCCCATCTACCTCTGTAGTCCTTAAAAGCCGAAGCTCCTTTAGGTACACCTCGGCATCTTGCACAGGATTGCCTTTCTCATCCGTAACGTTTCCGGTTATATCAATCTGACTAACCACGGTGAACGAGGTTAAGATTACTATGAATATGATACTAAATTCCCTTAATTTCATCAGTAAAAGGTATTATCCAATTTTTGTGTTCAAACGACTCCCGCTCTTGGCCAAGGTCTACTTTTGGGTCTATATATGTTGTACTTAACCGCCCATTTAGCGCCACCCGGCTATCAACAAATATTTGTACGTTTTTATGTCCGTCTTTCTCAAAATGCTTTTTTAGATATTGAGCGTATTCTAAAATGAAGTCAGGTTGGAAGGACATTTGTTTTTCCTGAAAAGGCGTCAAAAAATCGGAATTATCCACATAAAACCACTTACCCGAATCTTTGCTAACTACTTTAAACTGGGCATATCCTGATTTTTCCATCAGCATAACCCGCCATGAAAAGCGATATCCTTCTTCGGTCCAAAACAACTCTCCGGGATACGTTAAGTAACGCCAAGGCATAAGTAATTGCACTACAAAAAACAGTGCGATTAAAATAAGCTTTGGGCTCATTTTTCCATGCGGAGCCATAACAACAGCCTTCCCATTATCAAATAGATTTTTCTGTATGCGAAAAAAGCCGCTAAGATAATTTAAAAGCTTATGATGAAAAGATGAATCAAAAAATATTAAAGTAGAAACAATCATGACATACGGAAACATGCCAATGGGGAATAACACCCGTGTCATTACATGAAAAACGACCACCATTACAAACGCAAAAGGGCGTGTTTTTTTGTACAATAACAAGAATGGAATTGCCAAGTCATACCCAGCTCCAAACCAACTAAAAGCATATTGCACCCACTCCTCATGTAAAAACTGACCTAAAAGCGGCGTATCGAATTTTGACGGTAGCCAAATTTTTAAAGGCATAGCCTTAAAAAGCCAATCTGAGTTTAGTTTAGCCAATCCCGCATAAAAATAAACTATACCCAACAAGAGCTTTATACTGTTGACCGTCCACGCCGGAATTTTTTGAAATGCCTTTTTAGAATCTTGTTTGGCATCTAGAGAAAAGTACGCATTGGCCGGTAGAAAAATCATTAAGAAACTCAGGAGACTAATAAAATAATAATGATTTAGATAGGTGGTTTTATCCATCAGTTCTATGTACGTAAAACTGAAAAAAAAAGTAACGATTGCTACTTTATACTTATAACCCAAAGCCACAAAAATGGCCGATAGACCACAAATGATAAATATGAAATAGGTATAAATACCCAACGGCTTTACCCATTCAAAACCATAATAAGAGAAGAAAAACTTAGGCTGAATGTATAATTTTTCTATCCATCCGTAGCTCCAAAACCTTACAATACTAAGCAACATCATCACGCCAAATAAAATGCGAAAGACCGCCAAAGGGGCGGCCTCTATTGGGGCTGTTATATGTTTACTAATAAAACGGTTCATTTTCTAGTCGCCATCGGCATCAACAAAATCAATACTTACGCTCATGGCGGAAACCATATCTACTTTTAATAGCGGAACAATGCGTTGTACCTCATCATATGCCAAAAGCATGTTTGTAGGGGGAACATTGTCTTCAATTTCATTTCTGAAAGGCTCCAGTGCCGCTACCTTGGTTTTGGCCAAATCAAATTGATCGTTTATTAATTTCTTTAAATCGTCACCATCTTTAACCGTATTCAGCGCATCTAGATAAGACGCCAAACTTTCACCTGAAGTATTCTTACCGTAATGTACCCCATTGAAAAAATCTTGAACAGCTTCAATACCCTCTAAGAAAAGTTCATTGGAAACATCTGCTTTATAATATGCCTCCACATTTTGAGGGAGTACATTTTCAGAAAAAGCGCCAACAGGTATTCCCATTTTTCCGGCTCTCAAAAATTTCTCGTAGTAAAAAACATAGTCGTTAATAAAACGATCCACAGATGCTGTTGAGGATGCTCCGTTATTTGCTACAAAAGTAGCCCTATATCCAGAATTCCATTCAGCAAGTACGTTTGTAGACAGGCTTACCATATCAGCAATAACATCACCTGTATATGCTATTAAATTTTCTTTTTCTGTTCCATTAAACTTAGCCAAGATATCTTCGTCCCTATCACCTAAACCATTGATCAAGTAATCCAACGCAGGAAAACCTTTTGCATCACGATTGGAGGCCAATGCCAAATCATAGCTACCTGAGGTTATAAACCCATCGATTTTATCACTACCTGCAGGATAAATATTCACGTTCAAGCGAAGACCGAGCGTTTCCGCAGGTCCAATTTCAAACATAGAAACTCGTTGCCACATTTTATAAGCGGACAACCACGAGGCCCTAAAAGCGACAAGATTAGCCTCACTCGCATCACTTTTGAAAGAATCAAATGCGCTCTGTAAACCAGTCATTTCACTAGAAAAAGCTTCATAGGAAGGTATGATTATATTATCTGCCCAATTCATAAGCATAGGACCACGCTCAAAACTTACCGGGTCCGGAGTTGGATCTACGACCACATCATCCGTAGGATCATTTCCTCCATCAGAACTACAAGCCCAAATCATTACCGCCGTAGCTACAATGGTAAAAAACCTTCTCATACCTTATTTTTATTTATTCTAAGTAAGCAAAAATATAAAAAAGCAGCCTGTTAAACCTTAACAGATGCTGCTTTTTTTATCAACACTTAAATTTTAAGTTTCTAGGACCCTTGTTACTCACCCGCTTGGGCCACCGTAAAATCGAATCGCTCTGCGATATCTTCAGAAATCTCATCTATAGTTTCTGCCTCAATATCCCATAATCCATTTACACCATCTTCCATTAGTTCTTCTAAAAGCTCTTCAGACTCGGCTTTTGTAAAATAAGGAGCATCTGAGCCCGGCTTACGGGTAAAACGTAAACTGTAGATGAAACCATAGGCCTCAGAAAGCGCATGGAAAGCACTACCATAGTTAGGAGTCTCTTCTGCTAAAGTTGCTTTTGCGCGTTGCATATAAAAGATACCTCTTACTGCAATTACCTGTGATATTTTTTCTCTGATAATATCCGCTTGAGCATCACGTATCTCATAATCTCCAGCTACTATAGCCGCACGACCTAATTTAAAAGCTTGAAAAATATCATCTGCTATTCCGGCAAAATCAGGATCCTCTTCAAGTTTTCCGATGTATTCGTTCAAAAAGCTATCTGCACCTAAATCTGCATTTGGGTTGGAAGCATCTGCATTAAGTCCGTAAACATAACCGTAAGCCTCATCCCACTTATGCTCCATGTTGGTATAGGACTTACCTTCCAATACGGTTCCCGCATCATTGTCGGCACGGCTAGAACCTTCGTCCAATACAGCAGTACTCAAATAATTGTTCAATGCTTGGTCTGTCATTAAAGCTCCTATCAATCCTTTTGCGAACAATTGATTATACTCAAGACCTTGTGCATTTACATAACGGGTTTTCTCTCCGTCTGCTAATTGACCAGCTGTTCCAGCTTCGGCCGCAACATTCCAGTTAGTAAAAACTTCATCTACCTGACCATCTATCCATGATTCAAAATCTGCACGAATAAGCGCCTGATCCGTAGCATTGGTTGAAAAATAATCAACAGATGCTGCAGTTTTACTACGTAGACTTTTATCGGAAGCATTCAAATCTGCATCTTCAAAATCCTCTGCACCCTCTTCATGGGCATACATTGCTTTTAGAATCTCGGCGGTATTGGTATTGGTAGTGAAACCTCCCAATAGCTCTTGTGCCATTAAAATACGAGTAGTCTGACCTCCAAAACTTACTGTATTCTCTTCATTTCGTTCAAAAGAATAGCTAGCAGGATTATCGATCACGATAGCTTCATCCATATCTGAAGCATTATCATCAGAGCTACAAGAAGCAAGAAAAACTGCAGAGCTAATAGCCAATGTGTAAAGGACTTTTTTCATTATAAAGTTTGAAATTTATTTAGACTTGATTTAAATAAAGCCCCAAAACTAATACATGAAAACTAGCTACGCAAAATTATTCTTATTAAATCTAAATAATATTGATATGCCTATTGATGGGCAGCAAAAATCACTAACTCTAATACGAAAACAATTCAATTTTACCATCTATTTATAATTAATCTAAATAAAAATACTAATTTTGGATAACGTTTGAAATCATTAGAAACATAGAAGAGTATCATAAAATTGTTTAACCCCAAGTGAATTAAAATTATATTATGGAAGACATTAACCCTATTTACCACAACCCCTTTGGCGTAGCCTTTCAATGGAAAAGAAATTCTACAAAAGATACTAAAAAAGTACAGATCGTTTTTAGGGATACTGGATTGCTATTGTCTCAAAATGAACTAGAACAGTTTAAGAAAAATATTGAATGTACAATGAATAGTGATGCGCACTGCAATGATTGTAACCAGCATGAAACCTGCAGATCACTACTTTTAGATACACCAGCTCCGCAAATTACCTTGGCCATGAGCATGCAGGAACTAGATGCTGTTCAAGATTTAATAGAGGGGACATTGTTTCAACTAAACCTGAATACTTATCTTAATAAAATGTGTGGTGGGCAAGATGGTTAGTGATATGCAGAAAATAGCTCTGTAGCCTTGTTGTACGCAGCTTCAAAAACCATCCAATTGACACCTGAGTCTACTTTTTCGGTGGTGAAATAAGAAAGCATTTTTTCCGTAGGCATATTTCCCGTAAGTTCATCTTTAGCCATAGGACACCCTCCAAAACCTTGAACGGCACCGTCAAACCTACGGCAACCAGATTTGTATGCAGCATCTACCTTTTCATGCCACTTGGTAGGTGTTGTATGTAAATGCGCTCCAAATTCTATTTCTGGATATCTTGGTATCAATTGTGAAAAAAGATATTCTATGACTTCAGGAGTTGAAGACCCTACGGTATCGGAAAGAGAAAGAATCTTAGCCCCCATTCCACTTAACCGCTCCGTCCACTCCCCTACAATATCCACGTCCCATGGGTCACCATAAGGATTCCCGAAACCCATAGAAATATAAGTAACCACTTCTTTTCCGGAGGCGTCCGCAATATTGAGTATTTCCTGAAGTATCTCTACAGATTGGTCTATGGTCTTATGCGTATTACGCATCTGAAAGTTCTCGGAAATAGAAAAAGGATATCCTAAATACTGAATTTCAGGATGCTGCGAAGCATCTTGAGCTCCCCTTACATTGGCCACAATACTTAACAGCTTACTTGTTGTTTTTGATAGGTCTAACTGAGATAGCACTTTAGCCGTATCCACCATCTGCGGGATGGCTTTAGGAGAAACAAAACTTCCAAAATCTATGGTGTCAAAACCACAACCCAACAAAGCCTGAATGTACTTTACCTTTTCCTGGGTAGGAATGAAGGGTTTAATGCCTTGCATGGCATCTCTAGGACATTCAATAACTTTTACCTTTTCCATCATGCGTACACCTTTCTAATGAGCTGATAAAACCAACTCTTAAGCTTACTCAAAATTAGCATTAATTATCCGATACTAAAATATAGACGGCAATACCGATAAATACAATGATTTGAAGCCATTTTAGGTAGAAGCCCATTTTAGAGTTCTCTGTAAAATACGAAGATATAGTACCTGAGAGCACCGCTATTAAACTAAAAACAAGGGTAGAAATAAACATAAAAATTAGTCCCAATACATAAAACTGTATCGTGGTGCTTATTTCATCACTAAAAAGAAAACCAGGAAAAAACGCCAAAAAGAAAATAGTAACCTTTGGGTTCAACACGTTCATTATAAAACCTTGTTTAAACAACTGCCAAAGTCCTTTTTTAGGAACAGAACCTTCGGTCAATTCTAAAGAACTACTACTTTTAAATACTTTGTAGGCTAAATAAAAAAGGTAAACAGCTCCTAATACTTTTATACCAAAAAATAGAGCTTCACTTTCTTTGATAAGTATAGACACTCCAAATGCCAGCAGACTTGTATGTATTAAACAACCTGAAATAAGACCGGCCGTAGTGGCCAATCCGTACTTTTTACCGTTTACCAAACTCTGCATCAACACATAAATATTGTCCGGGCCAGGAGAAATGGACAAAGCTGCTGTGGCAATCATAAAAGTATAAAGCGTTTCGTAATTCATGGTAATGCAATTCCTGCTTAAATTTAATATAAATCTTAGGTAACGGAGTTTTCCTTTGGAAACCTTAGTCTTGACGCTAAAGTAACTACTCTTTTTTATATCTTGTGACGAATCTAGACTTTAGAACAGCTCTTAGGCTATATTCTAATTTTTTCGCTGGTCGCAATTCCCCTTATGTTAGACCATAATTGTTATTGCATCACAAAACATATATGACATGAAACAAAGCCACATTACATTTACATTGAGTTTAGTTTTAGTAGCGTTACTTTTAGTAGCCTTTGAAAATAGAAAGGACGCAAAACCTATACCCGAAACCATCATGCAAAAAGATAGCTTATTACGTCATGTAGTATTGTTTAAGTTCAAACCAGAAACTTCGCAGGAAAATATTAAAAAAGTTGAGGAAGCATTTACCGCCTTACCTTCAAAAATTCCACAAATAGTTGGTTATGAATGGGGACTGAACAACAGCCCGGAAGGTCTGAACGATGGTTTTACCCATTGTTTTTTCCTGACTTTCAAAAGTGAGGAAGACCGTGCTATTTACTTACCTCATCCAGACCACAAAGCTTTTGGAGAAGTTTTAGGTCCGCATTTAGGTGGTGTTTTAGTTGTAGACTATTGGGCAAAATAAGATATAGCTTTACAGACCGAAGGTCAGTGTCTTGATTTATGACCTTTTCAAAATAGCCTTATTGATTCGTTTTACCAAAACTGGTCCTTCATAGATAAAACCAGTGTATAATTGAACAAGGTCTGCTCCTGCATCTAGCTTCTCTAGAGCATCTTCTTCAGAATGTATACCACCCACTCCAATAATAGGAAAAGCTTTGTTGCTCTTCTCTGCCAAAAACCGGATTACTTCCGTGCTTCTTTTGGTCAATGGTTTCCCACTTAGTCCACCCATTTCCTTGGTCAGCGACACTTCTGATTTCAGATTTTTCCGCTCAATGGTAGTATTGGTAGCTATGACTCCATCAATTTTTGTATCGTTAACAATCGTTATAATATCCAATAATTGATTATCCGTAAGGTCTGGGGCAATCTTTAAAAGAATAGGTTTTTCTTTTAATTTCTTATGTACGGCTAATTTGGCATTTTCATTTTTGAGTTCCAAAAGAAGCGCTGTTAACGGTTCTTTATCCTGAAGCTCACGCAGCCCCGGTGTATTAGGAGAACTTACATTAACCACAAAATAATCTACATGGTCAAAAAGGGCATTAAAACAGATAAGGTAATCTGAAACAGCATCTTCGTTAGGGGTTATTTTATTCTTACCAATATTACCGCCAATAAGAACTTTATGTTCCTTTTTCAAACGTTCAACAGCATCATTTACTCCCATATTGTTGAAGCCCATTCGGTTTACTATCGCTTGGTCCGGTTTTAACCTGAATAATCTTGTTTTGGGGTTCCCCTCTTGTGGTTTTGGTGTTAGTGTACCTATTTCAACAAAACCGAAACCGAAATTGGACAACTCGTTGTACAGCTTGGCGTCTTTATCAAAACCTGCGGCTAGACCTACGGGATTCTTGAATTTAATACCAAAAACCTCCTTTTCCAGACGTGGGTCCTCTATTTTATAAATAGCCTTGAATAAACCAGAAAAACCGATTTTACAAAGAAAACGAACTAATGAAAAAGTAATATGATGGGCTTTTTCCGCATCTAACGAAAAAAGTAACGGTTGTAGAAAGGTCTTATACATGAACGAGATTGGTGTTTGCGCAAAAATACAAACTTACCCCTAGTATAAGCACAACTTGTCACTATTTTTAAAAGTACAGGAATTACATAAATACGAAAAGAATACGGTGTTTAAACTTAAAAATTACTACTCTTCCTCTACGGGTATCTCGTAATTCTTGGGTTCTACTTTTATGGGTTGTCTAATGGCCTCATTACAAAGTTGAAGGTAACGTTCGTACTGCTTCACATTAAAAACGGACAAAAGCTGTTTATCACTATCATAAGCTGCTTCTACCAATTGCTGTTGTAGTGTTTTATATTTTTCAGCCAATTTAATGAGGTCTTCTTCGGTGCTCTGTGGATGTTGCGCCAGTAGTTTTTCAATTTGGTCCTCAACGCTTTTAGTCTTCACCTCTAGCTCTCCTTGTAAGCTTTCCATAACACTTACTTGTTCCTCGTTTAATTGAAAAAGAGTCTTTATTGTCTCGTTGTTCTTCCCTCCAATATCTAACGTGCAATTTTGTGCATTTACAACAGAAAAAAACATAACGAATACCAGTAGACTAAATAATTTGTGCAACATACTTTTCTGTTTAAAATTTGGTTCCGTTTATATAAACAACAATTTAAGTGAAAAATTATATTCGCTCCGTGTATGACACCTTTATAAAAAAAAGACTGCCCTTTCGGACAGTCTTTCATCATACTTTTTTAAACTTTTTTATATTCTATTTAAGCGTGAAGCTTACTCTGGCAAACAAAAATCTACCTCCAATACCAAATTGTTGTGCTCTACGAGACCAATCAAAACGACCTGAACTTCTATTCCCAAACTGCTCTTCTGCTCTGTCTGGGTAGATATCCAATAAATTGTTAGCCCCTAATGTAAGTGTTAAAGCATCTGTTGCCTTGTAACCTATAGAAAGGTCAGTTACTATCTTAGAACCAAAATCCTGTTGATTCTCCACAACAGTGGTAGCTTCCGTAACCTCACCAAAATAGACGTTTCTCAAGAACATAATCCATTTATCAGAAGTAAGGCTATTTGAAAGGTTCAGTTTTGTACGTGGCACGGCCTCCTCTAAATATACTCTACTATCTTCTGGAAAGTAAGTATCTACAAGACCCGCATCCTCTAACACCTGTGACGAATTGATATCGCCTATCTGGTTGGTTTTAGATAACGTACCAGCTAAATCAGATTTCAATCTCCACGTATCGCTTAAGCTTGCTGTATGTGTAAGCACAACGTCTAATCCACGTGACTCCGTATTAATTGCATTTGCAAAGAAAGAGGCTGCAGTAGCATTGGCCTGACTTAGCAAATTATCCAATTCAGTTCCTGTACCAGGTCCTTCAAATTGACCCGTATACACTACTCTATCATTAATTTCCACATAATAACCGTCTACAGTTAAGGTCAGGTTTGCATCAGGAATCTTAGCTGTAAACCCAACACTAATACTACTTGAAGTTTCTTCTTTTAATTCCGGAATTCCCAAAAGCTTAGCAGCTCTACTGTCATTGGCAAAAGTACCTACCTCTTGCGGATCACCATTCTGATCAAAAATAGTAGATGTAGAGTTGAAGTTTATCTGATGCAAAGAAGGCGCTCTAAAACCTGTATTGGCCGCAGCTCTAACATTTATATTATCATTGATTTTATAACGCGTAGCTAATTTAAAATTGATGGTAGAACCAAAATCGCTGTAATTCTCAAAACGTGTAGCAAAACTGGCCACAAACTTTTCAGAAAAATCGGCTTCTAAATCAACATAACCAGCAACACTACTACGCCCACGAGAAAGTTCATTATTTGGACTAAATCCTGGAAAAACCTGAGACCCACCCGGTCTTCCATTTCCAAAGAAATCTTGTGCAGATTGTTGTGATGCTAAGGTAATACGCTGTCCATCTGCCGTATATTGCGAATATGAAGCTTCTTCACCTTGAACAATATCATAGTTTTCAACACGGTATTCCGCACCAAAAGCAACATTTAAACCAGACAACGCATCTTCAAAAAAGCGGGTTACGTCTAAATTAGCTGTATTCTGCGCAAAAGAAAACCCACCCGCATCAAAAATAGTAGGTGATGCATTTTGCATAGAAGCGTTAAATGTGTTTCCAATAGTATAAAGAAAAGAGTTCTTTCCGTAAGTATTACTTAAATCAACATCCCACTCATTGATTTTTCCTTTAATACCAACCGACAATGACCTGTCTTTAATAGTTGAATTAATTTCAGGTAAAAATCCGTTCATGTACGCAGGTGTATATGTTCTGCTTTGATTAGGCAAGCGATAGAAACCTGCAGAATTACCAGTTCTTGAACTGATACCGGCGAAAGAATATACCTCCGTTCCGTTGTCATCTAAAGGTAAAGAAAAGTTAGCAAAAATCCGTCCACCACGTAAAGCCGACTGACCAACTCTCATGTTATAATCACTACGCTGTTGACCTCTAGCAGCAAGTTCTGCTTCCGTAGCATCTGTAGATAAAATTGGCTGAAGCTCTGCTTTAGTAGTGGCTCCGTTCAAGTTTATCCCAGCTTGATTTGCATATTGAATAACATCTGTTACATCATCATCCAATAAATTAGTCAAATTATAACCATCATTATTAGCTACTCTTTCAACTACATTATATTGATTAAAAATATCACCTTCCCACTCACTCATTCTACCATAAGGCTGACGAACATCAAAATCACCAGAAAGGTTTAACAAACCTCCATTTTCACCTAGAGGAACACCGTAACTAGCAGCAATGTTAGTTGTTGCACCATCTACACCACCTGTTTGATCATTGGCGTTCTTAGAAAAATTAGCCCCAGTAGTAACGGACATATTCAGTTCGTTTACACTCTTGTTCAAAACTATGTTAATCACACCTGCTATGGCATCAGAGCCATACTGGGCAGCAGCACCATCTCTTAAAACCTCAATACGTTGAATTGCCGCTGCTGGTATAGCGTTTAAATCCGTACCAACACTACCGCGCCCAAAAGTCCCGTTTACATTGATCAAAGAAGATGTATGCCTTCTTTTCCCATTTATTAGAACCAACACTTGATCGGGGCCTAAACCACGTAAGGAAGCCGGATCAACGTGATCCGTACCATCAGAAATGGTCTGGGTATTTGAAGTAAAGGAAGGAGCTACATAATTCAAAATTTGGTTTAAGTTCACCTGCGGGGCTACACTGTTCAGTTCTTTCATGCTTATTACATCCACAGGAACCATACTTTCGGTTGCTGTTCTATTAGGATTACGCGAACCTATTATAACCACTTCCGACAAAGCTACACCTGATGATAACTGAACACTCATACCACCTGCCTTAGCTACAACTTCTTTGGTTTCATAACCAATATAAGAGACAACAAGTTTATCTCCAACCTCGGCATTAATTGAAAATAAACCATCAAAATCCGTAGTGGAACCAGTGGTCGTTCCCTTTATAACTACCGAAGCTCCTGGCAGGGGACCACCATCTTCGTCTAACACTGTACCCGATATTTGGGCACTAGCTATCCCTATAACACTCATAAAGAGTGCATAGCACATTAAATACTGCTTTTTCATAATTAGTTATTTGAGTTAATTAGTGAGAAGTTAGGTAAATTTTATTTTTTACGTAGGAAAATTATTAAAAACATAATCTTAAAAAAAGTTTCATTTGTATCTAGTACCCCCAATTTTGTACTTTTGATTTAAAATTAAACTAATGCAAAATATCATTAATCGCTTTCTGAAGTATGTGAAGATTGATACCCAAAGCGACCCCAATTCTAAAACCACCCCCAGTACTGAAAAACAATGGTATTTAGCAGATTTACTTGTTGAGGAATTACTAGAAATAGGAATGGAGGAAGTCTCAATTGATAACAAAGCCTACATTACCGCTACACTACCTAGTAACTTAACTACAGAGATACCCACTATAGGATTCATTTCTCATTTTGATACTTCGCCAGACTTCTCGGGAACTGATGTTAACCCTCAGATTATTGAGAATTATGACGGTAAGGATATTGTTTTGAACGCAATGGAGAATATTGTGCTTTCACCAGATTATTTTGAAGATCTATTACAATATAAAGGTCAAACTTTAATTACAACAGATGGCACCACCCTACTTGGCGCCGATGATAAAGCCGGTATTACTGAAATAGTTACGGCCATGGAATATCTTATCAACCATCCGGAAATAAAACATGGTAAAATTAGAGTGGGTTTTACTCCCGATGAGGAAATAGGCCGTGGAGCCCACCATTTTGATGTCGAAAAATTTGGTGCAGATTGGGCCTATACTATGGACGGTAGCCAAGTTGGCGAATTGGAATACGAGAATTTTAATGCTGCCAGCGCAAAGGTGGTCATTAAAGGAAAAAGTGTTCACCCAGGGTATGCCAAGAACAAAATGGTAAATGCCATAAGCATTGCCAGTGAATTTTTAGAAATCCTGCCTCCGGAAGAAACACCACAGAACACCTCTGGCCGAGAAGGTTTCTTTCATGTACACCACATAAAAGGTGAAATAGAACATGCCGAATTTGAGCTGATTGTTCGTGACCATGACAAAACCTTTTTTGAAAACAGAAAACAATTGCTTCGTGATATTACGGAAAAGTTAAATGATATTCACGGTAATTGCATCAGCATAGAAATTAAGGATCAGTATTATAACATGCGTGAGAAAGTGGAACCTGTTTTTCATATTGTAGAACTGGCAAAAGAAGCCATGGAAGCTATGCGGGTTACTCCGATCATAAAACCAATACGTGGAGGAACAGACGG
This sequence comes from Zobellia amurskyensis, assembly GCF_009725985.1. Taxonomy (GTDB): domain Bacteria; phylum Bacteroidota; class Bacteroidia; order Flavobacteriales; family Flavobacteriaceae; genus Zobellia; species Zobellia amurskyensis. The sequence continues at coordinate 64,094 of NZ_RCNR01000023.1, forward strand.
ATCACAACTAAGCTACATGGGCCTACCATGCCCTAATATTTTTGCAGGCGGACATAATTTTCACGGTAAATACGAGTACGTTCCCGTAGAAAGCATGATAAAAGCTACGGAGGTCATTATTAAAATCTGTGAGCTTGTAGCCAAGAAATCCGTGTAATGACAAATGCTTATCTTTAAGAGAGAAAATCTTAAAAAGTCCATATACATATGGATACATCCGAAAAAACAGAAGCATATTTCGCAGAAGAACATCACTTTAAAAAAGCCATTGCAGTGTTACGCGATTTGGTTTTAAAGACCGATTTGGCCGAAACGTATAAGTGGAACTTTCCAACCTATACCATTAACAAGAAGAATGTACTCGCCATTTGTAAATTCAAAAATCATTTTGGCATTTGGTTCTTTAACGGTGTCTTTTTAAGCGACCCCGAAGAGATTCTTGAAAATGCCCAAGAAGGCAAAACCCAAGCCATGCGCCATTGGAAGTTTTTCTCTGAAAGTGAAATTGACCAACTAAAAGTTTCGGCATATATCAACGAGGCTATCGAAAATCAAAAAAAAGGTATTGAACTTCCCAGAAGTCCTAAAAGTAAAGTTACGAGCGTAGCAATTCCTCCTGAACTGGAAAATGCATTTAAAAAGCAGCCGAAAACAAAAAGTTCTTTTGAAAAATTATCTCCTTACAAACAAAAAGAATACGTGGAATACATTGCAAATGCCAAACGTGAGAAAACAAAAGTAAGCAGACTGGAAAAGATTTTACCTATGATTACTGCAGGTAAAGGACTTAATGACATATACCGATAAAAAACTTCCAAACCCCATTTAAATTTAGAGTTTGGAAGCATTATATTTTTAGAGCATTGGTAATTTCCAACCGTTTTGATAATTGGCGGTGATGAGTTTATTTGCCTCTTCCTCCTTGAACTTACCAGAAGTATCATCCCAATAAATGCGGTTGCCTGTTTTAAAGGCTACATTACCCATGTGGGAAACCAAAGCTGCGTCGTAACCCACTTTAATAGGAGCGTTAAGTTTGGTGTTATCTCTACTTTTTACGGCTTCTATAAAATTTTTGGTATGTAAATCCAATCCGCTCGCATTTCCTTTATCATAGGAAACAGCTTCCATTTTAGGGGATCCCTTTTTGCCCCATCCAGCAAACTCTTCCTCGGGTATTACTTCCCACCCGTTCCTGTCTACGACCAGTGTACCGTTATTACCAATAAAAGCAATACCGTGGTTACGACCATAGTTTCCGCCATCAATACCTGTAGCGTGTTCCCAGAGAATTGAAAAACCATCATATTCAAAAACGGTCTGTAGCGTATCCGGTGTCTCAGAAGCATCTTCTGGGTATGCGAACTTTCCTCCTAATGCCATTACCGATTTTGGGGTTGCTGCTTTCATTCCATACAAGGCATAATCTAACAAGTGTACGCCCCAGTCCGTCATCAAGCCTCCTGCATAATCCCAAAACCACCGGAAATTAAAATGAAACCGATTCGCATTAAAAGCACGCTCAGGAGCCGGACCTAACCACATTTTATAATTTACACCTTCTGGAGCCGCTGAGTCTGCAACAACTGGTACAGGTTTCATCCAACCTTGATAAGCCCAAGCTTTTGCCAAACGTATATTCCCTAATTTACCTGAGTGTACAAAATTAATGGCATCTACAAAATGTGGTTGGCTACGCTGCCATTGCCCTATTTGTACTATACGATCACTAGCACCAACATAATTCAGCATTATATTGGATTCCTGAATAGAGTTTGCGATGGGCTTCTCACAATACACATCTTTCCCTGCCATTAGGGCATCCGTCAGCTGAAGACAATGCCAATGATCTGGCGTACCTATGATAACCACATCAATATCTTTATTCTCTAACAGCTTACGATAATCACGGTACCACAATGGCTTTTTTATTCCTGCTTTTTCTAGGTCTGCAGTTCTGGTCTCAAGAACAGCTTCATCTACATCACAAAGCGCCATTACGTTAATCTCGCTAATCTTTAACATTGAGGTTAGGTCACTAAACCCCATACCCTTGCAACCAACTAGGCCTACATTAATTTGGTCATTGGGACCTACCTTTTTTCTTAGAGTAGCCAGAAGCTCCATTGGAAATAAAAATGCGGCACTTGAGCCTGCCAAGGCTAAAGAACTTTTCTTGATAAAGTTTCGTCTATTATGGTACATTTTTCCGGTTTATTTTGTTCAACATATGAATATACTAATTTACGATAGCACAAGACCAAAAAAAAACACCGCCATGAATAGCGGTGTTTCTTAGTGTACAATAAAGTATACGATTATTTCTTTTCGGGTGCGTTCAGTTTTTTGCTCATTTCCATTGAAATGGACGAACGATCAAATTTTAATTTACCGGCCATGGTCTCTAGAATACAAGAAAAATCATTGTCATTCAACTCCATTATCTTACCGTGCAAACCACTTTTAGTAATTACCCTATCGCCCTTTTTTAATTCAGCTGCGAATTTCTTTTCATCCTTTTGACGTTTCATTTGCGGACGTATCATAAAGAAATACGCAACCACAAAAATCAATATCATCGGAAGAAACTGTCCTATATCACCCATATTTAAAATATCTAATCTATTATTATTTTGTTGGTCCTACTGGAGCAGCTCCTTTAGGATTCACAAACGCCTTAATACGTAATTGCTCAGTACCTTTTTCGGTATTTGCATTTACAGTAATGGTTTTAGTTACTTGGTTCTGTCCTGACCCGTTAAACTTAACGACCAACTCACCTGTATCTCCTGGTGCGATAGGGTCTTTTGGAGGATTAGGAACTGTACAACCACAAGAACTTGTTGCATTTGTAATAATCAAAGGTGCATTACCTGTATTTTTAAACGTAAATATGGTCTCTTGAGGTGTACCTTGTTCAATAGTACCAAAATCGTGTTCTGCTTTCTCAAATTCCATTACCGGAATTTGCTTACCAGCTTCATCACGTTGTGCTGCTTCTACAACATTGTCAGTTTTTACTTTACTAGACGCGTTTTCTTTACATGAAACGAACGCCATAAGTGAACAGATGCTCAAGGCAAAAAATGTTTTTCTCATATCTCTAACTTTAATTTGGGGTAAAATTAATCAATTATTTTAAATCAGACCTCTACCTATTTTGTTAAGCTTTCCTTCCTTTTTATATTCTTTTACAAGGTTATCTAAAATACCGTTGATAAAAATACTGCTCTTTGGAGTTGAATACTCCTTTGCTATCTCTAAAAATTCGTTAATAGTAACTTTTTCCGGTATAGATGGAAAGTTCAGAAGTTCACAAATAGCCATTTTCAAAAGAATAGCATCCATATCCGCAATACGGTCTTTGTCCCAATTAGGAGTTTTCCCTTCTATCTCCTTAGTAAGCTCACCATCTTTCAACAATGTTTTTCTAAGTAGGTTTTTAGCGAACTCCATATCTTCTTTGTCCTTGATCAAACGTGGCAAAAAGAAAGACGTAGACTGGTCATGCTTAATCTTTTTGAACATTTTTAAGATATAGGTATTAACAATAGGAATATCATCTACCCAAGTAAGGTTGTTATCTTCAAAATAGTCGAAAATCTTTTCGTCAGGAGCTATAACCTCTTTAAACAAGGTAATAATAAGCTCTTTGTCCTCGGCATAAGTACTACCTGCTTTAGACATATACTTCTGGTATGCATCACTTGCAACAATGTTGTTGTAAATGATTTTTACATATTCTTCGTTTAAATACCAATTATCTAACCTTCTTTTCTTCAACTCAGCTATGAGCGGCTCATTATGCACCAATTGAAGCAATAATTTGTTGTTTACAAATTTTGCCTGATCAGGAAAAGTATCCGAAGCCGTAGCCAAATATTTTTTAGAAGAAATCCTTAATTGGTCCGATCCTCTTTGCTGAATCTCAATAATCAAACTCAGCATTAAAAGATAGAGCGTATACATATTGTCTATGCTAAACCGCAGAAATTTTTCTTGTTTTTCTAAAGATTCGTCTTTAGATTGGGTAATTGCATAAATACATTGCATTACTTTTACCCGTATATGTCTTCGTGTTAGCATTTTAAAGAACTTTTTTGGAATAGTATTGGTTTGACTTTCACGTGGCAAAAATAAGAATAAAGCCCAAAAGACTACTATACAAATCAGGGAAACAATTATAGCTTTTCATCTTCTTAAGCCAACATGCGCGCAAAACCCTGTTTTTAAAGCTCTTGACACCTAAAAAAAGATGAAAAATTACCGTAAATTTAACTTTCACTAGTTCTGAAAGTAATTTTGAGGCAATTTGTAACTTACCAACATCTTATGGTATTTATAACATATGGTTTATACCCAAACCCCTATCTTTGCTCAATTAAATATAGCATTAGCTTATACCTTTCATGAAGGAACTTGCACACCTAAATAAGTACTTTAAAAAATATTGGTCCAAATTATTGACCGGGTTGTTCATTACGATTATTGCACGTGTACTACAGTTGGTCATGCCTAGGTACGTGAAAGAATCTATTACGGTCATTGAAAATTTCATGGACGGAAAGGTTGAAGAATCGGCAGCAAAAGGTCTTCTTCTAGAGTATATTTTAATTATTGTAGGTGCCGCACTTTTATCTGGCTTCTTCACTTTTCTAATGCGCCAGACGATAATTAACGTTTCGCGGTATATAGAGTACGACCTTAAGAATGAAATATTTGACCATTATCAATTCTTAAGCCTTAACTTTTACAAGAAAAATAGAACTGGTGATTTAATGAACCGCATCAGTGAAGATGTAAATCAGGTTCGTATGTATGCGGGACCAGCCTTAATGTATGGCATCAATACCATTACGCTCTTTGCCTGTATCATCCCTATTATGTTTATGACAGCACCTAAACTTGCTGCCTACACCTTAATTCCCCTACCCATACTATCCGTTCTAATTTATTTTATAAGCAAGGTTATTCATGAACGTAGTACCATTGTACAGCAATACCTTTCTACCCTTTCTACCTTTACCCAAGAAGTATTCTCCGGTGTTTCCGTAATTAAAGCATATACACTAGAACCGAAAACGAATAATGACCTAAGTGCTTTGGCGGTAGAGGGAAAAGATAAAAGCATGGACCTAGCCAAGGTAAATGCATGGTTCTTTCCCCTAATGATTTTACTCATTGGTATCAGTAATATTTTTGTAATCTACATAGGCGGAAAACAATATATAAATGGAGAAATAGCTTCTTCTGGGGTTATTGCCGAGTTTGTCCTTTACGTAAACATGCTTACTTGGCCAGTGGCCATTATTGGTTGGCTTACTTCAATTGTGCAACGTGCTGAAGCCTCGCAAAAACGTATAAACGAATTCTTGAAAGAGACTCCGGACATTAAGAATACAGTACTTGAAGAAACCCCTATTAAAGGAAAGATTGAATTTAAGAATGTAACTTTCACCTACGAGGATACGGAAATCACAGCTCTTAAAAATATTTCTTTTACGATAAATGAGGGCGAAACGGTAGCCATATTGGGCAAGACCGGCTCAGGAAAATCTACAATTTTAGACCTGATCGCCAGATTGTATGATGTTACTAGTGGAGAAATACTAATAGATGGCACCCCTATAAAGGAATTAAATATTGAGAGTTTAAGAAAAGCCATAGGTGCCGTACCGCAAGATGCCTTTTTGTTTTCGGATTCAATCCAGAACAACATTAAATTCGGAAAGGAAAATGCATCGGACGAGGAAGTTGTGGAGGCTGCCAAAAATGCAGTGGTACACGAGAATATTACAGGATTTACAAAAGGATATGAAACTGTTCTTGGCGAAAGGGGGATTACCCTTAGTGGCGGGCAAAAACAACGTGTTTCCATTGCTAGGGCTTTATTAAAGAAACCAGAGGTGTATCTTTTTGATGATTGTTTGTCCGCAGTAGATACAGAAACCGAAGAAGATATTCTAAATAACCTCAAAAAAGCCTCCAAAAATCGCACCACACTTATTGTGAGCCATAGGGTATCATCCGCTAAAAATGCCGACAAGGTATTGGTTCTTTCTGAGGGCGAACTTCTGCAACAGGGCAACCACACTGATTTGAACAGCATTGAAGGGTATTACAAAGAGTTATACTACACGCAACTGTCAGAGAAAGAAAACTAAAAAATTGTTGTCGTATTGGCTTTTTTTTCACATTTTTGAAAGATTAACAACTATTAACTAGACACTAAACGCGATGAACGAAAAAGATTCAATGGACCAGGAGGAGATTCATTCCAAAGTATTACGGGCGGGAAGACGCACGTATTTCTTTGACGTGCGAAGCACCAAGGCAGGCGATTATTATTTAACCATTACAGAGAGTAAAAAGTTTACTCATGATGATGGCTCTTTTCATTACAAGAAGCATAAAATTTACCTTTATAAAGAAGATTTTGAGGCTTTTAAGGAAAATGTAGAGGAAATGATGAATTTCATTATTGAAGAAAAAGGCTCTGAAGTTATCTCTGAACGTCACCAAAAAGACTTTAAAAAAGAAGAGGAAGCAAGTACGAACGGAGAATTGAAATCTACCGAAACCGGAAGCTTTACCGATGTTAGTTTTGATGACATCTAAAAACAACGCAATCATATAAAAAACGACCCACTAAAGGGCGTTTTTTTTGTTTTATAAGTTCTTCTTTAATCTCCAAAATTAATTGCTACGAACATACAGCCAATTGTAAAAGAATATGAATAGTATGGTCATTAGTCCTACAAGACCATTGCTTATTAAAGCAACCAAAGTAAATACCAGAAGATAATATAGTGGGTAAGCCAAAAGCGCGAATCCAAAGCGGAGAGTACCCATAAACTCCGGTTCCCAAACCTTGGGCCTTGCCCATTTACGCCAAATTAAAAGTATAGGGAAATTTAGAATTGTAAAGAGGATATTAGCCACGACGCCAAAAATTCCGTTTTTTCTTGTTACAGGGGCCACAGACTTTGAAGCGTCAAGGGTTCCTATAATTCTGTTAGTTTCAAAGGGATTTAAAAAATCAACATCTAAAGTATTCAGTTGTCCTGAAATACTATCGTATTGCTTCTCATCTTCAATATGCGCAGTTAGTTGTTTCAATCTATCGGACACCATTCCTTTTACTCTATTAACCGAATCTTGAACATCATTTGCATCGTACATTGTATTTACTAAAATACTTTCATCATAATAAATGGCTACCCTATCCGGAAAACCAGAATTGCTTTTATAATTAAGACCAACGGGTACAATATGAATATCCGTATCCGGTAATCTTTCTACGGCATTGAATAGAATACGGGTGAAACCTTTACTCAAAGGCCTCACACGACGCTTTATATTATGGTTTGCTTCGGGAAACATTACAATGGCATGGTCGTTACCAAAAATTTCAGCACATTGATCAAAGACAGCTTGGTTGTTTTTCAAAGCTTCTCTTCCATCCCTAATCCTATAAATGGGAATCATTCTTAGATAGGCAAAAAACTTTTTTAGCGTAGGTTTGGTAAATACATCCGATCGGGTCAAAAAGAAAGGTTTCCTATTGCAATTAACAGCAATTAACAGTACATCTAACAAAGCACTTTGGTGGTTTGGCAAAAAGAGTACCGGTTTATTCTTTGGCACATTCTCCAGCCCTGAAACTTGTATTTTTCCGTAGTAAAGATGCAATCCAATCTTAATCCAGGTTTTTAATAATCGGTAGCCTATATTTTTCAAGTCAGTGTTTCGGTTTTAATTGATTTATTGCTCCAAAATGCAGCGAGTAACAGGCCAGAGACTAAATGCCAAATTCCCCAGAAAGCGGCCAACAATGCCATTCCCCCTAGACCATCAAAAAAGGAAAATATCAACAATAATCCCAGTCCAGAATTTTGAATACCCGTTTCTATAGTTATTGAGCGTATATTTCGCTTGGACAAGCCCATAAGTTTAGCAAACGAGAACCCCGTTATAAAGGCCAACATATTATGTAAAACCACTATCCAAAAGACATACATTATGTAATCATAAAAAATAATACGATTATTATATAGGGCCAAAAATACCAATAGTATAAAAAACACCAATGAAAGGACTTTAAGAACTTTACCCATTTTTTTTGCTAGGGTTGGCCAAAGATGGTTTACCCAAATACCTAACGCGAGTGGCAAACCCAATAAAAGAGACACCAATTGAACCATTTGCCACGGAGATAAAGCCACGTCTTTTAAAATCTCATGGGTTGGTGGATACAAACTTCCCCAAAATTGAAGGTTCAATGGAGTAAAGACAACTGCCAATAAAGTAGCCGCCGCGGTAAGACTTACGGACAATGCCGTATTACCACCCCCCAAATGTGATATGAAATTAGATACATTACCACCAGGGCATGCAGCTACCATGATCATACCCAAGGCAATACTTGCAATCGGTTCAATTAACAATACCAGAACAAAGGTTAGAAGTGGAAGTAGTATAAATTGACAAAATAATCCTGTAAAAATAGGTTTGGGGTTTTGAAAAAGCCCTTTAAAATCAGATATAGAAATCTCTAAGGCAATACCGAACATTACCAAAGCAAGTGAAATATTCAACACCCATTGTGCTTGAGCATCAAAATTAAGAGATACGTTATCTAGTAAGTTTTCGGTCAATCAATTATGATATTTTCAGTCCGTTGGCCACTAATGCTCTTGGCTGTAAAAGCTCCACATCTTTGCCGTTGACGGCTCCCAAGATAAGACATTCACTCATGAAATTAGCAATTTGTTTTTTGGGAAAGTTCACCACGGCAACCACTTGCGTTCCTAAAAGTTGCTCTTTAGTGTATAACGTAGTAACCTGCGCAGACGTTTTTTTAATTCCAATTTCTTCCCCAAAATCTATATGGAGTTGATATGCCGGATTTCTAGCTTCAGGAAAATCATCTGCTTTAATAATCGTTCCAACGCGCATATCTATTTTTGCAAAATCTTGCCAATTTATAGTTTCGTTCATGCTATTATCAACTGTTTTTTTATCCTTTATAGAAGATGAAGGTAAAAATAGATTATGGTTTGACAAAGGTGCTCAAAATACTTTTTATAACTTTAAGTCTTAAACACAATCAAAAATGTCAAGAACACCCAGCAACATGCTTCCGCTAGGAACTCTAGCTCCAGATTTTAATTTATTGAATACTAAAACCGATGAACAGTTGAGCTTAAATGCCATTAAGGGCAAAAAGGGCACTATAATAGCTTTTATCTGTAATCATTGCCCCTTTGTTAAACATATAAACCCCGAATTTGTAAAACTGGCGAAAGATTATCAATCTAAAGAAATAGGCTTCGTTGCCATCTCTAGCAACGATGTGGAAAACTATCCGCAGGATGCTCCGCATCTTATGAAGGAAGTAGCTACGGAAGAAGGTTATACTTTTCCTTATTTATATGACAAAACGCAACGGGTTGCGAAAGATTACGATGCTGCTTGCACACCCGACTTTTATTTGTTCGATGCTGATTTAAAATTGGTATACCGCGGTCAGCTAGATGATTCCCGGCCCCAAAATGGTGTCCCGGTAACCGGAAAAGATTTAAGAAACGCCCTTGATGCCCTAATTGAAAACAGACCAATAAGCGAGCAACAAAAACCAAGTATTGGTTGTAATATTAAATGGAAAAAATAATTTTCCCGCTGTCGTTTATCTAACTACCAGCCCTTTCTTTCGATTAAATTAAAAATTTGTGCAAAGTGATGTCTTCCATGCCATGCATAAGTTCCTATATTCTCATCTAATGACACTTGTGCATTGCTATGAGGGTGGATAAAGGTTTTTTGCAATTGAACGCTGGAAAGTCCTTTTAACAAATAGACCAGTTTACCGTGAACCGCCTTTAAATGATCCAGAGAAAATTGAATGGGTGCTGTCCTGGTATCAAAAAGTTCCGCCCAAGCCTTTTCATCGTACGCTTTTATAACCGGGTCGTTCTCGGTAAGAGCCCATTTAAAACGAATGTAGCTATTATGGTGGCTATCTGCAATATGATGAACCGTTTGTCTTACCGTCCAGCCTCCAGGCCTGTACGGGGTCTCCAATTGCTCATCGGTCAAACCCTTTACTAGATTCTCCAATTCTTCCGGAATCATTTCTAAAATATGAATCCATTCCTGAATTTGCTCATGGGTTATCTGCTCAGGTTTTTCAAATTTTCCTATCGGATATTTTAGTTGCTCCAATTCGTTGTTTTCCATACCTTAAAAATAGGAAACTTTAATACATTTTTAACCATAAACGTAAGGTTGTCTTTTGTTAATCTACTAATTTTATAGGATTATAATTTCAATTCTAAAAAACATATAAAATGGCAACAATACGATTGGGCGATAAAGCCCCTAATTTTACAGCAGACAGTTCTATAGGCGAAATTAACTTGTATGACTATTTAGGAGATAGTTGGGGGATTCTTTTCTCGCACCCTGCAGATTTTACACCAGTTTGTACTACGGAATTAGGTACAGCTGCACAATTTAAAGGTGAATTTGACAAGCGCAATGTTAAAATGATAGCGTTGAGCGTAGACGGTGCCGCATCTCACGTTGAGTGGATTAAAGATATTAACGAGGTGCAAAAGACCAATGTAGAATTTCCTATTATAGCAGATGAAGACAGAAAAGTATCTGACCTGTATGATATGATTCACCCAAAGGCGGACAGTACCTTAACCGTACGTTCCGTATTTATTATTGCGCCAGACAGAACAGTTAAGCTTATGCTAACTTACCCAGCTTCTACTGGACGTAATTTCTACGAATTATTACGTGTTATAGACTCCTTACAACTTACCGCCAACCACAAAGTAGCAACACCAGCTAACTGGAAAAATGGTGAGGACGTTGTTGTTAGTCCTGCAATTTCTACGGAAGATGCAAAAACAATTTTTA
>NZ_RCNR01000024.1 GCF_009725985.1 Zobellia amurskyensis
ACTTTTCAATATTAAAAAAAGGTATCTAACAATTCGCCGTTCAATGCTTTTTAAACCGTGGCTTCTTTCGTCGAAAAAACCTTTTATTTGGTCGATAAACTCGTCGCCTACTTGCTTAATTATTACAAAAAACAGGTACAAACTGTATCAATATTTCCCTACACATAGCGTCTTAATTTCAAAAAAATAAAATCATCTATCGGCTAAGCTCAGTACCAAAGCTACTACAAAACAACTCTGTAAAAGGCCGCCTCATCCATTAAAATCCAAAGCCGATTTTTTACGTTACAATTCTGTTAAAATAGAATCCTGTTTATTAATAAATCACCAAAAAATCAGATACATATCTTCGTTTTTTCACCTGTAGCATCGTATTATTGCCTTATTTTTAATTAACATTTAGTTAACATTTTTACCCGACTTAAACAGGTCTCTATTCCAGACGAATATGGCTCAGGGCAGTGTTCTCTAGCGCTCCCCAATTTTTTCGTTCCCATCTTATCTATTTTACACTTAACTCCTTGATTATAAATTTCATGAGTCCCAGCAGCCAATACATCATTTTCCGGTGACAATTAAACTAATTCACCACCAGCTACGCCCTAATGTCTACAGCTACCCTGAATGATTTCGATTTTCTTTTACCAATTACCGAGCGAAAAAGAACATACAAATACAGCCCTGCTAGGAATAGCACGGTTTCTTTATGTGAAGTGATTTAAATAAGTTCTGAATTGTAAGAAGCTTGCCCAGCCATCCTTATAAGAAGAAAAGAAAAAGGCCTCCAAAAATAGGAAGCCTTTTTTATACCTTCTAATTTAGGTCAGTTGTAACGGCATAGATTGCAGGCGTTTTCCTGTCAACCTTCTTACCGCATTGGCGATAGCGGCACCTATGGGACCCATTGGAGGTTCGCCCACGGCACCGGGTTTATCCGTGCCTTGAAGTAAGACCACATCTATTTCTTTTGGAGCGTTTTTCATTAGCGCCATTTCGTACGGGCCATAAATGGTTGGGGTTAACGAGCCATCTACCACTTTCATCTGCTCGAACAGGACGGCGCTCATGCCCATAATAACGCAACCTTCGCACTGGGCTTTTATCTGATCGGGATTTACCGCCAGACCGGGATCTAACACCACCGTTACTTTATGTACTTTAATATGATTGTCCACTACCGAAACCTCAACTACATGCGCACAGGGTGTACCCGCATCTACCGAAGCGGCAATACCCATAGCCCTGTTATTGGTAACCTTCTCCGTATAACCGGATTTTTCGCCTGCCGTACGTATCACCTCTTTTAAGCGCTTTCCGGCTACATCATCCTTAATATTCGCCAAGCGGAATTCTACGGCATTCGTTTTTGCTTTAATTGCCATTTCGTCCATAAAGCTTTCAATGGCAAAGGTATTGGCCAACAGCCCTAGACTACGCCACCAACTTGTAGCAAAAGGCAAAGTTACATGCCAATATACCGAACGATGATTGGGCACTCCCGAATACTGAAGAAACCCACCTCTGATCGCCCCAATATCCGCACCAATAACAGGCGGAACCATATTGGGCACCAATGCCGAATTATTACCCACATCGCCACTCACAAAATGATGTTCCAAGCCTGTAAGCTTACCTGCTTCGTTTAAACTTCCCTTTAGAATATGGTGGGTGGGTGGGCGAAACATGTCATGTTGAAACTCTTCTTCCCGACTAAAAATATATTTTACGGGTTTGCCTACAGCCTTGGACATGACCGCTGCCTGAACGGCATGTGGCGTATGTAATCGTCTGCCGAAACCGCCGCCAAGATACGTGGGAACTACATTTACCTGCTCCTCGTCCCAGCCCAAACGACTAGATACTTCCTTACGGGTAATACCGATTACCTGTGTAGAGATCATAATGGTAGCTTTTTCCGCTTCCACAGAAGCCACTACCCCATTAGGCTCTATCTGGGCGTGTGCACCAATCGGACTTCTAAATTCCATTTGCACCACTGCATCGCCTTCAAGGGCATCCCCTTCTTTCTGAATTATTGTCGATTTTCCGTTGCCTACGGTCATCATAGCCACTATGGCCTCTTGCTGTAAATCTTCCGGGGCTTCCCAAATTACCTCAATGGCTTGCTTGGCATTTTCCGCTTCAATGTAAGATTCCGCCACAACGCCTACAAAATCATCCTCACTTACAATTTTGACCACACCGGGCATTTTTTCGGCCTTATCCGTTGTAGCACTAATAAACTTGGCTCCAATTTTTGAAGGTCGTACCACGGCCCCGTATAACATATTGGGCATTTCGGCATCTATCCCGAACATGGGCGCACCGTACACCTTATCCGCCAAATCTACTCTGGCTACAGGTTTTCCCACGAACTTATAAGTACTTATATCTTTTAAAACGGGTGTATCCGGCAGGGTCCAATCCGTTACGCCTTCCGATATTTCCGAATACGTAAGGCTCTTTCCATTTCCCGAAACGACACCCTCCTGTACGGAAAGTTCAGAGACAGGAACACCTAATTTCTTTGCTGCTTCCATCTTGATCATCTCACGAAAGGTGGCCGCCAATTCCCGCAACGGTTGCCACAAACCAGAAATAGAGGTGCTTCCCCCCGTACTCATGCCATCTATATTGCCCGTGGCCGTAGTGGCATGCACCACCTTGATATTCTCCATGGGAATTTCCAATTCATCCGCTGCCATTTGTGCTATACCGGTAAAGGTACCCTGGCCCATTTCCACCTTAGGCGAGTGCAGGGTAATCACATTGTCTTTGCCCAGTTCAAACCAGAGCATGGGGCTGTCCGTATTGCCCATATAGGCCAAATCCATTTCATTCACTTTTTCCAACACCGCCCTCCTAATCGGGTTCCGAAATACATAGGTACCCACGGCAAGTACGCCCAAGGTGCCGAAGCCCCCACGGACCAAGAATTTTCGTCTGGATATTTTCTTTTTTGAAGAATCGTTATCTGCCATTACTTCGTGTTTGTGGGTTGGTTCATTGGGGTAATCGCTTGTTGCTTCTCCGCCGCCCTATGAATGGCTTTTCGCATTCTATAGTACGTTCCACATCTGCACACGTTGATAATATTATCATCAATTTCCTCATCCGTTGGATTGGGAATCTTGTTCAACAAAGCCGCCGTAGCCATCATAAACCCAGGCTGACAATACCCACATTGAGGCACTACTTCCTCTATCCAAGCCTCCTGTACAGGATGGGGATTTTCGGCATCTCCCAAACCTTCTATAGTGGTGATTTCTTTTCCCACGGCAAATTTTACGGGATACGAACAGGAACGCACTGCTTCGCCATCTACATGTAGGGTACAGGCTCCGCAGGCCGCCTTTCCGCAACCGAACTTGGTACCTTTTAGGCCCAGCATATCGCGAATTACCCAAAGCAGGGGCGTAAGTTCATCCGCAAGCTCAACGCTGCGCGGTTCGCCATTGACAATCATTGAAATTTTCATGGTCCGTTTATTTTCTATTATTGGGATGGAATGGTGTGGCCGTTTGAAAACCACTCTTCTACTGCACTGATAAATTCTTCTTTTGATACCGGCGGAAGTTCACGCGGCTCTCCTTTTATGTTTGTGCCCGGCTCCCAAGCCCAAAGCACCAAATCATCTTCGGTTAGGTGTTTCTTGATTTCCTCTGGGGAACGGTCACCGTTACGCTCCGTATCCATCATAGATTTTGCGATTTCAAACCGATTTAAACCTTGCCATCGCATGGAATGCGGTGCAAGCGACCAATGCGGTGCTCCCGGAGCACCGGAATATGGATTGTTTTCAGATTGATGACAGGTAGCACATTTGGTAGCTTCAAAACCTTTGTCACTTTCCCCCCTTGCAATATCAAAGTGATGAGGGTGACTATCCTCTCCTTGTTTGGGTACATTATCACTGGGGTGACAATTTAAACACCGTGGGTGCGTCAATACATCCATCATCTTATGAAATGCCACATCTGATGCCGATATATTTTTATCTTCATTAACGGGTACAGACTCATAATTGGTTTCCGTAGGCGTATACACAGAAGCCAACACCAATCCCACCATCAATAGAAAGAGAACTAATACGTATTTTTTTGAATTCATAGCTGAAGTAGGCTTTTGCCCATAGCTATAAAGTTACTCATAAATTGCAGAAGACTATAAAGTCAATTTTATTGCGTTAAGATGTCTACCGAAAATACTACTTTGTTACCGCTACAGAGTCCGTCGCCACGAAAAAGGCTTCAATTTCCGGTGCTATTCCATAATTAATCATCAGCCCCTTATTACTACTTTGTAAATCTTGAAGTGCATTTTTGGTGATTCCCGTTTTATAGATATACAGGTTTTTTAAATCCGTCAAATTCTTAAAAACAGCTAGGCTCTTATCCGTAATGGCAGTTTCATATACTTTTAAAAGTTTGAGTTTTTTCAAGTTCGATAGTTTTTCGATTTCAGTATCGGAAACAGGCGTTTTATCGACCTCAAGCCATTCTAAATTTTGACATTTGGCTATCACATCCATTTCTTTGGCACCTAGCGGAAGTCCGCTTAGGTCCAACTCCACAATATTATTCGCAATACGTTCCAGCGCCAAAATAGGTTTTACATCGTACTCCGGCGGCAAGTACATATCTATGCTAAGTGCATTAGAATTGCTCGCCACGCGTTCTATCGTTAGATAATCAGAGGCTAGATTCTGCAATGTACTATCTGCCACAAAAGGCAATTCCGCCCATTTGGACATCGGGTCCGGTTCCATCAATCCTTTTAGTAGTGCCACCAAAGGTTCACTTTTGGACAGTTGATCAAAACGCAAGGTATCCGAAGCGCCCAAAGCCACCCAGCGTTCCAAGATTTCAATTTCACTTTGGGTCAAGGGTGTTTTTCCTTCCGGCGGCATGTGTTCCTCGTTTTCCAAGGGCAAATGCAACCTGCTTATCAATTCACTTTTAAGAGGGTCTCCCGGAACTAGGGTTTGACCGCTTTCACCACCTTTCAACAATTCGGAAAAATTGGTCATCAATAGCTCCCCTTTTTTCTTATTGGGATTATGACAAGAGACACATTTATCGTCTAAAATAACCGCGACTACATCGGCATAAACCATTGGGTTTTCAGGAAGTTCTTTTTGTTTCTTGGAGGTTGGCAATGCCAGAAATTCTTCACCATGGGTGACCATCCCCCCATAATGACCGGTAAGCCCTACCAAAACCACCATGACCACCTGAAGTCCTTTTACATAGATTTTACTACCCAAACCTTTATTGTCCAAGAAATACCAGATGGCAGCAAGAAGGGCTACGGCCCCACCCATCCATTGGTGCCAAAAGAGCAAATCTCCCTTTACCGGTGTTTCCTTCCCTAGAAAGAAACCCAATATGGCCGTTGCCAAAGCCGATAATACCGCTATCACCAATAATTCATGTGGAACTTTTTTACCCGTCAAACCCAGAAATACAGCAATTAGTAAAAGTACGATCGGGAAGTGAAGCACCAAAGGATGCCAACGCCCCAACCCTGCCACCAGATTGGGCAGTACGATGTTGGAATCGAAAACCAAACAAAAAATAAGAAATACGGATAGGCCTAAAACACTATACTCTACCCAACGGCTTTTTAAAAATTCGGTCATCGGCTATGCTAAAAGGTCATTGATTACATTTCCGGCTACATCGGTCAGTCTAAATCGGCGTCCTTGATATTTATAGGTTAATTGTTCGTGATCTATTCCCATGGCATGCATTAGCGTAGCATGAAAGTCGTTTACATGCACTGGGTTTTCAATAACGTTATATCCAAATTCATCGGTCTTCCCATAATTCAGTCCAGGTTTTATTCCGCCACCGGCCATCCAAATACTAAACGCCCGTGGGTGATGATCCCTACCAAAATCTGCCGGATCAAACTTACCTTGACAATAGTTGGTCCTACCGAATTCCCCACCCCAAACGACTAGCGTATCTTCTAACATGCCGCGTTGTTTTAAATCCTGAACAAGTGCCGCCGATGCTTGATCTACGTCTTTGGCCTGACCCGCCATGGCATTGGGTAAATTACCGTGTTGGTCCCAACCTTGGTGGTATAATTGTATAAACCGAACGCCATTTTCTGCTAGCCTACGCGCTTGCAATGCATTTGCAGCAAAGGTTCCGGGCACCTGACAATCTTCACCGTAAAGCTTAACAATAGATTCCGGTTCTTTTGAAATATCCATTACATCAGGCACCGACATTTGCATTCGGTATGCCATTTCATATTGAGCGATACGGGATTCAATTTCATCATCGCCCGTTTCTACATGGTGCATCTTGTTCAGTTGAGAAACCTCGTTCAACAAGTGACGTTTATCCGATCGGGAAAGTCCGTCCGGGTCGTTCAAATACAGTACGGGATCTTTGCCCGATCGTAATAGAACGCCCTGATGCTTAGAGTCCAAAAAACCACTGGACCATAGTTTGGAGTACAACCCCTGACTATTCCCCTTACCCCTTGAAGTCAATACTACAAAAGAAGGCAGATTTTTGTTCTCACTTCCCAACCCGTAGCTCATCCAAGAACCCATACTGGGGCGCCCCGAAATCTGACTTCCCGTTTGAAAGAACGTAATGGCGGGATCATGGTTGATGGCCTCGGTATGCATGCTGCGCACCACCGTAATATCATCGGCAATTTTAGCAATATGCGGGAAGTAATCACTGATCCACGTACCACTTTGTCCGTGCTGCTTAAAATTAGTAGCTGATGGCATCAAAGGGAATTTATCCTGCCCCGAGGTCATACCCGTTAACCGTTGTCCGTTTCGTATAGAATCCGGTAAATCCTCACCCATACGTTTACGTAAAGTCGGTTTATAATCGAAACTTTCAAATTGCGATGGACCACCTGCTTGAAAAAGGTAAATGACCCTTTTTGCCTTTGGAGCAAAATGAGGTATGCCCAAAGGTTGCGTTAACGGTGGTGCCCCGCCTCCTTTGAACAAATCTGGAATTAACAATGAACCTAACGCCAAAGAACCTATGCCGACACTCAACTGAGAAAAAAAATGCCGCCTATTTACTTTTAACGGATCCTCCTTTTTGTTTTCATCTTCTTTCATGGTCTATTCTTTTGTTATGGTTTCGTCTAAATTGTAAATAACCTGTGCCGTAAGCATCAATGCCGCCGTTTTTGCCGGACTGACCTGCAACTGCTCAAAATCGCCAACAGCTACCAACTTTTCAGCACTCTCCTCATCATTTTTATATTGCTCCAAAGCATTGTGGTAATATGTGTTCAGTGCCAATAATTCTTCTTTTCGTGGACTGCGCACTAATATGCGTTTGAAAATAGTGGCCACCACATTGGGGTTGTCCGGTTCCGCTTCTATACTTCTTTGTGCCAGCACCCTTGCCGCTTCCAAGACCTGAACATCATTCTGTAGGACCAACGCCTGTAAAGGTGTATTTGTCTTTTGCCGACGCACTTCTGAAAAGTCTCTGGTGGGCGCATCAAAAATGGTCATATTAGGCGGTGGTAACGTACGTTTCCAAAATGTGTACAATGAACGACGATACAAATCCGAACCCTTCCCGGGTATGTATTTGGTAAGTATACCTCGGTTACCCCCGGCATTTGTTTCCTCCCACAGGCCTGCCGGTTGATAGGGTTTTACACTAGGACCTCCCAATTTTGGATTAAGGAGTCCGCTTGTAGTCAGAATATAGTCCCTGATCATTTCACCGCTCATTCTAAAGCGAGGCGCACGTGCCAATAATTTATTCTCCGGGTCTGCCTTTTTCAACTCCGGTAGTAGTTCCGATTTTTGTTGATAGGTAGCCGAAAGCATGATTTTCTTCAGGAGATACTTAATATCCCAATCGTGTTCCATAAAATCTACCGCCAGCCAATCCAATAATTGCGGATGCGTAGGCAGGCTTCCCTGAACCCCAAAATCCTCGGAGGTTTCTACTAGCCCCCTACCGAACAACATAGCCCAAATACGGTTTACGTAAACCCTTGCCGTAAGCGGGTTCTTTTCATCTACCAACCACTGCGCTAGACCTAATCTGTTTTTTGGGAGGTCATCCGAAAAAGCAAAAATAGCCGGTGGTGTTTTTGGCACTACCGAATCCGCTGGTTGGTCATATTGCCCCCTGTTTAAAACATAGGTGGTTCTTGGAGCCGAATCGTTCATGACCATCACATTAATACTAGGTAGGCTATCCATGTGAACAAAAGACAGTACACCTTCCGTTTCTTCCTTTGAAATAGTTAGAAATGGTGGATCCGCAAAGAACTTTCGCTTTCCGGCCTGCACGGCATCCATTTGAAGTCCCTTTTCGTTCACTTGATTGAAAAAGGCGAACATCTCAAAATAATTGGCTTGAGAAATGGCATCATATTTATGGTCATGACATTGGGCACATTCCAAAGTAATCCCTAAAATTCCTTTGCCCACGGTATTGGTACGATCCAACACATAATTGGTACGGTACTCTTCTTTAATAACCCCACCTTCTTGGGTTATAGGGTGATTGCGATTAAAAGCTGTGGCCAAGACTTGCTCTTTGGTAGCATTGGGCAATAAATCGCCTGCCAATTGCCAGGTTAAAAATTGGTCGTACGGTAGATTTTTGTTGAATGCGTGAATGACCCAATCGCGCCATGGCCACATGGTACGGTAGCTATCATCTTGATACCCATGGGAATCTGCATAGCGCGCCACATCCAACCAAGATTGTGTCATACGCTCCCCATAGGCCGGAGAACTTAAAAATGTATCTATAATTTTCTCAACATCAGCATCGCCTGTAAGTTCTTCCAACTGTTCCAGCTGTGGCGGCAAGCCTGTTAAGTCCAAACTTATCCTTCTTATTAAAGTTTCTTTGGAAGCCTTTTCCGAAGGGCTTAGCCCCTTCTCTTCCAACTTTTCTAAAATAAAACCGTCAATTTCATTTTGTGCCCATTGCGTATTTTCCGTTTGAGGCGCAGTAGTCTTTTTGGGCGAAATATAGGCCCAGTGCTTTTCGAACTTGGCCCCTTGTTGAATCCACTTTTTAATGAGCTTTTTTTCATAAGCGTTCAAGGCCAATTTTGAATCGGCAGGTGGCATTAGTACATCCTTATCATCGGCAACAATAGCCTGATACGCAACACTTTTATTCAAGTTTTTGGAAACAAGGGCATAACTGCCCGGATTTTCAGAAAGCTCAGAAAATGCCGCTTCTTCCAAATCCAAACGCAGCCCTGCCTTTCTTTTGTTGGCATCCGGACCGTGACAGGTATAGCAGTTATCGGAAAGGATAGGTTTAATATGAAAGTTGTAATCTACCGTTTCCGGAAGTTTCATATCGGCATATTCATCATTAGCCGAATCGAAAACCCCTTTCTTATAGAGAAAAAGAAAACCGACCAAACTTGCCAAAATTACTACGACTATTATCTTATATTTCATTTTTGGGAATAGTACATTATACACTTAATGTTATTCCTTAAAACTAGTAGTTTGCAGCTATAGCGACAACTTAATCAGTTGCACTTTTTCGTCATTTATTATCATTTTTTGAATACAAAGCCCATATTTGGAACACATTACCAAACACAACCACTTTTAACTAAGAATATGAAACAGAAATACAGGTTACACAGAAAGTTTTCTCAAGGCCAACCATGCCATTAGTCCGCCTCCTATTTCCAATGCAGACTCATCAATATTGAAGGTAGGCGTATGCAAACCAGATGCAATATTTTTCTCCACATTGCCCACACCTAGCATATAAAAACAGGCCGGATTTTTTTGTGTGTAGTATGCGAAATCTTCCGCTGCCATCCATTGGTCTAGTTCCACCACATTTTCATCACCTAAATAATCCTTTGCAAGAATTCTTAGATCCTCCGTTAAGGTCGAGTCATTTTTTAAATGTGGATAGCCATGATTAATTTTCAGTTCACAACTACCTCCCATGGCTTCGGCCATTGTAGTTACCAGTTTATCGAGTTTTTCTAAAGCTGTTTTCCGCCAATCTTCATCCATAGTCCTAAAAGTACCTTCAATAGATACTTCATTAGGAATTACATTGATGGCACCATTGGCAATTACCTTTCCAAATGAAAGTACGGAAGGAGTTTTGGGATCCGCCATACGGCTGACCAACTGCTGGGCGGCAACAATAATATGGGAAGCAATCAAAACAGGGTCAATAATTTTTTCGGGCATAGCGGCGTGACCACCTTTCCCCTTTACGGTCAAAAAAAGCTCATCCATACTGGCCATAAACTTCCCTGAACGAAAACCTACCTTTCCCACAGGAATATCTGGTCTTACGTGCTGACCAACATGTGGAATGGTTCCTAAAGCAATATATGCTTTTTCTTTCATGACGCTAATAGCACCACCCGGACTAAGTTCTTCCGCAGGTTGAAACAGCAATTTTACACTCCCAGAAAAATCGTCTTTTAATTCTAGTAAAATCTTAGCGCAAAGTAAGAGCGAAGCACTGTGCGCATCATGCCCACAGGCATGCATGACGCCTGCCGCTTTGGAAGCGTATGCTGTGTTATTTTGCTCATGTATTGGTAACGCATCAATATCTGCGCGAAGAAGAATCGTTTTTCCTTTTTGGCTGCCATTAATAGTAGCCAAAAGTCCCGTTTTAGCAACCGATTCAATATCCGTTACACCAAGTGCCAACAGTTGTTCCTTGAGGTAGGCACAAGTGTTATGCTCTTGAAAAGAAAGTTCTGGATTTTGATGTAAATACCTACGTACGGCTACAAATTCAGGAGCATATGTTGCAGCTAAACCTTTAATTTTCTGACATACATCCATATTAAAAGAAATTTAAAACTGCCTTTGAATTAAAACCGAAAATCAGAAAAATGCGGGCTAGTTCTTTGAAAAAAGCAAATCAAAATTAACGGTAACCTCATCGCCAACAATAATCTGACCGAACATTGCGCTTGGGGGCTCTATATTATAATTCTTTAATACTATCTTTTTCTTACCAGAGATTTTTAAACCTTCAGAGTTTGATTCCATTTTTACAGGAATTTCTACAGTTTTCTCAACTCCCGCAATAGCTAATGAACCAACCAAAGTTGACTTGTTCTTCACTTCCGTTAATTTAAAAGTAACTTTTGGGTGCTGTTCTTTCTTAAGGGCCTCATGCATTTTCTTATCCATAGAAGCTCCTCTTTCACTCATAATATCTGCGACTTCTACTTCCAAATAAATTTGCTTTGGCGCCACACCATCATACTTAAGATTTGCTGATACCGAATTAGCCACCACATCCCAATCACTAACGGTAGAAGTACCACTGATTGTTAACTTACTAGAATCTGCAAGGGTATATTCATCTTGAGCTTGTCCAATAATGGAACTAGCTACAAAGAGCAATAAGAGAAATGTATTTTTCATTATATCTAAATAGACCAATTATTATTGGCGTTACTAAAATCAATTTACTATTCATCCAAAACGGTCTGCCAGAATTTTTTCTGTTCTTCTTCGCTAGGTTGAACTTTTGGGCTCACCAATCTAAAACCTACATAATTGGAATCTGTAAACCACCAAAAACTTTTTGGAATCTGTGGGTCACGTTTTTGTTGTTTTAAACTTGATGCCGTTCTAGCCGATGAACGTAATTTATCCGCATCATCATCCCAAGAGCCTCCTCTATAAGATCTTGGATGAATTACAGCCGGTGTTATCCAAGGGTTTTTCTTATCCGAATTGGCGTAAGTATCTTCTTTGTACTCATCTAGCGTCCATTCTGCCGCATTACCATGCATGTCATACAAGCCCCAAGGGTTTGGTTTTTTGCTACCTACCTTGGCATACTTACTTTCTGAATTTTTATAATACACTGCATACTCATCTATTTGAGAAACATCATCCCCAAAACTATAGGCACTTTCCGTACCGGCCTTTGCCGCGTATTCCCACTCAGCTTCCGTAGGCAATCTGTAAAATTTACCTGTTACCGTACTTAACCACTTACAGTAAACCAAAGCAGAATATGCAGACATACTTACCGCAGGAAAACCATCTTTCCCCATTCCGTAAGAAGGATCTTCGTACGGTGGACTAGGTCTTGTAATAGCATCTATTTTTATCACTCGGTCATTATCTAGCTTAACGAACAATTCTTTGTTCTGCTTGAAGAAAAGTTCAAACAAGTCCCACGTCAACTCATGTTTCGCCATATAAAAAGCATCTAACTCCACTTCTTTCTGAGGACCTTCATCTGCCTTTCTATTAGCTTCCGTTTCAGGACTCCCCATTTTAAAAGTCCCACTAGGTATCAAAACCATATCGAAACTATTATCGGTTTCCGGAACGGTTTCCGTATAACCATTGGAAGCTTCTTCAGGAGCTTTTTCCATTACTTTTTCTTCGACTGCCTCTACAGTCTTTTCTTGTGAGGCCGTAACTGTTTGAGAAGATTTACAAGATTGAGATACTGCCCCGATGAGACAGGCAAATAAGGTGATTTTGGTAAACTGGTTTTTCATTTAAAAAATGCTTTTGCTAAAAATAGTTTTTTTTATTCACAATAGGCAAACTCCGCCCCCTTTAAACTATCTAATTACCAACCTCGTAACAACACCTACATCTTTTGTTTAAAAAAGCCACAAGAGCAACAACAGCTTTACTTTACACCCGCATATCACTAAAATACAACTACCCAAAATAGCCTATATTTGTATGAACACTACAAAATTTTAAAAATGAAAAAATTAAGGTTTATAGCACTAGCCCTTTTCGTTTCGGCGGGGGTTTTCGCGCAAAAGGAAAATACAAAAGAATTAGAGAAATTTACCGAGCTTAAAGTATATGACCGTATTGTAGTAAGTCTTGTTAAAAGCAATGAAAACAAGCTGGTTATTACTGGTGATGACAAGGACGAAGTGAGCATTTCCAATAAGAACGGTCTCTTAAAAATAAAAATGGAGTTCGGAAACTTTTTAGACGGAGATGAGGCTAAAGCTACATTATACTATACGGAAGAACTTGCTTTAATCGACTCAAATGAAAATGCCAAAATCCGTTCCGATGAAACCGTTAAAGGTGACCGAGTAGAAATCAAAACCCAAGAAGGCGGAAAAATCGACTTAAAGATTGACATTAAAGACCTGTATACCAAATCTGTTTCCGGTGGTGAAGTTACCCTTACAGGCTCGGCCGCAAAACAAGAAGTTATGGTGAATACAGGAGGAAAAACATACAACAAACAACTGGACACCAAAGAAACTACCGTAGTGGTCAATGCCGGAGGAAGGGCAGATATAAACGCTTCGGATAAAGTAGTGGCCAAAGTACGTGCAGGTGGCTCTATCTACATCTACGGAAAACCTAGAAGTATTGAAAAAGACAAAGTCTTTGGAGGAAAGATCAAAGAAATGGATTAGGCTTACTGCTCTATATCCACAGCTTCAAAAGCTACAAGTTCATTATCTTGAAATTGCGGGGTTATCTCAACAGGATTGCAACACACCTCGCAATCTTCTACATAAGTTTGTTTTGAAACGGACGGATCCATTAACATGGATATTTCTTCCCAGCAATATGGACATTGAAAAAAATGTTCGTACATAACTACATCTTAAAGCCGAACCAGTTTGTTGGTCCTGGAGGATTCATAAATAGCATTAATTAACGCGACAGATTTGCGAGCTTCTGCACCATCTACCATTGATTTTCTGTTGTTACGTATAGCTTCCACCATATCCTGAAGGACAATTTTATGGTTTTGATGCCCTATGGCGGTAGGATCCGCTGCTCCACTTCCCTGTTCTTCCGAGGTTAACTCCGGACTATCTTCTCCTTTTATATTCCATGCAATGATTTTACCCCCTTCCATAATGATGCTTCCTTTCTCCCCATACACCTCAACGCGTTCTGGATACCCAGGAAAAAGTGCCGTGCCAGCCGTAATTGTGCCGATAGCTCCATTTTCATAATTCACCAATACCGCACCCACATCTTCCCCTTCTATTTTGTGAACCCTAGTTTGGACATTAGCAAAGACCGAAGCTGCAGCTCCCATTAGATTCATTAACAAGTCTACCGTATGAATACCTTGATTTATAAAAGCCGCACCACCATCCAATTTTATCGTACCTCGCCAATTACTCTTTGAATAATAAGCCTCTGACCTGTACCAATTGATGCTAGCATTACCCATAAGCAATTTTCCCAGTTTACCTGACTTCACCGCTTCTTCTACTCTTCTATAGTCTGTACTACACCTATTCTGAAGTACGCAGCCCAAAAGCACTTTTTGCTCTTTACACAAGGCTATTAACCCATCAATTTTTTCCGTGGTTACCTCTAGGGGCTTCTCACTTAAAATATGTTTGCGAGCCATAGCAGCGGCTTGTATCGCTTCGCTATGCTTTCCACTCTCATTGCATATACACACTAAGTCTATTTCCGGAAGTGCCAGGAAAGAATCGTAATCACTATAGACAGGCAAACCGAATTCAGCTTTTACCTGCTCAACCCTATCTTTAGATTTTGTACAGAGCCCTACTATCCGGACTCCCTCCATTTCAGAAAGACATTTTACATAAGTATGTACGATTGAACCTGTACCGATAATTCCAACGCCAATATGAGACATATGATAGTTTTTTTTATAAAACTATACTACGAAGAAATTATATGAATGGCAAAGAATCCTCTATTTAGAACAATCTTTCAATTACCATGTGAAATAGCCTGTTCCTAGAACTCTACATTCAGAAGTTGCCCTGTAAGCTGCAATAATTGAAGTTCCGCTAGCTTGGCATCATATTTGGCCAAGTTTTTGTTGGTCTGGGCGTTTAAAAGGTTAATCTGCGCCTGGCGAAATTCAATAGATGTAATTCTACCCAATTGGAACTGTTCTTTTGATCGCTCAAAATTATTCTGGTTGGTAAGTACGTTCTGTTCTTGAATCTGATAAACTGTCAATCGGTTTTCATAGCTCGCCAAAGCATTAAGAATATCCCTATCTACCTCTATAGCCACTTGCTCTTGTTGCAATTCCTGATTTTCATAAGCAATTTTAGAGTTTTTCACCAAAGTAGTGGTTCTACCTCCATCAAAAAGATTCCAAGTTAAGCTCGCTCCCAAACCTAACGTAAGACTAGTTCTATTACTACCGGGAATAACCTGCCCCGGCAAGAATGAATTGGGTGCACTTTGGTTTAAATTCCATCCGTAAGAGCCCGTTAGACCAATTGTAGGAAGGTATCCCGAACGGTTCACCTTAATATCATATTCGTTAATGGCCAAATTACGCTCTGTCTGCAATATGGTTACATTGTTTTCCTTGGCCTGACCAATAAGCTCATCTAACTGCAACCTTGGGACAAAACGAACAATAGTATCTACCTGAAAGTTCTCACTAAGGCTTTGGTTAACTACCACATTCAAGTCTCTTTTGGTATTTGCCAGTTGCTGTTTTGTATTTAATAAGTTGATGCTATCATTAGTAACATCTACCTGTGCATTCAAAATATCCAGCTTAGTATTCTGACCATATTCAAAAGAATATTCAGCTCTGGTAATACGGTCCGTAGAAATTTCCAATGCTTGTTTTAGCACGTTCTCATTCTCTGTAAGCCTAGCCACTTCAAAATAAATACTGAACAACTGCAACAAGGTATTCTCTATAGTTTCCCTTGCCTGAAGTTCCGTAAGTTGATACTGTTCTTTTAGTCTTTTGTAATTATACAACCTACCTAAACCATCAAATAAAGTGTAATTAAGATTTAAGCCGCCATTGAAGGATTGTGATTCCGCATGGTCGATTTCTAAATCTTCCCTGGGTGTCCCATCCGTATTGAATTGGTCCGGATAGGCCGTACTGCTGTTCAAATCATTATAATTGGCTCCGGCAGTACCCGTTAAACTAGGTAAGTACCCTGAATTGAGAATACCCTGATTATTATCGGCTATTTTTACTTGGTTGCCCGCAACTTGAATTCCAAAATTGTTTTCCAAAGTTAAGCGTACCGCTTCTTCTTTTGATAGTTTCTTTTCTTGTGCGGACAAACCCACCGTTAGAAAAAGTAAACTGAAAGCAGCTATATATGTTTTGATCATTCTTACTCTAATTTCTATAAATTGGTATCTACATCTTCAATCTTGCCAGGTTCAGAAGTTTCAATGCTTTTTTGAGTTGCTCCATTAATCTTTTTCACGCTACTTGGCGGTAGGTGCGCTTCTTCCTCCTTTTGCTCTTTTATGGCGCGCTCAACTTCTTCTTTAGAGATATCATCACCTGTCTTCAACCATTTAGAAGTCACTTTAATTCTATTACTAAAGGATAAGAACAAGGGCAACAACAATAAGGTAAGCACTGTTGCAAAAGCGATACCATAGGCAATGGAAATGGCCATGGGCTTCAAGAACTGTGCTTGTCTACTTCGTTCTAACAACAGTGGAGCCAAACCTGCAATAGTAGTTATTGATGTCAAGAAAATTGCCCTAAACCGGGAACGGCCTGCCTCATAAATAGCATCGTCAAATTTCATTCCTTCACGGAGATTGCCGTTAAATTTACTAATGAGTACGAGTCCGTCATTAACCATAATTCCTATCAAGGCAATGATACCCAACATAGATAAAATATTCACCGGGAAATCATGTATCCAATGCCCCCAAGCTACCGCCGTTAAACTGAACGGCACCAATAAAAGGAGTAATAACGGTTGACTGAAACTTCTAAATGTAAATGCAATGGTAATGTAAATCAACATTAAAACAGATAGCCCAACAACAGTTATAGAGTCCGTCATTTTGTTTGCCTCTCGGTTCTGACCTTCGTAGGAAGCTGTCACCGTAGGATATCTTGATTGAATTTCTGGCATTACGTTCGTACGGATGTCATTCATAACATCTGTTGCGCTAGTTGTTTTCTCGTTCTTAATATCTGCAGACACTTGAATTTCCCGTTGTCCTTCCAAGTGATTTATAGCCACATCTCCTCTTTCGATTATATAGGTGGCAATTTCATTTAAAGGTACCCTGTTCCCATCTGGGGTAGCAATACGCATTTCATCCAAATCTGTAATAGAAGAACGGTTTTCCCTATCGTATCTAACCCAGACTTTAATTTCATCTTGTCCCCTTTGAAAACGTTGTGCCTGAGAACCAAAGAAACCAGCTCTTACCTGATTCATTACCGTTCGAAGATCAAGCCCTAACAGGTAGGCATTCTCCTTTAGCTGAAGTCTTATTTCCTTAATACCGGCAGGATCATTATCCGCAACATCTTTCAATAACGCATTGTTTTCCAATACCGCCTTAAGTTCTTTTTTGGCCGCTTTTAACTCCTCAATATTGTTTCCCAATAAGGATACGGATACCGGGCTACCACCAAAATTACCTCCGGAACCATAAATAAGGCTTTCCACCCCTATAACAGGCCCTACTAATTCTTGTAGCCTATTGGTAACCATATCCGAAGCAATGGCATCCGGCCTTTCTTCACCTGGAAGAAGGTTAATGTCCAATGAGGCTGCAGACGATCCAGGACCAATTCTTTTAATTGTATTTTCAAAAAGAACTTTACCTGTGCCCTTTAAGTATTTTTCCGTAAGTTCTTCGTTTACGATTTTCGATTTTTCTTCGATTAATGAAATTATAGAATCCGTTACCTGTTCGTTAGTCCCGTTAGGCATTAGCAAGTCTATGGAAACCTTATCACTTGCAATTCTTGGAAAGAACGCCGTTCTAACAACTCCACCTCCTATAGACCCTAAAGTCAATAACAGTCCCATAACAAACAAAGCAAACATCAACACTTTGTACCGCAGCCCAAAGCGTAACGCAGGGCTATACGCATTATCTCGCATCCAAACCATAAAACGGTCTCCCATTTCATTAATGACCCGTAGTTTGGCAAAAGCTCTACCTATAGCCGTTTTGGGTACTTTATCCATAGGCTTCAACGCCTTGGAATGCGCCAAGTGAGCCGGTAGTATAATTAATGCCTCTACCAAGGAAACGACCAGCGTGAGAATTACAATTACGGATACCTCACTAAAAATTTCTCCAATTCTACCATCTAAGAACAAGAAAATAGAAAAGGCCAGTATGGTAGTTATAATTGCTGAAATGATTGGTGGTATAACCTCCATAGTACCATCAATAGCAGCTTGTATAGGAGTCTTTCCTTTTTCGTAATGCTGATAAATATTTTCCGCAATTACAATCCCATCATCTACCAGAATACCAATTACGATAATCATACCGAAAAGGGACAATACGTTAATGGTAACATCAAAATAGCCAGCAAAAACGAACATCCCCAAAAAGGAAATAGGTAAACCGAAAGCTACCCAAAATGCCAAACGCGTATTTAAGAACAACGATAAAAATATGAGCACCAAAATCATACCCACAATAGCATTCTCGGTTAACAATTCCGTACGTTGGTTCAAGGTGATACTACGATCACTGACCACGCTTAACTGTACATTGTTGTTCTTATGGTTGAAATCTTCTATATACTCTTTCACCTTTTCGGCTGAACCTAAAAGGTCTTCCGTATTGGTACTAGTAATGGAGGCACTTACAGAAAGGTTACCATCAAAATAAGAAGCATTGGGCGACTCTTCAAAACGGTCTCTTATAATGGCTACGTCTTTTAACCGTATGGTACTACCGGATACATCAGCCCTAATAATCATATTAGACAGCTCATCTCCATAATAAGCCCTGTTGTTAGCCCGTATTAAATATTCTTCGGTATCGGTCTTTATATTACCTCCCGTAACCAGAATATTAGCATTGGCCACGGCTTGAGAAACTTCCGAAAAGGACATGTTGTAGGCCAGCAAACTGTTTTCGTTCACGGCTATCTCAATTTCCTCCAAAGGATATCCGCTCATATCTATTTGGGAAATACCTTCAATAGCCCGCAACTCATTCTCTACCTGTCTACCGATCTCCTTTAAGGTAGCCAATGGAATATGCTCACCACTTATGGCAAAAGTTATGGTTTCCCTGACCGCTTCCAATTTGGAAACAATTAATGGCTCCATCCCTGTTGGGAAAGAAGGCACTCTATCTACGGCATTCTTAACTTCTAAAAGCATGAAGTCAATATCATACCCCTTTAATATTTCAACGTTGATTGTACCGCTATTTTCTCGTGCCGTGGAAGTTACCCTATCCACACCTTCCAAACCTTTAAGATTATCTTCGATCTTGAGCACAATACCTTCCTCTACTTCTTGTGGAGAAGCTCCTGGGTAAGTAATGTTTATACTGATATTCTTAGAATCGGTAAGAGGAAAATAACTGGATTTGAGCGAAAGCGCACCAAATATACCAAACACCATAAAGGCCAGTACAAATACATCAACCGCTACATGATACTTTATAAAATAAGAAATTATACTTCTCATTACTTTGTGGTTTTTGCGTTGCTCTCATCAAAAACCTTTACCAGCATACCAGCATAGGCACCTACAACCGGTTTAGAAACAATTGTTAACCCGTCTGGCACACCTTTCAGCACAACTTTCTTATCGGAGAAATAAACTGGTTTTACGTCTACCAAGTCAAGAACGGTATCGCGTACTACAAAAATCTTATCGTTCTCCAGCAGCAGTCCCCTATCTATTTCTATAGCATCTTCTTCTTGTTTGGCATCTAGATTGGCCTCTAAATACATACCTTCCCTCAGGTTTGCATCATTTACATCTATATATGCCCTAATAGTTTGAGAAGCTAAATCTACGCTTCCGTTTACGCGAGCTACCTTACCGGTATATGTTTTGGTTCCGTTCAAGTTAACCAACTCTACTTTTTCCCCCACCTTTAGAAGGTCGCTATAGTCTTTACCTATAGCTACTTCTAATTCATAAACATCTGTATTAATAAATTCCCCAAGCTTTTGTCCCGACCTTACAAGTGTACCCTCGGTAACCAAGGCTTCCGTAAGGATGCCACTGAACGGAGCTGAAATTCTATATTTTGAAAGTCGTTGTTCTAAATTCTTAACGTTATAGTAGTTGGTAAGAATACCTCGCCCAGAAATAAAGTACTTTTCTTTTTCATCGGTCATTTCAGGTAATGCCGGAGTACTATTCTCCATATTGAAATCAGTCAGATATTTTTGCCATTTAGGAAAAATCTCTGGATAATCCAGTCTTAAATCGGGCATTATAGAAGTCACTAAATTGTAGAGGTTGCTTTTGGCGGATTGCACGCTTGCTGCATATTCCGATGCATCCATACGGATTATGGTTTCACCCGACCTGTATGCCTGACCCGCTTTAAATAGTTTGCTCCCTTTTCTAAAAACACCCTGAACTTCCGAATACAGCTCCATGCGCTGCTTAGCACTTAAATTACCATTTGCAGGAATGATAATGGATACGTTCCCATTTTTTACCGTATCTACAAATACAGTTTTAATTACTTTTTCCGGTTTTGGTCTTGGAGTTTTCTTGCTATTGATTATTGATTGAGCAACGAAAACCGAAGCTATAATAATTAAAATACCAAGAACGGTTAAGAGGATCTTGCGTGTGTTCATAAGCTAGTTGGGCTATTTGGCCAGATGGTTGGACTACAAAGCTATTTAATAGTTTAAGCCACTTTAGTTAAATGTATCTTAAAACTACTTTTTTTGAAATTATCATAAAAAAAGGGATGCATATCTGCATCCCTTTAACCAAATAAACTGATAAATTATGGAAATCTATATTCTATTCTTCGTCTTCAAATTTTGTATCGGCCATTCTAGTTCTACCATATTCAACATTTTTAAAGTCGATTTTATCATCTTCCTTATCATAGTCAAAAACCAAAAACTGCTTTTCATCCATGGACTGAAGATTTTTAAAAGAATCAAATTTGTTATTCTGAATCTGTAAAACTTCTAAGCTAGCCAGTTGACCAAACTCTACTGGCACCTCGCCACCCAATTGGTTATTGGCAAGCACAAGCTCTTTTAATTTTGTTAAGCCACCAATTTCCGAAGGAATGCTTCCCTCTAAAGTATTTTCAAAAAGACCCAAGCTTTCTAATTGAGCTAAGCCACCAACCGATTTTGGTATGTTGCCTTTTAAGCTGTTACTAGATAGGTTTAAAATCTTAAGGTTTTTAATCTCTCCTATGCTTTCAGGAATACTACCCGTTATAAAATTATTGAAAGCGGTAAGCTCCATTAAGCTCCTCATTCTACCTAATTCTAGCGGCAGCTCTCCCTTAATACGGTTCATTTCTATCTTCAAAACACGTAACCGAGATAATTGGGCAATTTCTTTAGGCAGCTCGCCCGTTATACCGTTAAAAGCCAAGTTTAAGGATTCTAACTTTTCAAGATCACCAATACTACTTGGAATAACACCTTGAAGGTTATTATTAAAAAGATTGATTTCTACAACGTGATTGTTTCTCACTTTAACACCCTGCCATGTACTTACATCAGCAGTTATATCCCATGATCTTTCCCATGAGTCGCCATTAGTAGAATTATAAAGCTCTAAAAGTGATTCTTTTTCCTTGTTTGGGACTTCGGCCAATACCGTATGCACCGTGACGCACAAAAGCACTAAATAACTAAATAGACTTTTCATACAATTACTTATTTTTTTTGGTTGACAGTAAGTTTGGGTGTAACCCAGTTACAGTTACCTAACAAAAATAAGCCTAAACAGGGATGAAAAACAAAAATTATCGCCCAACTGCTGTATAATGTTGTGAAAGCCCAATAATCTGTTGTGAGCTAAATTTTATGCTGGAATTTTAAGTTATTATTCTAGTAATTCTCTAACTCTAAAGTAATCTCCTCCCACTTGGTCATCATCTGCTCTAGCTGCTTTTTCTTCTTCTGGTAACCATCAAAAAAGTTTGGAGCCTCTATAGTTTTATCATAATCCATTAAGAGCTTATGGTCTATATCTGCAATTTCCTTTTCTAGCGTAGCAATATCAGACTCTACAGAGCTAAGTCTGTTTTTTAGCGATTTTAATTTCTTCTGCTCTTTAAAGTCGTTTGCGTTAGATTTTGGAGCGACGCTTTTTTTTTGAAGTTCTTGTTTTTTTTCGATTGCCCTAAAATCCTCCACCTTGCGTTGATCCAAGTAATAATCTATATCACCTAAATATTCTTTAATGACTTTATCTTTAAACTCATACACCTTATTGGTGAGCCCTTGAAGAAAATCCCTGTCGTGAGAAACAAGAACCAGCGTACCATCAAAATTTTGCAACGCCTGTTTAAGTACATTTTTAGATTGAATGTCCAAGTGGTTGGTTGGCTCATCCATTACCAATACATTAAAAGGCTGCAAAAGCATCTTGGCCAAGGCCAAACGGTTTCTCTCCCCACCAGAAAGTACTTTCACATATTTTTCTACCTCATCTCCTTTAAACAAAAAGGAGCCTAGAATATCCCTTACTTTACTTCGGTTCTTTTCATTGGCGGCATCTATCATGGTATCCAAGATTGTTTTGCTGCCATCTAGATATTCTGCTTGGTTCTGGGCAAAATAGCCAATTTGAACATTGTGGCCCAGTTTCATTTTACCACCGTAGTCTAGATCACCTACCATGATTTTAGCCAATGTAGATTTCCCTTGGCCGTTCTGACCCACAAAGGCCGTCTTACTATCGCGCTCCAAAAGTAGATTAACTCCCTTTAGAACATCTTTGTCTCCATAACTTTTAGAAAGCTCCTCTATTTCAGCTATCACCTTACCAGGCGTTATAGAAACCGGAAAACGTAAATTCATTACGGCATTATCATCTTGATCCACCTCTATCCGGTCCATCTTATCTAATTTCTTGATAAGCGATTGCGCCATAGAAGCCTTTGAGCTTTTGGCCCGGAACTTCTCGATCAAACGTTCTGCTTGTTGAATTTCCTTTTCTTGGTTCTTTTGAGCATTCATTTGCTGCTCTTTTATTTCTCCCCTAAGAAGAAGAAACTCTGAATAAGGTTTGCCGTAATCGTAAATACGGCCCAAAGAGATTTCTATAGTACGATTGGTAACATTATCTAGAAACATTTTATCGTGAGAAACAATCACAACCGCACCAGCATATCCTTTTAAAAATTGTTCCAACCAAATAATAGACTCAATATCCAAGTGGTTGGTAGGCTCATCCAACAATAGCACGTCATTACTTTGCAATAAAAGTTTGGCCAATTCAATTCGCATTCTCCACCCACCAGAAAACGTATCTGTCTTCTTATCAAAATCCTCACGATTAAAACCAAGACCTAATAATATCTTTTCTGTTTCACCTTGGTAGTTATACCCCCCAAGTATTTCATAATGATGGGTTATATCGCTCAGATCTACCATGAGCTGATGATAAATCTCGCTCTCGTAATCCGTTCGCTCTACTAATTGATGGTTAATATCATCTAGCTTAAGCTCTAAAGCCTTTATTTCTACAAAAGCTTGATACGCCTCTTCTAATACCGTACGTCCTAGAACAAAGTCTATATCTTGACGAAGAAAACCTATTTTAATGTTTTTCTCCATTGCGATTGTGCCCGAGTCTATAGGCATATCTTTGGAGAGCATTTTTAAAAGCGTTGACTTTCCCGCTCCATTTTTACCAATTAGCCCCACGCGATCACCACCATTCAAACGAAAGGATATTTCTTCAAAAAGATATTCCCCGCCAAAAGAAACGGAAAGATTATGAATGTTCAACATACTTTAAAAAATTCTAGATTCAGATAGGCATCATGCCTAAAAGGTGGTTTACTGATTATGTATAAATTAACGCTTATTTGTAATGATAGTTACGTTCAATGAAAAGTCAAAATTGTATTTTTACGTAAAGTTTTGCAAATGTTAAAAAAAGGAAACAAACTATACAGCATTTTAACAGGAAGTTGTCCCAAATGCCATGAAGAGAGCATGTATAAGGATGAAAACCCATATCATTTGTCTAAAATTTTTGATATGCACGAGCGTTGCTCCACCTGCAGTACTAAATACAAAATAGAACCCTCTTTTTTTTATGGTGCAATGTACGTTAGTTATGGTGTTGGAATTGCTTTTGCGGTTGCCGCTTTCATTATCAGTTTCTTATTCATCGGAGCCAATTTGGTAAACACTTTTATAGCCATTGTAATTACGATGATAATTTTTATGCCACTTATAATTAGGCTTTCTAGAAATATCTGGATCAATTTCTTTATTGGCTATGACCGAAATGCGGTCAAAAAGCACCATAAAAGAGTTAGCGAAAATATTTCTGCGTAAATCGGGCTATATCAAGGTCGGCATCTAACACCTCACTGTTCTCTATGAATGCATACAATTGTTTTGCTGCAGATGGGCCTATAAGCACCCCTCGGGAACCAAAACCATTGAGCACGTACATCTGATTAAGTTTAGGATGCCTCCCTACCAAAGGCTTCCTATCTACTACGGTTGGACGAACACCAGCAACTTGGTCCACAACTTTGAACTCGCACTTTAGCACAGTTCTTAATTTAGCTAAAAGACCCTCCTTGGCACTTTCCGTTGGCACATTAGTTTTGTCGTTCCGCTCATAATTCGCCCCCACTCTATAGATATCACCACCTTGAGGAATAATAAATACGGAAGATTTTATTGCCCTTGCTTCTTTTAAGTCCGGTGCTTCAATAAATAAATACTCCCCCTTAGAGCCCTGCAATGGCAAATAGTTGAAAAACGGATTATTCTTTAACCCAAAACCTTCTGCAAAAACTATTTGCTTGGCAGAAAACGAACCATATTCAACTCCCTCTTCAGTATGTTGCAAAATATTGAAATCAAAAGTTTCATCAGTTACTGCATTTTTTTCTTGGAGATACTTTTTGTAAGACGATACTAGTTCTTTAGTGTCGATTCTTCCGGTATGCATAACTTCACCATACCCGAACGGTGCATCTATACTTGTGTTCGTATTAGGCTGAATGGT
Source organism: Zobellia amurskyensis (assembly GCF_009725985.1). GTDB lineage: Bacteria > Bacteroidota > Bacteroidia > Flavobacteriales > Flavobacteriaceae > Zobellia > Zobellia amurskyensis. Next base: position 24,910 of record NZ_RCNR01000024.1, read on the forward strand.
TGTATTTAAAAACGCATCCAATCCTTTTTTATCGGAAGCTTCAAACCATTGGTTTTGTTCCTCCACAGAATGAAACCGTCTATAAACGGGAAGCCTATAGTCTAATTTCACATTTAACTTTTCCTCTAATCCCGCATAAAAACCATTTGCGATTTTAAGCTGTTCTTGAGCCTGCCAAGCCAACGTAAACCGTTTTAAAATAACAGGGTTGTACAAACCCCCAGCTACGATAGAAGAAGTCTGAGAAGCATCGCTAACAACTACAAAAGTCTTATTGTTCTTCTCTAATTGTTCACAAAACGAAATACCCGCAAGGCCAAGCCCTACTATTAAATAATCTACCATGGCTCAAAGGTAAAACATTGGCAAACAAAAAAACGCCCCGACAAAAAATGCCAGGGCGCTTAATACTATTTGAATTGGAATATTCTTGGGTCTAGTAAGCCCACATGTCTTGTTCTCGGTCTCTAATGACCTCTTGAATTCTATCGGCTTCTAACAGTTGAAACAAAGCGTTATCCGTAATGTAATCGTTTACTTTACGATCACCATGAACGTTGTCTTCTCTATAGATTACACCATTGAACCTTCTTGCATTCAACAACATATCAAAAGAGATAGGCTGTGCAGAGTTTCTTTGGTTAAAGACTTTAGCTTCATGCAAAATGTTACGCGCATCTGGATACCATACCCAGAATAACTCAACCTTTGCATCACTTGGGTCCATAGAATCATCATCTATAAAGTTAACATCAGGTGCAACCGGAGCTATACCCAATAAACGATACTTTAATTCACCTTGGCGCTTATCAAAATACCACATACCTTTTATGCGGTACTCTTCAATATCAGCTGCAGTAAGGTTTCTTCGCATTACATATTCAGGAGAAAGTTCTTCACCTGCATTGATTTGCTCGTAACCGTAATCTGTAGTATCTACCTTTTGTAACGTACTTTGAAGGTCGCTAAACTTACGCTTATCCGTAAAATAAGAATCTGCATAAACATCTTTTAGCTTACCGTTCTTGATATTTTTCAAAAGAACATCATACAATGATCTTCTATCGTTACCAATATCAATGGTATCAGTAGGATAATATAAAGGGAAATTTACCCTTTCATCCAGATCAATAACTTCCCAAACGGTCTTAGACCAAAGAATGTCACGATCATCTACATAACCATACTCAAGGGGAGCATCATTGTCCAAAGCTTTTTGAGCTTCGGTCTTAATGCCTATTTCCTCTGGCTTTTTGGCGTTCAATATGTTCGCCTGGGCCATCATGGAAACTGGCAACAATGTTACTGCACCAATTACTAAAGCATTTTTCCAATTCATGTTTGTAAAATTTTAAATTACCGAGCGATCAAAAGACCGCCCGGTTTTACTAGTTGTTATTAGTTTGTTATCTCCACTACGATCGGAGATACTTTCTTCAATTTGTAACTCTTGTTATTTGTAATGTAAGCTTGGATATCAAATATCTGAACAGCATCACCTCTTTTAGCTCTCTTAAGGGCAGATTTGGCATTAGCGTTCAATTTACTTCCGTTAACACTTACAGTAGGCTGACCAGGAACTTTGAATTTGAAACCGCTAACCGCAAGGTTTAAGTCGAAATCAAAATCTTCCAACATTGCACCAATTGTAGCAATTTCCATGTTAGCTCTAGGCATTTTTGCACTACCTGTCTGCTTACTTACAGAACCTGCAGGTCTTGGAATATCCTTAATTCTGAACTCAGACTTAGAAGATACAGTTTGACCATCTGGCAATTTACCAGAAGCAGTAATAGTAACCGTTCTACCTGTTCCAGGATTCATAACATATTTGCTACCATTAACAGATTTTAAACCTGGTGCAGAAGCATTTACTTTGTTGTTAGGGATACCTGGTATAGATATAGACATTGGGTTAGCAACACCTCTATAAACAACATTCATCTTATCTGCAGCAATCAAAGCGGCGTTAGGCTTGCTTATAGTTGCAAAACTGTTTTTTACAGGAACCGGAATCTCTTCACCATCTTGTTTAAAGTACAATGTACCTTCTACAGTGTGATCACCAGCAGAACCTGCTCCGATCAACATCTTTACACCACCAGCTTCTAATTTATAGTCAGAACCTTCAGAAAGTTTTCTTCCGTCTAACGTTAATTCTGCTTTTACAGGAGTAGAAGAATTATCAGTTTTACTAATGATAATCTTACCATCATACTTCTCACCAGAGTAAAAAGCAGATTTACTAGCCTGTAATGATGTTGCAAAATTCTTAAGCGATACTTGGCTCGTTAACTCACCTTCCAACATTCTTTTAAGAGCGTCTTCCTCTGTGGCCTTTACGTCTGCTTGAAGCGCCGTAATCTTAGCTAAAGAAGCTACCAAAGGATATCCTTCGTAGTGGTAATTGATCCAATCTTGCTTGCTACCATCTCTCTTTTCTTCCTTACCGTTTTCATCACCGGTCTTGAAACGAGCGTTTACAGATTCTTTCAAATCTTTTGGTACAATAGCCGCCACTTGTGTGCGGTAGTCACTAATTCTACTCATGAATTCCTTTCCACCTTCCGATAGATTGTCTCCCTGAAAGAATTTTTGATCCAAGAAATCAGAATTATCCATTCTTGCATAGTCAGTAGCATCTTCTAGACCTTCTGTCATACCTTCTTTAAGGCTTTCAAGATAGTCGTAATAATCTTGTGACATCTGCTTGATTTTCTGTGCATCTTTATAAAGCTTTCCGTATTTCTCGGAATCTTCTCCAGCTTTAGTCTCTAGACCACCTAAGAAAGCTAGGTTACTTTCTGTAGTCTTTTCGTTAGAAGCTTCCATCTTTTCGTTCATAATACCGAAAGCTGCAAGTACTTCTTTGCTCATGTTTAACGCCAGCATAGCGATGAAGATCAAATACATTAGATTGATCATCTTCTGACGTGGTGTTGCTTTTCCTCCTGCCATGTTTTCTAATTAGGTTTGATTAATTAATTGATTTGGGGTTAACTAATCTCTAATTAGTTTCTATTCATAGCAGTTAACATACCACCGTATACTCCGTTCAATGAAGAAAGGTTAGTTGCTAAAGATTCCATTTGATCTTTAAGGGCCGATGCATTCTGTACTACTTCTTCGTTAACCGAAGCTTGTTTGCTAGCACTCTCTAATTGCACTTTGTATAAGCTGTTCAAAGACTCCATCTGAGCCGCAGCTTGAACCATTTCATCCGAATACTTTCTTGTAGACTCCATAGCGTCAACTGTTGGGGCAATACCCTTAGCTGCACCTTCAAAATTACGGATGCTAGAACCAAGACTTTCCATCAAGTTAGCGTCTACACCTGCTTCTTTCAGTAATTCGTCTAATTTACTAGACAATGAAGCTTCTGCTTCTTTGATTTCTTGGGCTTCGTTGCTTCTTGCAACTCCTGATGTAGCACCACCTGCTAATTCCGGATATACTAAAGACCAATCGTACTCATCATCTACTGGCTCAAATGCACTAATTGCAAAAATAAGAGCTTCTGTTATAAGACCTACCGCTAGTAGAAGACCACCTGTTAAAGGACCGAATTCCCAGTGAAGAATCTTGAACAATGCACCGATAATTACTACTGACGCTCCAAGGCCATAGGCCATGTTGAATAATTTCTTTGTTGATTTTGACTGTGCCATAATTTAAGGTTTAATTTGAAAATTAATGTTAATAAAAGATTTGGTTTACTGTTTGATTTGTTTATCGTCATCTTCTATGGCTAGAAGAATTAGATGGTGTATTTGTATTTGTGTATTTGAAAATAACTATAATCCTAATAATACTATTCTATTGTGTTGAATCTTCTTCACCCATATAATCCTGTACGGTTCTAAAGCCGATGTAACTACGAGCAGAATCTGCATATTCGTAATCTCTGGTGCTCACCTGTAGGAAATAAGCAACATCTTTCCAAGAACCTCCACGAATCACTTTTCTTGCATTTGCCCCGTCGCCACCGTTAGGGTTCATTGTAGAAACAAATTCGTAAGAGTTAGGGTCATAGCTAGAGTTGGTCCACTCAGACACGTTACCGGCCATGTTATAAAGGTTAAAATCGTTAGGCTCGTATGATTTTGCCTCTACAGTGTATAAAGCTGCATCTGCTGCATAATCACCTCGCTGTGGTTTAAAGTTAGCCATAAAGCAACCTGTGTCACTTATTACATAAGGACCACCCCATGGGTAAGTTCCTCCTTCAATACCACCTCTGGCAGCATATTCCCATTCAGCTTCAGTAGGTAACCTGAATTGGTTTACAAATTGCTTGCCTTTACTTTTTTGATCGTCATTCTTGAACTTTGTTCTCCAGTTACAGAAAGCTCTTGCCTGTTGCCAAGAAACTCCTACTACAGGATACTCGCTGTAAGCATCATGCCAAAAATAATCATTGTGCATTGGCTCGTTGTAAGAATATTCAAAATCACGTATCCAAACTGTGGTGTCAGGATAGATTTCAAGTTCTTCTTGACGGATAAAATCTTTTCTGCTTCCAGTTCTAGAACGAGCTGCAGCCTCAATATCCATCCAGCTATATTTGTACTTCAATTTTGTTACGTCTATAGTACGCTGACCGTTGTAAGATTCCTCTTCTGGAATGTACAAAGAGTCCATAACCTCAGTATAATACTCATCTGGGTAATCAGAAATATCCCAAACAAGATCTTGGTCTTTGTTCAATGCACGACCTTCAAAACCAGTTTCGCCCATACCTGCATAATTATCCAGCATGTACTTGTCATAAGCAGACAGTTTAGTTGTATCCGCATCTTTAAATGCATACTCACCAATACCTTCATCCTCTGGCCCTAGTCCTAATTCATCTGCCAATACGGCCAATCGGGTTCTAGTGATGGAATCCTGTACCCATTCTACAAACTGGCGATACTCGCTATTTGTAATCTCGGTATCATCCATATAGAACGATCTGACCGTTACGGTCTTAGTTGGTGCGTTCAGCATTTTTGCCTGGTCCTCTTCGGATTTACCCATGATATAAGAACCTCTTGGAATGAGCTCCATCCCATAAGGTTTCTCAGGATACCACTTCTTTCCTTGAGCCCCGACTAGCTCTCCCTTTGTCTTTGATCCGCAACTGCTGAGCAAAAAAACAAACGCTATAGATGATAACAATAGCTTTTTCATACTTTAGGTTAAATTTCGATTCTGGTTATAAACTGCAAATACTATGATTTAATTCTACACTCTAAAACTGTGATTTCATTAAATTATTGTATTGATGGCAATTATACTATATTTTTTTTCAACTCAATTAAAACCTTTTTTATAGGCCTTGAACCACCGCTCAGGAATGTTTTGGTCGCATGCTTCCAAATAGTCCTTTTTAGTGCATGGTAATAACGCCGATGAATTTAGTTTAGTATGCGGCGTTAGTATGGAAGGGACCTCTACCCACCACCTATTTGTTAGGTGACTCTTATGAAAGGTAAGCTCTTCGGTGTCTGTAGGAACAATATACTTGGTGAAATTTTCACTACTCTCAAAAGGCGATTCGTTTCTTCTGAAATTGTAACCCTCGATGAAATACCAAATTATCTGGGCCATTAGCTGACACGACTGGTTGGTGTTTTCCATTTCATAGATTCCAAAAACACTTACTTTATCACTAATTCCAGAATATCTAGCTATAGCACATATTTCCCTTCCTGTAAATCCGTTGGGCGAAAAATCATTGGACAATCCTATCTCGCTAGCTCTTACGGCACGGGCATCCATACTTATCATATGGGCGTTGCGCAGTACAGGCTCGGCCAAGGAAATATCGGAACCCAATTCTCCCAAACGATAGGCATCAAAAAAAAGACGCTCCATTAAGTCTATTTCTTCCTGTGCATTAAAATAGCTTTGATAGCCTATATTGGAGAAATTGAACAGATTATTGGGCTTATCGGTAATTATCTTACTCATATATGAATGTGATGAGATAAGCTCATCATCCATACCAAAATCAAACCTACTATCTACCGCCACCAAGTTTACCAGATCTACAATACCATCAAAAGAGCGATAGGCAGGATATGTAATATCTTGTGTTGCCCCTATTATAACAGGTATTATTTTCTTTTCAAGAAGGGCCGAAAGTGTGTTTTTGACTACAAAATAGGTATCTTCTACTGTTGCTCCCTCTTCAATATCGCCCATATCGGCCAATTCTGAATTCCAATTGCCCAGCAATAGCTTATACAGTTGAATTCGAATTGCAGATACATCTAATTTCTCGGTTTTCTTTTCAAAAGCGTTTCTTGATTCTTTTACCCCTAAAAGGGCAATTGAAACGTTTTCTAGGTCAGGAAGACCATCTCTTTTGGTATGTATTCTTGTATGCTTGCCCAAAGATTGGGCGGCAAATAGTTCACAGTGGGCCAATACCTTGTCTTCTACTGGAACTAAAAAATCAAATGCCATTTATTTTTAAAGATTATTTGTGTTTAAATCATAGAGACGCAAAATATGCGCCTCCGTTCTCTATCTTTTAATACAATTGGCCATAACCAAAACTAGCATACTTAAGACTATTACTTTTTTGCCTTAGGTTTTGCCTTCGCCTTGGGTTTTGCCTTTGCTTTTTTCTTTGGGGTTTTCTGTTCAATCAGCTTTTTGGCTTCATCCAACGATATTTTTGTTGCATCTACAGTTTTGGCTATTTCCACCTTCACTTTACCTTTTAAGATATTGTGCCTACCCCATCTTGCTTTTTCTATTCTAATACCTTCGTCCGGCCAATTCTGGACAACTTTATCAATTTCTTTCTGTTTTTTAGCCTCAATCAACTCTATAAGGTCGGCATCAGAAAGGTTATCAAAATCATATTTCTTATTCACATTGATAAACATACCATCCCATTTAATGAATGGTCCAAATCTACCTGTACCCTTGGTCACCTCTTTATCTTCATAGGTATAGATAGGTGCATCGGCTTTTTGTTTCTCTTTTATCAGTTCAACGGCACGATCAAGGTCTACATCAAAGGCACTTTCCCCTTTCTCCAGGGAAACGAATTTTTTACCAAAACGAACATAAGGTCCAAATCTACCAACATTTGCCTCAATTTCCTCACCTTCATAAACCCCTAACTTTCTAGGAAGTTTAAAAAGCTCCATAGCCTCATCATAGGTTATTGTATTTAATGATTGGTCCGGCAACAGACTAGCGAACTTTGGCTTTTCTTCATCGTCTACGGTACCCATTTGAACCATAGGCCCAAAACGACCTAAACGAACCGATACCTGACGACCTGTTTTAGGGTCCTCCCCTAAAATACGCTCGCCACTGGCGCGATCGGCATTTTCTTGAACATCTAGCACATTAGGATGGAAGTCTTTATAGAAATCCTTCATCACCTTTTGCCAATCTTCTTCGCCTTCGGCTATTTCATCAAAATTTTCTTCTACTCTGGCGGTGAAATTATAATCAAGAATAGTAGCAAAGTGACTTACTAAAAAGTCATTTACAATCATTCCAATATCAGTAGGCACAAGCTTACCTTTATCAGAACCTACCATTTCTGATAGCTTTTTCTCTTGTACGGCACCTGCTTCCAAAAGCAATTGCACATAGTTTCTCTCCGTACCATCTACAGTACCCTTCTCTACATACCCTCTATTCTGAATGGTAGAAATAGTTGGCGCATAGGTAGATGGTCTACCAATACCCAGTTCTTCAAGTTTCTTAACCAATGATGCTTCCGTAAAGCGATATGGTGGCCTTGAAAAACGTTCGGTTGCGGTAATGTAGTTGTTATGTAAAGCTTCACCTACTTTCATAGCCGGAAGCATACCTTCTTGCTCTTCAGCGGTATCTTCTTCATCCAGGCCTTCCATATATACTTTAAGGAAACCATCAAATTTAATGACCTCTCCATTAGCGGTAAATTGTTCTGAATGTGTACTAGCCTGAATTTTCACGTTGGTACGCTCCAATTGGGCATCACTCATTTGCGATGCTATGGTACGTTTCCAAATAAGCTCATATAATTTAGACTGATCACGCTCAAGAGATGGTGACTGATTGGTAATATCAGTGGGTCTTATGGCCTCATGCGCTTCTTGAGCTCCTTTTGACTTTCCTTTAAAATTACGAACGGTACTATATTTTTCTCCGTAATTACCTATAATGGCATCTTTAGCTGCTGTGATTGCCTCTCCAGAAAGGTTAACACTATCGGTTCTCATGTAGGTTATAAGACCCGCTTCATATAACCTTTGTGCTACTTGCATGGTTCTACCTACTGAAAAATAAAGCTTTCTTGAAGCTTCCTGTTGCAACGTAGAAGTTGTAAAAGGTGCAGAAGGTGACTTTTTAGCCGGTTTTTTATCCAAGTTCCCAACTGAAAAATCCGCTCCTATATTTTCATCCAAAAAGGCCTGAGCCTCTTTTTGCGTGGAAAAAGTCTTGTTTAGTTTTGCTGTAAAAACACTCCCTTCTAAAGTCTTGAATTCCGCAGATATTCTAAACGAAGCTTCTGCAACAAAACCCTCAATATCGCGCTCGCGCTCAACAATAAGCCGAACAGCAACAGACTGCACCCTACCAGCAGAAAGGCCTGGCTTTATCTTCTTCCATAACACCGGAGAAAGCTCATAACCCACTAAACGGTCTAAAACACGTCTTGCTTGTTGAGCATTTACCAAATTATAGTTTATCTCACGCGGGTTTTCAATTGCTTTTTGAATTGCCGATTTGGTGATGGAGTTAAAAACAATACGTTTGGTTTTGCTTTTATCCAATCCTAAGGTCTCGGCTAAATGCCAAGAAATAGCCTCTCCCTCTCGGTCTTCATCACTCGCGAGCCATATAGTCTCTGCTTTTTTAGCAAGGTCACCTAATTTCTTAACCAGGGCCTTTTTGTCTGTATCGACAATATATTTTGGCTCAAAATTATTCTCTACATCTACACCGAGTTCTTTGGAAGGCAAATCGGCGATATGCCCAAAACTGGACTCTACCTTAAAGTCTTTTCCTAAAAACTTTTCTATCGTTTTTGCCTTTGCGGGGGACTCTACTATTACTAAATTCTTAGCCATTCATGGTTTGTTTGATAAAACAAAAGTAATTGATTTTTTTAATTAGCTGTCATGCCTTATATATTAGGTATAAAAAAACACCCCAATAAATAGGGGCGTTTTTAATTCATTTCGTACTAATTCACTTTAAATCTAACGTACTTAACAACCGTATACTATTGTTCAAATATTTATATTGATAGAGTACTTTATCGCCTATCATTAGCAAGGATTCTTCCAGAGGAATTACATCATAAGTAACTATATCTTTAAAATGACTCACTAGCTTCAAATCATTTACATCGGTCTTATCAAACACCTTTAAACCATCATCACCATCACATACAAAAAGCCGATTATCCTTAAAACCAATACCATAAGGACCTTCTAGCGGATAAAACTTCTGAAGCTCAGGGCTAGCCAAATTTGAAACATTTACAATATATAGTCCGCTTTCCGTGTTACCACATGAATTTTCTCCGCGAAGGGTTACAAAAGCATAATCGCCATCTACTACCACCGGATCGCAAGCCGTTCCATGAACAAACTCTGAAACAAATTCAGGTTTTTCAGGCGATGAGATATCATATATATACATACCCTGAGTTCCTCCTATAAATAAAATATCGCCTTGGTTGTATATTGTTTCAATTGTACCGTTTACGTAAACATCCTCAAGAGTCTTAGGATTATCTAAATCCGAGATGTCAAAAACGCTAATACTGGACCACTCTACAGCATACAGATAATCCTCTACAATTTTGAACCGTGCCAATGACCCGCCCTGACCCGTGCCTCCGGAGGTTGGTGATGATGCTTCAGCACTACTACTATCAAAAGCAATATTTATGTTACCATTAACCCCATACTTGGTCTGAAGTTCTTCTTCTGAAAGCCGTTGAGATTTTACCTCCCACCCTACTATAGCTTCTTTTGTGGCATCAAAATCTCCGTAATCAAAAAAATCTGCTTGGGGCCAATCCACATCAAAACTCATGGTACACCAAAATTGCTGATAGATAGCTCCCTCTATGCGCTGTACCATTTTTATATTATTGATATCAGATATATCCATAATGACCAAATCCCCATAACTATCCGCATAAAGGCGATTATCCTTTATAGAAATATCATAATTACCTTCTAGCTTTATGAATGAAATAGCACTCGGGTCTGAAGGGTTACTGTTATCTATAACATGAAACCCCTTGTGCACATCGTTAACGAAAACATAATCTTGGTACGCATAAATTTTACCTGACTCAACAATAGGAACAGGTTCTGTAACGGCAACTGCCTCTTCTTTAAATTCCAAAAGATTAGTAGTTAAAGGGGTAGCAACAAGATATTCATTGCCAGAAACATCATCCTTATCATCATTGCAAGAAACTAAAGTTGCAATGACGGTTAGTAACATAAAGCAAAGGTTCTTTTTCATAGTTTGGTCTTTCTATTGATTAAAACAAATTGGCCGATAACCTTATCGTATTATCTATCAACAAGATGCCACAATCAACATAACGTTGCGTTTCTAATTATTAAAAAGTTCGGTTTGATTAAGTTCTTTTATAAACCGGCACCTATCCTTATATATAAAGTAAATGAGAATCTTAAGAAGCATAACCGTAAAAAGTGAAATGAATCAGTAAAAAAAAATTCAAGATTTAACGAATTGTTTTTGTTCAATTGTCTGTTAAGCGTGCCTAAGTAAATTATATAAACTTTCCTTAAGATAAAAAGAATCACAGAACAGCTGAGTTGTAAAATAATATTAAATTTTACTGTCAATTTGTCACAAACTTGTTTTAAGCCTTATATTTGCTGCCCGTTATATTTGAAAGGCAACAATAGGTATGGAGAAAATTATAGACGAATCGCTTCAGGGTTCTGCCCTAGCACTAGGCAAAAAGAATTCTAACAGCAAGAAGCTTTATATTGAAAGCTATGGCTGCCAGATGAATTTTTCAGACAGTGAAATCGTCGCATCCATTTTAGCCAATGAAGGCTTTGATACTACTCAGAATCTTATAGAAGCAGATTTGGTATTGGTGAACACTTGTTCCATTCGCGAGAAAGCAGAACTAACAGTGCGCAAGCGTTTGGAAAAATTCAACGCTATAAAAAGAGATCGTCCCCATATGAAGGTTGGTGTGCTTGGCTGTATGGCAGAACGTTTAAAACATCAATTTCTAGAAGAAGAAAAAATAGTGGACATGGTTGTTGGGCCGGATGCCTATAAAGACTTACCCAATTTAATTCAAGAGATAGATGAAGGCCGTAATGCCGTAAATGTTATTCTTTCTAAAGATGAAACATACGGAGATATTGCCCCTGTAAGACTGAACACCAACGGAGTAACGGCTTATGTATCTATTACCAGAGGCTGTGATAACATGTGTACTTTTTGCGTAGTACCTTTCACCCGTGGCAGGGAGCGTAGTCGTGACCCGCAGTCAATCATAGATGAAGTAAACGACCTTTGGAATAAAGGTTTTAAAGAAATTACACTGCTTGGCCAGAATGTAGATAGTTATTTATGGTATGGTGGCGGATTGAAAAAAGATTTCAGCAAAGCCACGGATATGGAAAAAGCTACCGCCGTTAATTTTTCGCAGTTGTTGGAAAGAACCGCTTTGGCCCAACCAAAAATGCGGATTCGATTTTCTACATCTAATCCACAGGACATGACCTTGGATGTTATCCACACCATGGCCAAATACAAAAATATTTGTAACGCCATACACCTACCGGTACAAAGTGGAAGCAATCGCATTTTAAAAGAAATGAACCGGTTACATACCCGCGAGGAGTATTTTGAGCTTATTGATAATGCCCGGAAAATCCTTCCTGATTGTTCTATTTCACAAGATATGATCATTGGTTTCCCAACAGAAACGGAAGAAGACCACAAGGACACCATGTCCTTAATGGAATATGTGAAATACGATTTTGGCTACATGTTTACCTATTCTGAACGACCGGGAACAATGGCCGAGCGTAAAATGGAAGATGATGTTCCTGAAGAAACAAAAAAACGAAGGCTTTCAGAAGTCATCGCTCTTCAAAGACAACATTGCCAAGAACGTACTCAAAGACATCTAGGTAAGGTTCAAGAAATTTTAATTGAAAGCACCTCAAAGAAATCGGATCAACATTTCATGGGCCGTAACTCCCAGAATACCGTTGCCGTTTTCCCTAGAGAGAATTATAAAGTTGGTGATTTTGTTATGGTACGAATGGATGAATGTACTTCAGCTACTCTAATTGGCGAAGCAGTAGGATATTCAGAAAACAATTAAATACCAACACCCCCGAACTACAGATAACAATGGAAAACGTACAAGCCACAAAACAACGATTTGAGATAATTGGTAACGACCCAAAGCTCAATCGCGCTATAGAAAAGGCCATTCAAGTGGCCCCGACCGATATATCTGTTCTTGTAACAGGTGAAAGTGGTGTTGGTAAAGAGGCTATTCCTAAAATAATTCATTCACTTTCACACAGAAAACATGCTAAATATATAGCGGTTAACTGTGGAGCCATTCCAGAAGGAACTATTGACAGTGAACTATTTGGCCACGAAAAAGGCGCTTTTACAGGTGCCACACAGACCAGAAACGGATATTTTGAAGTTGCCGATGGCGGAACTATTTTCCTTGACGAAGTTGGCGAGCTACCCCTAACCACCCAAGTTAGATTGCTAAGGGTTCTTGAAAACGGAGAATTTTTAAAAGTTGGGTCTTCACAGGTTCAAAAAACCAATGTACGTATTGTAGCGGCAACAAACGTGAATATGTTTGAAGCCATTAAAAAAGAAAAATTTAGAGAAGACCTTTATTATAGGTTAAGTACCGTTGAAATAAATATTCCGCCGTTACGGGAAAGACAAAGTGATATTCATTTGCTCTTTAGAAAATTTGCTTCAGATTTTGGTCAAAAATATAAGATGCCAACTATTCGTTTGGATGATGATGCAGTAGACCTGCTCTTAAAATACCGTTGGCCGGGCAACATCCGTCAGCTAAGAAACATTGCAGAACAAGTATCTGTACTTGAAGAAAGTAGGAGTATATCATGGGCAACACTTAATGGCTACCTCCCTAATTCTAACAATTCCAATCTTCCTGCCGTTGTTGGCCAAAAGAAGGCTGAAAGCGACTTTAGCAACGAAAGGGAAATTCTTTACAAGGTTCTTTTTGATATGAAAAGCGACCTAAACGACTTAAAGAAACTCACCTTAGAGTTGATGAAAAACAATGACGGGGAAAAGGTACAGGAGGAAAATGAAGGTTTGATTAGAAAAATATACGGTGATAATGGCGAAGAATTAGATGAAGATGTTGATGAAAGAACCGCTCATGAGGTTTTACGCCTGCCCGAACCTAGAGCAGAGATGCCTACACCAAAACCTTCAATAGAAGACAAGTATCATTTTGCCGAAGAAATTCAAGAAGAAGAAACCTTATCTTTACAGGAGAAGGAAGTTGAGCTCATAAAAAAATCGTTAGAACGTAATCGCGGTAAGAGAAAAGCCGCTGCTGCAGAGCTTGGTATTTCCGAACGAACATTGTACCGTAAAATAAAACAGTACGATTTATAGTAAACACACAGAAATACAGCTAAAACCGTACAACCTAATAGATATATAGAATTTTGAAAAAGAACGCATACATAGTTTTCAGTCTAATTTTAGCCCTTACACTCAATGGTTGCGGTGTTTATAATTTTACTGGAGGAAATGTAGGTACGGCCACCACTTTTACCATACCCACATTTCAAAATTATGCCACACAGAACCCTGGTTCTACTTTTGAACCTGGTTTGGAAAGAGATTTTACCTTGGCGCTTCAAGACCGTATTTTAAACCAGACAAGCCTTGACCTGACTTCCTCTAATGGAGATTTGCTGTACGAAGGCGAAATAGTTGAGTTCCGAATATCCCCAATGAGTGCAACGGCACAACAAACTGCTGCACAAAACCGGTTGTCCATGGCCGTAAAAGTGCGCTTCTACAATAAGACTAAAGAAGATGCCGATTTTGACCAACGCTTTTCATTTTTCTATGATTATCCAGCAAACTCACAACTTTCATCTGTAAAGACCGAAGCATTAGAAGTAATCTTTGAGCGAATAACTCAAGATATATTCAATGCATCTTTGGCAGACTGGTAATTAATAATTGAATTATAAAAGCAACCCTTAAGAACCAATATACCTATTAGTAACCCTGCAGAATGAACGTACAAGATTTTACATACCTATTACAGCACCCAGACAAAGTGGTTTCCCCACTTCAGACCAAACAACTGGAAGATGTGCTAGAAGAGTATCCGTACTTTCAAGCAGCACGTGCATTACAATTAAAGGGACTAAAAAACTTAAATAGTTTTAAATACAATAACGCATTAAAAGTTACGGCAGCTTATACTACTGACCGCGATGTGCTTTTTGATTTTATTACTTCGGATGAATTTTTACAGAATACCATTGCCGATAAAATTTCTGGCAAAACAATAACTTTAGTTGACACTGAAATTATTTCGGAAGAAGTAGCGTCCACTACAAATAGTGACAACTCAATTGAAATCCCCATTCCCCTAACCACTGCCGATGCGGATAAACTTCTAGACCCACAACTCTTCAGGTCTAAAGACCCTAAGATTGATGAAGAAATTGCGGCAGCAAAAAAGAAAGCCTCCGAAAAGCTGGAATTGGGAGAACCCCTACCCTTTACCAAACGGGAAAAATATTCGTTTGCAGAATGGCTGCAACTCACCACATTTAAATCCGTTAAGAGAGATAGTGAGGATACACCCACGGAAAAAGCTGTTGAAGAAGAACCTGAAGCAATTGAATTTCCTTTAGAAGAGGAAATCCTAAAAAGAAAAAAGTTTGATCTGATTGACAAATTTATTGCGGACAACCCAAAAATAAAACCAAATAAAGACGTTCAGAAGGTCGCGATTGAAAGTTCCGTCACCCTTGACAAAAAGGAGCTGATGACCGAAACGCTGGCAAAGGTTTACCTAGAGCAAAAAAAGTATAAAAAAGCCATTCAATCTTATAAAATTTTAAGTTTGAAATATCCGGAAAAAAGTGGTTTCTTTGCAGACCGAATTAAAGCGGTAGAAAAATTACAACAAGAAAATAAGTAAGGCATTATGAGTACGTTCACCATTTTTTTAATCCTTATTATTATAGTTTGCTTTTTGCTAATATTGGTCATTATGGTCCAAAACCCTAAGGGTGGCGGGTTGTCATCATCTTTTGGCGGAGGCGGTAGCCAAATTGTTGGCGGTGTAAAAAAGACTGGAGATTTCTTGGACAAAAGTACTTGGACGTTGTCCATATTACTAGTTGTTCTTATATTGGCTTCTAACGTTGCCCTTAAAGGAAACTTTAGCGACACAGATTCTAAACTGTTAAACGGAGATGGTATTGAGACCGTTGTACCGGAAACAGTTCCAGAGGCATTGCCGGAACAGGCACCTGCCCCAGCGACTAGTCCTTCGGACAGTCTATAAAAATCACAAAAAATACATATCAAAATGCCAGCTTAGTGACAAGCTGGCATTTTTGGTTTAACAATGTGTCAGTTTTTAAGCAATGGCATAATTTCTGCCCATTAGGATTCGAGAATATAATTTTTCAAACTAAAAACTAAAAATATGGCAAAAGTGAACATTAAACCATTAGCGGATAGGGTTCTTATTGAACCTATGGCTGCTGAGACTAAAACAGCATCAGGTCTTTACATTCCAGATACTGCTAAAGAAAAACCTCAACAAGGTAAAATCGTTGCAGTTGGACCCGGCACCAAAGATGAAAAAGTGACAGTTAAAGTTGGTGACACTGTTTTATATGGTAAATACGCAGGCACCGAGCTTAAGCTAGAAGGTGTTGATTATTTAATGATGCGTGAAAGTGACGTTTTAGCTATTATATAATTTCTTTGACATTCTTATCATATATAGGAATGCCTTAAAAAGAAGTGCGAAGTTAAATTAATAAGAGCCCACTCCCGTGGGAAACACTAATACTAATATTTATTATGGCAAAAGATATAAAGTTTGATATCGATGCAAGAGACGGCCTAAAAAGAGGCGTTGATGCATTGGCAAATGCGGTAAAAGTAACATTAGGACCAAAAGGTAGAAACGTAATCATCAGTAAATCTTTTGGCGCTCCTCAGGTAACCAAAGATGGTGTAACCGTTGCAAAAGAAATTGAGTTGGCTGATCCATTAGAAAACATGGGCGCCCAAATGGTTAAAGAAGTTGCTTCTAAAACCAATGACCTTGCAGGTGATGGTACTACTACAGCTACTGTTTTAGCTCAAGCTATCGTTAAAGAAGGTTTAAAGAATGTTGCCGCTGGAGCAAATCCAATGGATTTGAAAAGAGGTATCGATAAAGCTGTTGAAGCAATCGTAGCCAACATAGCAAAGCAATCTAAAAAAGTAGGTGATTCTTCTGAAAAAATCAAGCAAGTAGCTTCTATTTCAGCTAACAATGACGAGACTATTGGTGATTTAATCGCTAAAGCTTTCGGAAAAGTTGGTAAAGAAGGTGTTATTACCGTAGAAGAAGCAAAAGGTACTGACACATATGTGGATGTTGTAGAAGGTATGCAATTTGACAGAGGTTACCTTTCTCCATATTTTGTTACCGATTCAGAAAAAATGGTTTCTGATTTAGAGAACCCATACATCTTATTGTTCGATAAGAAAATCTCTTCTATGAAGGATTTGCTTCCTGTATTGGAGCCAGTTGCTCAATCAGGAAAGCCACTTTTAATTATTGCCGAAGATGTTGATGGTGAAGCATTGGCTACTTTAGTTGTAAACAAATTAAGAGGTTCTTTAAAAATTGCCGCTGTTAAGGCGCCAGGATTTGGTGACCGTAGAAAAGCAATGTTGGAAGACATCGCAATCTTAACAGGTGGTACTGTTATTTCTGAAGAAAGAGGATTCTCTTTAGACAACACTACTCTTGACATGTTAGGTACTTGTGAAAAAGTACAAATTGACAAAGACAATACTACAATCGTTAACGGTGGTGGTGTTGCAAAAGATATCAAAACAAGAGTTAATCAGATAAAATCTCAAATTGAGACTACTACTTCTGATTATGACAAAGAAAAACTTCAAGAGCGCTTAGCTAAGTTAGCTGGCGGTGTTGCCGTACTTTACGTAGGTGCAGCTTCTGAGGTTGAAATGAAAGAGAAGAAAGACCGTGTTGACGATGCATTACACGCTACTAGAGCTGCCGTTGAAGAAGGTATCGTTGCCGGTGGTGGTGTTGCATTGGTAAGAGCTAAATCTGTTCTTGCTAAAATAGCTACTGAGAACGAAGATGAAGCTACTGGTTTACAAATTGTAGCCCGTGCCATTGAAGCTCCGCTAAGAACTATTGTTTCTAACGCAGGTGGTGAAGGTTCTGTAGTAATCGCGAAAATCATTGAAGGTAAAGGTGATTTTGGTTACGATGCAAAATCAGAAACGTATGTTGACATGATGAAAGCTGGTATTATTGATCCTGCTAAAGTAACTAGAGTAGCGTTAGAAAATGCTGCATCTGTTGCTGGTATGATCTTAACTACCGAATGTGCTTTGACCGACATTAAAGAAGATGCTCCTGCTGGACCACCAATGGGTGGAGGCGGTATGCCTGGCATGATGTAGTGGCGAGGCGCCACAGCCAATTATTGATTAATTGGTTGCGCTATCAATATTATAATACTAAACCGCTCTTGAGATTCAAGAGCGGTTTTTTTATTCCCTATTGCAAACAAAAAAACCATCCTTTTTTAAGGGATGGTTTTCCTGTCCGATGTCCAAACCCTACCGGGTTTATCAACTAACTACTTCTTTCTAGGAGCAGCTTTCGGAGCAGCCTTTTTACCAGCTTTCGCTGCTAACGGCTTAGCAGATGATTTACCTGCATTTTTTGCTTGTGCCATAATTTCGAGTATTAAATAAACTAATCTAAGGTATATCACTTTTTGATCCGTGATATTTTCTTTGGCAAAAAATTAACTAAAATATTTTACCAATTTTCACCCCTCCAAAATCACCATTAACACCCTACCTAATAGCTCATTAAATTTAATGATCAGCACCATCGTCCGAGTTATCCTCTCTGTATTTACAACAAGGGTGAACACTCTCATACGCCTCTTCCGTAGCTTTTAATTCCTTGGTATCGTGACCCACTGCAACAATGGCCGTTTTAATTTTCATTGGGTCGGTTTTACGCTCATCCATAATAACCGCTAATTGATGTGTTGGAATATCCCAAGAAGCATATTTCACACCTTTAACATTAAGTGCGGCCTCCTCTATTCGTTCTTTACACATGGCACATTTCCCATTAACATCAAAGGTCATTTTCTTATTCTTTTCCTGTGCAAAAGTTACGATGGTAAACAAAGTCATTGCAACTGATAAAATTGTAGTCTTCATATCTATTTCTTAATTGTTGTTATTGAATTTTAATTCTAAATCCTCCATAAAACATCCGCCCCATTATTGGCGCATATATAATAGTTGTATCAAAATTAGGACCAAACGGATTATCCGCTCCCAAAACAGGAATATCCTGTTGCACATTTGCCAAGTTCTCTCCTCCTACATATACTTCAAACGCATTAGAGAACACTTTTGTTATCTGTGCGTTCATATGATTGTATGGCACCGAGTAGGCCGCCAATTGATAGGCAATAGGATTGGAACTTGTATCGGGCAATCGTTTTTTGCCCAGACTGTGCAACGTATAATCAAACTTCCATTGAGAACCGTTTCCCTTTGGCTTAGTCCCATACCCTAAGTTAGCAAAAAATAAATGCTGCGCCTGTAATGGCTTCTGCAGATTTCCACTATTATAATCTGTAGAAACGTCATAAAACTTATAAGCGGTACGCAAATCTAACCGAGGTAAAACCTCATAGTCTATCTCCACCTGAAAACTATTGGCCTTACTCTCTCCATCTAAATTATAAAATGACACTTCTGTTGGCGTTTCCCAATCAACCACCACTTTATTTTTAAAATCAGTGATATAATAATCCACGGTTACACTCCCCTTTCGGTTTAAAAAGTTGAAACCTTGCAAAAAGCTTACTCCGTAATTCCATGCATCCTCAGCCTCCAATCCATAAACTTCCCCACCAGAATTCAAGATTTTTATTTCTCTGGATGAGGCAAATAGCTGTTGGTTCTCCGCAAAGATATTGGCTGCTCGTTTCCCCCTTCCAAACGAACCACGCAAACTACCTCTCTCCCAAGGCGTATAGCGTATATGAAATCTTGGTGTAATAAAGGTTCCTAACCTATTATGATTGTCTACACGCAGGCCTGCGGTTAAACTTACCTTTTCCAAATTTTCATAACTGTACTCCATAAAAGCTCCAACGGACCTATCTTCACGAGAAGAGTCCAAATTATTTACCATCTCACTATACCCATCATAAGCAAAAGTAAGACCCGTTTTAAATTTGTTACGCGTATCACCAATAATGGAATTGAAAATCAGATTTGTATAAATACTTTCATGGTTGATATCATACGTTTTAAATCCAAAATAAGAATCCTGCTTATGTAAACTATACGAGGTTTGAAAACCAAAACTTTGAAAAGGCAATTCAGGAAAAACATATCCCAGCTTCAATGAAGTATCAAAACGGCGTGTATCAATTTCACCGCCCCATACTTCGGCTTCACTCAGTATAGCATCTTTGGATTCGTTAAGTGTTTTCCGGTTACTATCTACCCTATCCGAATCGGGATTAAAATCTAATTGCCCTACCTGCTTTTCATCGTTTAAAAATCGGACATTAAAAAAACTGACCCAACCTTTTTCCGCGTCTTGATACTGCCAACGGTTCATTACGTTAATTTGGTTGGCCAAGGGAGCATCTAGAAATCCGTCTCCGTTATCATCCTCTTTCTGGGTTCTTTTATTTCCATGGATATAAACCCCAGTACTCCACTTATCCGTAAGTTTTTTATTAAAATGTGCATTTAGTTCATACCGTCCGTTTTCATTTCCATAGCCATTTACAAAAACAGTGTTATCCGTCAATGGCTTCACCAATTCTGTATTTATCTGACCTGAAATACTCTCATACCCGTTCACCACACTACCAGCACCCTTAGTTATCTGAATGCTTTCAATCCAAGTTCCGGGAGTAAAAGTTAGACCATATGCCTGTGAAGCACCACGAACCATAGGAATATTCTCTTGAGTAATCAATAAATACGGGCTTGTCAAGCCCAACATCTGAATCTGTTTTGTACCCGTTAACCCATCCGACAGATTCACATCTATGGCCGGATTGGTTTCAAAGCTTTCTGCCAAATTGCAACAGGCGGCTTTTAACAACTCGGCACTATTTACAGTAACCACGTTCTGCGGACTAAAATAAGCCTTCTCAATGGCATCTCGCTCCTGTTGCACCACCACCTCATCTAGTTCATTGGATGCTTTCAACCCATGACGGATAGTCTTGGGCTCATTAACAAGTAATGTATCGGACTCAAAACCTACATAACTAATAATTAGGTGACTATACTCCTTTTTAAAAGGGATTGAGAATTTCCCATCTATATCCGTCACCACACCTATCTGGGAGTTCATCCAATATACATTGGCTCCGGCAAGGCCTAAAGCGCTGACATCGCCAGCCTCCACAACAACCCCTTTTACTTCTTCCTGAGAAAGAGTTATACAAGGTAGCAGTGCGGCAAACAGCACTAAAATTAATTTGTTCATTTATTTATGAATGTAATCTTTTATAAATCCACTTTTCATTTGCTAGTTTTCCTTAATTGAAAACCTAAATAAAAGCGGCTATTATTGCGTAGAAAAACAGGGGGACCACATGAATCTATTCGATTTTCATAAATCGAAACAAACTTCATAAGAACCCTAAAAACCAAAAAAATCAGATTAAAAAAACGACATCAAGCAACTGTATGTTCTTGACAATTTGAGGAGGATTATAAAGTGTAAATTCAGGACTCCTTTGTTCAACCGGTTCCAGCAAACCAATAAATGAATATACATAACTAACCAAAAAGAACTCATGACTTAGATCAAAGTCATTAAATGCAGGTCTCACATCATTCTTACCCTTAACGGCAATCACCTCGCTACTACAACAGGATTTTTCATTCACGGTAATTTCGAGCTTATCACCTAGAGAAATATCCGAACCACAATTTTGTGCTTCCACAAAGAAAGCCACATCTACCAAATGCCCCATACAATAGTGCTTCTCTACCTTCCAAGAAGTAGTAGTTGCCAAAAGCAGAATTGCCATGACAAGCGAAACCATTTTATGTATCACATTTTTCATTAAGACAAAATTACATATTAATTCATCAAACAGCCAAGTCTATTATTCGCACCTTTTCAAAACGTAAAAAAACCGATTAAATTGAGACTTTTTTCTTTTGATCCGACGCTGGTAATTTTATCTCCTAAACATGGCAAGGATCAAATGAGAGATTTAAGACTGACTAATCTTCTAATAACCGTATACAAACCAGCATAAGTTGAAATAAAAAACTTTACCAGCCCCCTATTTTATTGATAATCCAACATATTTATTTGCCCTTTTTTAACATTGAACATACTTATTTCCTAGTTTTTGAGTTATGCACATGACGGATTAAACTTACAGTACATCCGTTTTCTATCTAAATCTTAAAAATTAAAGTTCCTCAAATGAAGAAAAAAGTAAGATCAGTCGTAAAATCAGGATTTGCAGTATTTGCATTAGCCTTTATGGTATCTAGCTGTAGTAGCGACGAAGGTTCTGTTTTCGATACTCCAACAGACCCAGGACAAGAAAACCCAGAAGACCCTACAGTAGCTACATTAATAATTAATGGAACTGATGATTCCAATGATGTTTTGACTGCTGAAGCATCTGGCGAAGTAGGCACAACTGTACCAGGACGTATCATTTACACATCCACTACAAATCAAAAAAGATTATATATTACCCAAAACATATCCGGTGGTGGCGAAATGCCATTTAACAACTTTAACATTGAGGGCAAAGACCTTACAAAAGCACTTAAAGGTGATGGTTCAGTTGATTTAGATGGAGACACTCAGAAGGCTATTGATTTCACCTTTGACCTTCCTGTTCCAGATATTGATAATGGGGAAATCGTTTACCAATTTTGGACAACGACCGGAAAGGGAGATTTTAGAGACCCCACCAAAAGAAAAGCTTTAGGTGTCGGCGCCATTACAGTAACAGTTGGTGACGGAAAGAACGCTGATGCCGAAGTAAGGTCTTTCACTGACATAAAGTTATTTGCTCCTGATGAAAACGGTACAACCGAAACATTTTTCTCCCTTCTAAACGGCTCAGCATACCGAATAGACAAAGGCCCTGAATTCAGAGCGTTTTGGGATTTCGGATACTACTATGGTGCTTCTGGGGATTCAGCCAATGACAAGGCTTCTTTTGCCTCTACAGCAACATATAATGACGTATTTCCTTTTGACGTCAAAGGCCTTGAAGCCGAAAATACAGAAGAAAATGCGGCAACTGAAACCCTAAACCACACCTATTTTGATCTTTCTTCTACCACTACGGCAGAATTTGATGCGATTACCTCTGCTGATGATCTTAATTTCATAACTAAAACAACCTTTGAGTCAAGAACAAATCTTGAAGTTGGAGAAGTGATTGAGTTCGTAGACAACTATGACAAAAAAGGCCTTATTAAAATTACAGAAATCAAAGCCGGATACGGTATTAAGGATTACATCGTCTTTGACGTAAAAATACAACCATAAAATATTTTTCAATATTCAAAAGGGGTGTCGTTAATTCGGCATCCCTTTTTTTGTTTCCAAAAGCTTATTTTTGCACAAAAAAATTAGCATGTTC
Source organism: Zobellia amurskyensis (assembly GCF_009725985.1). Taxonomy (GTDB): domain Bacteria; phylum Bacteroidota; class Bacteroidia; order Flavobacteriales; family Flavobacteriaceae; genus Zobellia; species Zobellia amurskyensis. Next base: position 47,874 of record NZ_RCNR01000024.1, read on the forward strand.
AACGAATTACGCACCCAAGCGACAGCCATATTACATTCTACCGGAGCAACTGTAAACGAACGTCTTCAAGAGCTTTGTGACCTTCTTAAAGAAACCGTACCTCATTATGACTGGGTTGGATTCTATTTTAAAAACGGCAACAAAGAAGAACTAAAATTGGGGCCATACGCTGGCGCCCCAACAGACCACACGATAATACCTTTTGGAAAAGGAATTTGCGGACAAGTTGCCCTTTCCAACCAGAACTTTGTTGTTCCAGATGTAAAAGCTCAAGATAATTATATTGCCTGTAGCATAACCGTAAAAGCGGAAATCGTGATTCCACTCTTCATTAATGGAGAAAATATTGGCCAGATTGATATTGACTCAAATACACCAGACCCGTTTACTGATGAAGACGAGCGATTTTTAGAGTACATAAATTCAGAAGTTGCCAAAATTTACACCATATAACTTCATTCAAAAGGAGCTTTTTAATTATTTGAATGCCGTTTATCGATGCTGCCCCGTGTTATTTGACACGAATCGGTTTAAAACTTTAGCAGTTTTGTTGATAACCTCGGCCATTTTTTCTTTCAAAAAAAGTACTTTTGCATGTCTTTTTAACTTAGTAACAATATCCTATTAAAATGAGCGTCAAAAAAGCGTCTTCCGCACTGATTTCCGTATTCCACAAAGATGGATTAGAACCTATTGTAAGAAAATTTCAAGAACTTGGTATTACCATTTACTCAACCGGTGGAACGGAGAAGTTCATTAAAGATTTAGGTATTGATGTTGTACCAGTTGAAGATGTTACAAGCTACCCTTCAATTCTTGGTGGCCGTGTAAAAACATTACACCCAAAAGTTTTTGGTGGTATTTTAAACCGTCAAGATAATGAAAGTGATGTTGCACAATTGGAGGAGTTTGAAATCCCACAATTAGATATTGTAATCGTTGACTTATATCCGTTTGAAAAAACCGTAGCTAGTGGCGCATCGGAACAGGATATTATTGAAAAAATAGATATAGGTGGAATTTCACTTATTCGTGCCGCTGCCAAAAACTTTAAAGATGTGCTTTGTGTTTCTTCTATGGAAGATTACTCAGACTTCTTAAATGTTATTTCAGAAGGAAACGGAAGCACCACCCTTGAGGACCGCAAACGTTTTGCAGCCAAATCGTTCAACGTTTCTTCGCATTACGACACCGCTATTTTCAATTACTTCAACAAAAACCACGATTTAGCTGCTTTAAAGGTTAGTGAGACTAACGGAAAAGTTTTACGATATGGTGAAAACCCACATCAGAAAGGATTTTTCTTTGGAGATTTTGATGCTATGTTCTCTAAACTCCACGGAAAAGAGCTTTCTTACAACAACCTATTAGATGTAGATGCTGCCGTTAATTTAATGGGGGAATTTAAAAATGACGCCCCTACATTCGCCATATTAAAACACAACAATGCTTGTGGTTTGGCACAAAGAGACACCCTACACCAAGCATATGTTGATGCATTAGCCGGTGACCCCGTTTCTGCGTTTGGCGGTGTATTGATCAGTAATAAAGAAATTGACAAAGCAACAGCAGACGAAATACATAAGTTATTTTGTGAAGTAGTTATTGCTCCAAGTTACAACGCTGACGCCCTTGGGACATTAAAGGGTAAAAAGAATAGAATTATTTTGGTTCAGAATGAAGTTGCAATGCCGGAAATGACCGTAAGAACTTGTTTAAACGGTATGTTGCTTCAAGAAAAAGACCATAAGACTGACAGCCCAGAAGATTTAGTGACTGCAACCACAACAGCTCCTACAGCAAATGAAATAGAAGATTTAATCTTTGCTTCCAAATTATGTAAGCACACCAAATCTAACACTATTGTCCTTGCTAAAAATAAACAATTATGTGCTAGTGGAACCGGCCAGACCTCTCGTGTAGATGCTCTTAACCAAGCAATACACAAGGCTAAATCATTTAATTTTGACCTAAAAGGAGCCGTAATGGCGAGCGATGCGTTCTTTCCTTTTCCAGATTGTGTAGAGATAGCCAATAAAAGTGGTATTTCTAGCGTTATACAGCCGGGCGGGTCCATTAAGGATCAATTAAGCATCGATTATTGTAATGAGAACAACGTATCTATGGTTATGACGGGCACACGTCATTTCAAGCATTAATTTCATTACTTTTGATATTGAAGCACACCCCTTATCAAGCTTAGTAACATAACCAAACAGATTACAAATGGGATTTTTTGATTTCTTGACTGAGGAAATCGCCATCGATTTAGGTACGGCGAACACCCTAATCATACACAATGACAAGGTAGTTGTAGATAGCCCGTCTATCGTAGCTAGAGACCGTATTTCAGGCAAAATTATCGCTGTTGGTAAAGAAGCCAACATGATGCAGGGTAAAACTCACGAAAACATTAAAACTATACGCCCTCTTAAAGATGGTGTAATAGCTGATTTTGATGCTTCGGAAAAAATGCTAATGATGTTTATCAAGAACATTCCTGCATTAAAGAAAAAATGGTTTCCACCAGCATTGCGATTAGTTATCTGTATTCCTTCCGGTATTACCGAAGTAGAAATGCGTGCGGTAAAAGAATCTGCAGAACGTGTAAATGGTAAAGAAGTTTACTTGATCCATGAACCAATGGCAGCAGCCATAGGTATTGGCCTAGACATCATGCAACCTAAAGGAAACATGATTGTAGATATAGGAGGTGGTACTACGGAAATTGCCGTTATAGCTTTAGGTGGTATTGTCTGTGATAAATCTGTAAAGATTGCAGGTGATGTTTTCACCAATGACATTATTTATTACATGCGTACCCAGCACAACCTTTATGTAGGTGAAGCTACCGCAGAAAGTATAAAAATAGAAATAGGTTCGGCTACTGAAGATTTGCAGACACCACCAGATGAAAAATCTGTTCAAGGTCGTGATCTTTTGACCGGTAAGCCTAAGCAGGTTCAGATTTCGTACCGCGAGATTGCCAAAGCTCTGGATAAATCTATTCTTCGTGTAGAAGATGCCGTTATGGAGACACTTTCACAAACACCTCCAGAATTGGCTGCAGATATTTATAATACCGGTATATATTTAGCCGGTGGTGGTTCCATGCTACGTGGACTTGACAGAAGGCTGTCTCAGAAGACGGATTTACCTGTTTACATTGCAGAAGACCCGCTAAGAGCAGTAGTTAGGGGTACAGGTATAGCTCTTAAGAATTTAGAGCGCTACAAAAGTATCCTCATCAAATAAAACCTAAAGATTTCGGGGCGATTTCAAAAGGTTTTAAATTTTATTTCCATTCGGAATTGCTTCGCAGGTTTCACCAAATCTAATAGTGAATGCAGCAGATCATCAACTTTATCATACGATATAAGAACTTTCTTCTTTATGTCTTTTTGATGATTGTTTCTTTGGGGTTTACGATTCAATCGCACTCCTATCACCAATCGCGTTTTTTTAACTCGTCTAATTGGATAACCGGTAATATTCTTGAATCCTCTAATAACGTTTCTACTTATTTTGGACTTGACCGAGAGAACCAAAAGCTTATGCACGAGAATGAATATTTGCGTAAGTTACTGTTCAATAAAAAAGAAATAGACACTACGGCATTAGATTCCGTTCAATTAACCTATACCATTACAACGGGAAAAGTCATTAAAAACAGTTTTGCCGATCCTCGCAACTATATTACTATAAATCAAGGCAAAAAAGACAGTGTTAAGCCAGATATGGGCGTCATAACCAGTAAAGGTATCTTAGGTATTGTAGAAAACACTTCTAACAACTTTGCTACGGTACAGTCTATCCTGAACGAAAAATCCAACATCAATGCCAAAATCAAGAACACCAATCACTTTGGTTCTTTAGTTTGGAACATGAAGCAATACAATGTTGTGCAGTTGGTTGATATCCCAAGGTTGGTGCCACTTACTATTGGAGACACCATTGTAACCGGAGGCATGAGTAGTATTTTCCCTGAAAACATTCCTATTGGTACAATAAGGAAGTTTGACCTAAACACCTCAAAAAGTTTTTACAATATTGATGTGGCCTTATTTAACGACATGACCAACATTAAAAATGTCTACATTATAGACAACTCCAATAGAGAAGAAATTTTAGAACTAGAAAAACTAACGGAGACAAATGGTCAGTAATTATTACTTCTTAAATGTCATTCGTTTTATACTATTGGTACTAGTACAGGTATTGGTATTCAATAAGTTGAATTTCTTCGGTTTTATAAACCCAATGGTTTACATTCTGTTTCTCTACTGGTACCCAGTAAAAGAGAACAGGGCGGCATTTATAGGACTAGGTTTTTTACTGGGCATAGCTATAGACTTCTTTTCCGATACTATGGCCATACACGCAGCATCTACTATTACCATTGCCTACATGAGGCCTGCCATAATGCGGTTTGTATTTGGCGTAAACTTTGAATTTCAAAGTTTTAAATTAAGTAATACCACTAGGGCACAACAAATTACGTATTTGGCGTTATTAATTATAGTGCACCACTTTGTTTTCTTTACTCTAGAAATTTTTAGTTTGGCTAATTTCCTATTAATTTTGAAGAAGGTATTCGCTACGGGCACCGCAACACTTATTCTTTGCTTGTTATTCGGTTCGCTTTTTAGTGTTCGTAAAGAGTAAGAAGCAAAAAAGTATAAACTCCTTTAATTAAAATTTCATCTAAGATGAAAAAGCTGTTATTATCATCCATTATCGTAATCATTGGTATTACGTTTCTCGGCAGACTTTCGTACCTGCAGATATTCAGCTTTTCTCCAGATCAGGTTTTAGAGGACCCTGCTATAAAAAGGGTCTATGATTATCCAGAACGCGGTTATATCTATGATAGAAACGGAAAGCTTTTGGTTGGTAACGACCCTGCATATGATGTCATGGTCATTCCGCGTGAAGTTCGTGAACTAGATACTTTAGAACTTTGTGGACTTCTTAAGATTGATAAGGAGAAATTTAAAAAAGAATTACGAAAAGCTAGAATCTATTCCCCAAGGCTACCTTCCGTTTTTGTCCCACAGCTGTCAAAAGAAGATTACGCTAAGCTTCAAGAGAAAATGCGTCATTACCGAGGCTTCTATATACAAAAACGTTCGTTACGTTATTATGACACCAACAGTGCCGCCAACGTATTGGGATATATTAGCGAGGTAAACGAAAGGGACTTGGCCAAAAACCCGTATTATGTTCAAGGTGAACTTACGGGCCGTACAGGTGTAGAAAAAGTGTATGAAGATATTCTAAGAGGCCGTAAAGGCGTACAATACATTCAAAAAGATCGTTTCAACAGGGATATTGGACCCTATAAAAACGGAACATTGGACACCTTGCCTGAACAAGGATTTGAAATTAATGTTACCATTGACAAGGATTTACAGGAGTATGGCGAAAAACTTATGGTTGGTAAGTGGGGAGGCATTGTAGCTATTGAACCTGCTACTGGAGAAATATTATCTATGATTTCAGGACCTACCTATGACCCATCACTTTTAGTAGGAAGAAAAAGGTCTGCTAATTATAGTAAACTACACTATGATTCCATCTCAAAACCAACGTTTGACCGATCTATATCTTTCGAAAAGAGTCCAGGTTCGCCATTCAAGGCCATTAATGCGCTGATTGCCTTGCAAGAAGGAGCCATTACACCTTCAACAACATTTACATGTCACCACGGATTTTTCATAGGGAGGTCCAAAAAAGGATGCCACTGTGGAGGTGGAACACGAACCCTGAATAACGGAATTTACAAATCATGTAATGCCTATTTTGTTGGTGCCTACAAAAAATTGTTTGAACAATTCCCGTCTAATAGCGAAGCTATGGATGCCTGGGAAAAACATGTTAGAAGTTTTGGACTAGGCTCCTATTTGGGCTCCGACCTTTACACCGGAAGACCAGGAAGTGTTCCAAGTACAGAACTATACAATAAATGGTACGGCGTAGGAGATAAGAGATGGTCTGCCACTACTACATACTCAAATGCCATTGGGCAGGGAGAGGTAAACGTTACCCCAATACAATTGGCAAATATGACGGCAGCAATTGCCAATAGAGGTTTTTTCTTTACGCCACACGTCTTAAAAAAAATAGATGGAAAAGAAATCAGCATTCCTGACTTTGTAGAGCCTAAACACACCACTATTGACAAGAGACATTTTGAACCTGTAATTCAAGGTATGGCCGATGTTTATCACAAAGGAACAGCCCAGTACATACAAATACCAGATATTGAAATTGCCGGAAAAACAGGTACTGTTGAAAATTATATTAAAATAGACAGCGTAAAAACACAATTAACGGATAACTCGGTTTTTGTAGCCTTTGCTCCCGTTGAGAATCCAACCATTGCTATTGCCGTTTACATTCAGAACGGATATTATGGCTCTAGATACGCCGGACACATTGCCTCATTAATGATTGAAAAATATATTAAACGAGAGGTTACCCGTAAAGACCTTGAGAAGAGGATGCTTGAAAGAACTTTAGAACGTGAATATGCCAAGCCCTATAGCGGAAAAGAATTCAAAATAAACGAATACGATTGGAGCCAGGATGCTAATAAATTTCATGCAGAAAAAGCAGAATCCCTTTCAGAATAAAAACATATGTCCGGTAAAAGTGTCCTCAAACGTATCGATTGGCTTTCTGTCCTGTTCTACTTACTCCTATTAACCATTGGCTGGGTAAACATCTATTCAAGTACTTTTTCGGAAAGCGACTCCTCTATTTTTGATTTTAGCACCTTACACGGCAAACAACTTTTCTTTATCCTAACGAGTTTTGCTTCAATTGTAATTCTCTTGGCTCTAGAAGCCAACTTTTATGAACGGTTTTCCAGTGTACTCTATATCATTTCAATGGTTCTCTTGTTGGGGCTTTTCGTTTTCGGAAAGACCATTGCAGGTGCTACTTCATGGTATGACTTGGGCTTTTTTAACCTTCAACCCTCAGAGCTGGCAAAAGTGGCTACGGCACTGGCTTTAGCCAAATATCTTAGCGACATACAGACGGATATAAAACGAAATAAAGATCAGCTTTACGCTTTCGCTATCATATTGATTCCGGCTATATTGATTATACCACAACCCGATCCGGGCAGTGCATTGGTTTTCTTTTCCTTGAGTTTTGTTATTTTTAGAGAAGGACTTCCTATCTACTACTTGGGCATCGCATTTTTTGCGATTCTAATTTTTGTTACCACTTTAATGTTCGGTACTATTTGGATTACGATTGGCATCGCTCTAATCTTGGTGCTTTTCTTTCTTCTAAAAAAGAAAAAATTTAGGGTTCCCGTAATACCCACAGTAATAGCCGTTGTAGTTACCATTCTTTTTTCGCTTTCTGTTGATTTTGTTTTTAACAATGTCTTTGAACAACGCCACCGTGACCGTTTTAGCCTTTGGTTGCGTTTGGAAAAAGACCCTGCGAAATTGGAATACATAAGAAAAACCATAGGATACAATACTTATCAATCTGAAAAAGCTATCGAATCTGGTGGTTTCTTCGGAAAAGGTTTTCTAGAGGGCACCAGAACTAAGGGAGATTTTGTACCTGAACAACATACAGATTATATTTTTAGTACCGTTGGTGAAGAATGGGGCTTTTTAGGCACCTCAACAGTTGTTTTGCTTTTTACGCTTTTATTACTGCGCCTGGTCTACCTCTCCGAACGTCAAAAAACGGGTTTTGCACGGATGTACGGTTACGGAGTTATTTCAATTTTGCTGGTACACTACTTTATAAACATTGGTATGGTAATAGGTGTACTACCAACAATTGGCATACCCCTACCCTTCTTTAGTTATGGTGGATCAGGACTGCTCTTTTTTACCGCCCTACTTTTTATTTTCTTAAAGCTGGACGCAAACCGATTGAAGGAAGGTATTTAAATCTAGAGCATCCCACTTATTGAGAAGCCTATTATTTGCGAGCTAGAATTTAAAGTTCCAGTCTCCAGTATCAACTGTGCTCTCCAATTGGTTTTGTTGCTTTTTTGAAAGCTTCTCAAAAAAATCGATACCGGTGCGTATTTCAATCTTATCAACAGGAACACTAAATTGCTTTAAAGATTTTGTGCTCTGCTTTCCCTCCATTAAAAAAGCTATAACCTTTTGATCATCACCATTGCCACGAGCTATTATTTTGTAATAAAACTTAGGCACATCTACATCTTCTTCCCCTATTTCTTCCAAACCTTTTTCTAATACTCCGGCCGTAACCACAAAAACCTCTCCGTATTGCTTTGCCCACATACGCACTTGCTTTTCTAATTCATTCCAAATACCTGCATTAAAATCCCGGTCTTGCGGACTTATGTTACTAGTGTAAAAGGTTTCATCATACGCCTGTTTGGTAAACCGCCTATCACCTGCAGGACACAAATGCCCTCTATCATAACCAGAGCCTTTATAGTTTCGCCAATCTGCGGATTTTGTCCTCACCTTTGGGTCTTCAATAAAATAGGGACGTTTACGATCATCATGAGTTAGATGTTCCTTTTTTAAGATATATGCCACCCATTCCGCCTGTTCATAAGGTTCGTTGTACGATAATGTATAGTGACTGTGCTCAACTATTTCACCGGTAGTAGAACTGGGCATAAGATTACGGGCTATGGAAGTTTTGGGGCCATTTTCCGTTTGTTGCGAATAGGTATCGGGGGTGTAAAAATTATCAAACAACCAATAAGCTGCGATACAAACCAACATTAATACAGAATAAATCAGCTTATTCTTTTGAGTCTTATACATTCTTCAAATTTACTATAAAATTAGTACGAGATTTTAAAGAGCCAAATGTAAGCAAACGCTAAAAATTTCGACAAATAAGCACATTTCATACAATGCAATATATTTATTTTGTACTATCTAGTTTACGTAACAAATTAGTTTAAAAGAAAGGAAAATTTATGCTTACATGGAAAGATGTAATCAGTTTTAGTGTTAAGGGAAATCCCGAACCTGATAGAAGAGTTGAAAAGAGCGAAGCCGAATGGCGTGAACTACTGACTCCTGAACAGTTTAGAATTACCCGTAAAAAAGGTACGGAACAAGCACATACCGGGGCACTTTGTAGTGCACACGACGCTGGCAAATATAACTGTATCTGTTGCGACACACCTTTGTTCGATTCTACTATTAAGTTTGAATCAGGAACCGGTTGGCCCAGTTTTACGCAACCCATTAAAGAGAATGCCATAAAATACCATAAGGACACTTCTTTTGGTATGGTACGGGTAGAAGTTATGTGCAACACTTGTGATGCACATTTAGGTCACATTTTCCCGGACGGTCCAGAACCAAGTGGTCTTCGTTACTGTATTAATTCAGAATCAATGCAACTACAAAAAGAAAGTCTTTAAAATGAGTCACAAAAATTTAGAAATAGCCACTCTTGGTGGCGGATGCTTTTGGTGTATAGAAGCTGTTTTGCAAGAATTAAAAGGGATTGAGAAATTAGTCTCGGGGTATACCGGCGGAAATGCTCCTGGCAAACCTACATACAAAGAAGTATGTTCGGGCCTTACCGGTCACGCAGAAGTCGTACAGGTTACTTTTGACCCTTCCGTAATCTCTTATCAAGATTTACTGATTGTGTTCATGACAAGTCATGATCCAACCTCTCTTAACCGTCAAGGTGGCGATGTGGGTACGCAATACCGTTCAGTAATTTATTATCACAATAACGCTCAAAAAACAGTTGCTGAAACCGTAATTAAAGAATTGGCATCTTATTTTGATGACCCTATCGTCACGGAATTAAGTGAACTACCCGTTTTTTATGATGCCGAAGAGTATCACCAAGACTATTACCGCAATAACACCTCTCAAGGCTATTGTAGCGCTGTAATAACACCTAAATTGGCGAAACTAAGGAAAATGCACGCAGACAAGTTAAAGCAATCGCTAACTAGCTCGTAACCGGTTTTACGCAACTAGCCTATAGGAAACCGCAATTGGTCTTCCCAAGTTTATAAAATGGGTTTTAAGAAAGTAGTTTTACAGAACAATCTTAAAACCCATTTCTATGAAAACCACATAACTATATTAACGTATTGTCCTTTCTTTATTCTCTTTAGCTATCGTATATGCCGTAGCGAATTCATTCATTAACTACGAAAACGTTATTCTAAAATTTGAAGAATTAGGGTACCCTCCATATTTAATATTCGTACTAGGAACAGCCCAACTACTTGGTCTTTCCGTTCTAATTTTAAATAAAACAGCTTGGATTCGTGAATGGGCCTATACCGTATTCTGTATTATTGCACTTGATGTAACCTACGTACAAAACAAAATCTTAACGAGAAAAGTAACTTATCTACAAAAGAAATACAAACTCAACCTACGCTAAAAACTGTAGCATGATTTGGGAGCTACAGCTTTATTTTTTTTGCGACTTGAAAGGCCTGTTATTCCATCAGGCCTTTCTTTATTTTTGGTAGAATCGCAAGTATAGCGAAAACGTTACGACCAAAAGACAAATTTATTCTATGGACAAAATAGCTTTAGGCGGAGGCTGCCATTGGTGTACGGAAGCGGTGTTCCAATCGTTAAACGGTGTGGATAAGGTACAACAAGGTTTTGTATCATCAACTGGTAACGATAGTGCTTTCTCCGAAGCGATTATTGTTCATTTCAATCCCAGTACTATCACTTTAAAAGACCTGATTGAGATACACCTTTACACACACAAAAGTGCATCTAACCATAGTATGCGTAACAAATATCGCTCTGCTATCTATACTTTTTCGAACAAGCAAGCGAGTGAAGCAAATGGCATTTTAGAAGAGCTACAAATAAATTTTGAGGAACAATTAATTACTAAAGTGTTTCCGTTTAATGCATTTAAACCCTCTCTTGCAGCATTCAAAAATTACTACTACAACAATCCTAAGAAACCATTTTGCCAGAACCATATTGACCCTAAAATTAAACTACTGCTCACGAAATTCAGCAAACATACAAAGACTGATTTAGCTGCCAATTTTTCTAAATAAAAAAGCCCTGATACAAATGCATCAGGGCTTTTGATATAAAATTATTCTCTTTTATCCTTTAACTGCGGCCAATTTACTGTGTGCAATTTTATTATTCTTTAAATCTTCAAGTACATTCACAGCCTCTTCAACATAGACATCTTTAGCTAAGGTCTTGTGCCATCTATCACGTTTTTCACGTAATACAGAATCTTTTGTGAACAATTGCTCTTCGTACTTTAACGACTCAAAAGATAACTTAGAATCATACTCACCTATTGCTTTAAAGTAATCCATTTTTTTCTTGTGCTCCTTTTCATCGGCACGGTAAGCATCATAGTTTAAAGAAATTTCCATTTGATCGCTTTCCGCCTTCAACCATTTTGCATTTTCTTCTATCAATTTAATCTGTGAATTACCTGCCATTCTTTTTGTACTATTGGCAATGGTCTGCTCATAATCTATATAACCATCCCATGGCTTATAGTCCGCAGGAGAAATTTTATCCCATTTTAACGGGTTTGCTTGATCCCTCTCACCTAAATCTATATAACTATACTTGTCCGGTACAACAACATCACTTTTAACTCCTTCTAGTTGGGTAGACCCACCATTAATACGATAAAACTTTTGGGTAGTTAATTTAATCGCTCCCAAATCACCATGCTCATTGCTTCGCACTATATTATCTAAAGGAATTACGTTCTGTACGGTTCCCTTACCAAAAGTTTGTTTACTACCTATTACAATAGCTCTTTTATAGTCTTGCATAGCAGCTGCCAATATTTCGGAAGCCGAAGCAGATAATTCATTAACTAAAATTACAAGTGGACCATCCCATTGAATTCGCTCATCTTTATCGTCATATACATCCTTACCTTTTCCTGAAGAACGAACCTGAACTATTGGCCCATCTTTAATAAAGAGGCCTGCCATTTCAACAACAGTCTTTAAAGAACCGCCGCCATTATCCCTCAAATCTATAATAAGACCTTCAGCACCTTCTTCTTTTAATCGCTCTACTTCTTTAGCTACATCAGTAGCCGCGTTTCTTTCCGTGTAATCATCAAAATCTACATAGAACTTAGGCAAATCAATAATACCGAATTTTTCATCGCTCTTAATGATGTTTGCAGATTTCGCAAAAGACTCTTCAAGTTCAACAACATCTCTTGTAAGCTCTACCGTATCTAGAGACCCATCTATTTTACGAACGGTAAGTTCTACAATGGTTCCTTTTGGGCCTTTTATCAACTTTATAGCATCATCTAGACGCATGCCTACAATATTAATAGCTTCTTCACCTTCTTGCCCAACTTTTAAAATTTGATCTCCAACTTCTAAACGAGCATCACGCCATACTGGACCTCCAGAAATAATATCAACAATTTTAGCGCCCTCCGGTTTTTTCTGTAACCTTGCACCAATACCTTCAAACTTACCTGACATGCTGGTATCAAATTTATCCTTTTCATCAGGAGCAAAGTAATAGGTGTGTGGATCAAACTCATCTACAATAGTGTTTATGTATTGTACGAACCAGTCTTTACGCTCTAAATCATTTACAAAATCAAAAAATTCGTCTAAAGTTTTTTGTGTAGATACTCTTGCAGATTTTTCCGCTTCCTTGGGTGTCATTGGCTTTGATTTTTCAGAACCATCTTTTCCATCCAAAGCATCTCCCCTTTCAACTCCCTTCATTTTAGAGTCATAGGTTCCTAAAGTTGCATATTTAAGTTGTTGTCTCCAACGCTCTTTAAGCTCTTTTCTAGAAGCTGCGAAACTCATTTTCTCGTAATCGATATTAATGCTTTCCTTTTTGTTGTAATCAAAAGGTTTTTCCAATACCTCTTTATACAAAACTTTAGCTTCATCCATTCGTTGTACCAGTCTATCATAAACTAGATTGAAAAACGAAATATCCGTACTTTTAATTTGATCGTCCAATTGAAATTTGTACTGTTCAAATTCCTTAACGTCCTCTTCTAAAAAATACCTTTTAGTTGGGTCCAATACATCAATAAAATCCTCAAAAACACTTACCGAGAAATCATCATCAATATTTTTGGGTTCGTAATGTCCCTTTTCAAGTACATAAGTAATAAGGTCTAAAAGTAATTTGTCTTTGTCATCAGTTTCAAAAGACTTGTTGGTAAAACTGCACGATGCAACCGATATAAGCATTACCAAAAGAGAATAGGCAAGATTCCTTTTCATATATTTTATTTTCGAAATTTTAAAATAACCAATCTTGGGGAAGATTGCATTTTTCACACTTAAAAGTAATGAATTCCCTAAGATACTGAAAAAACCATGCCACCTTTGGAGCTGATACACTAATTTTTTGTTAAACGAACTTAGGTTGTTGTGTTCTGTAAAACGTATTTTTGTGCTATAAAGTATTCGGCATGAAAAAACCTTTAATTTTAGTTACAAACGATGATGGAATTACCGCTCCGGGCATACGTGCTTTGATTCGGTATATGAAGGAATTGGGAGATGTTGTGGTGGTTGCTCCAGATGGTCCACAATCCGGTCAAGGGCACGCCATAACTATAGACAACACGTTGTTTGCAAATAAAATTGTAGTTGACAAAAAACATGGTGCATCAGAAGAATATAACTGTAGTGGCACACCCGCCGATTGTGTAAAAATGGCACTCCAAGAACTCTTGGACCGTAAACCGGACATTTGTGTGAGTGGCATTAACCACGGATCTAACTCTTCTATAAACGTAATTTATTCAGGAACCATGAGCGCTGCCATTGAAGCAGGTATAGAAGGTATTCCCGCGATAGGTTTTTCATTGTGCGACTACTCATGGCATGCCGATTTTGACCAAGCCGGAGAAATCATCAAAAAAATCGTGAGTGAATCTTTAGCAAATGGAATCCCTAAAGGGGTTGTACTGAACGTTAATATTCCAAAGGCCAAAAAGAAAGAAATTAAAGGAATAAAAATCTGCAGACAAGCACGCGCCAACTGGAAAGAAAAGTTTGACAAACGTACAAATCCAGGGGGCAAAGACTACTATTGGCTAACAGGTGAATTTGAATTACTGGACAAAGGCGAGGATACGGACGAGTGGGCATTGGCCAACAATTATGTATCTGTTGTTCCTACCCAATTTGATCTTACCGCGCATCACGCCATTCAACAATTGAACGGCTGGCAATTTGACTAATTTAGAATCCGCAATAGAAGTATACCTTTGTACCACCAAACAATAGTGAATGAACTTAAAAAACATGAACATTAAAAAAGAACTTGCCACTGGTTTTTTGGTAGGCATAATAGCCAATACCATTGGCACTCTACTTTATATTCTATTATTTTCAGAGTTTGGCATAACTGAAACCTTTAAGGCTGCAGTTCAACAAGGTCATATTGGCAGTCTTTTGGCCCTAGGAGCTATTTTAAACCTTGTTGCATTTTTTGGGTTTTTACGAATCAAAAGAGATAACAGGGCAAAAGGAGTTCTTATAGCCACCCTTCTTACAGCACTTGCCATTCTGTACTATAAAATATTTTAAGCCGCAAATTAACGAAAAGGGCATACGAATTTTACCATAACCGAGTTCTCCTTTTTAAAGGCAGGTATAAACTGTATTGAATTTGTAATGAAGTACTATATAATAGCAGGCGAAGCATCAGGAGACCTACACGGTTCCAACCTTATGAAAGCCCTAAAATCTAAAGATACTGAAGCGGACATTCGTTTTTGGGGAGGCGACCTTATGCAACAAGCTGGTGGTACTTTGGTAAAACATTACAAAGAAATGGCCTTTATGGGCTTTCTAGAAGTACTGATGAATCTAGGTACAATAGCTAAAGCCATTAAATTCTGTAAGGCCGATATTCAAAAATTTCAGCCAGATGTAATTGTCTTTATTGACTATTCCGGTTTTAATCTACGTATTGCCAAATGGGCAAAAGAATTAGGTTTCAAAACCAATTATTACATTTCTCCACAAATATGGGCGTCTAGGGAAGGGCGTATTAAAGACATCAAAAGAGATATTGATGCCATGCATGTTATCCTTCCTTTTGAAAAGGATTTTTACGAAAAGAAACATAATTACCCAGTTAACTTTGTAGGTCACCCGCTCATAGATGCCATTGAAGATAGAGACCCCGTTAATGAACATACATTCCGAAAAGAGCATAATTTAGACCCAGAAAAGCCAATTATCGCCCTGTTGCCTGGCAGTCGAAAACAAGAAGTTCAAAAGATGCTGACTTTAATGTTATCCGTGGTCAAAGATTTTCCGGAATATCAATTTGTCATTGCCGGAGCACCCAGCCTTGACCGCGACTTTTATCAGCCTTTCCTAAAAAACCCAAGCGTAAATTTTATAATCAACAAGACCTATGACCTTTTGAGTATTTCCTATGCGGCTTTGGTTACCAGTGGTACGGCTACATTAGAAACTGCTATTTTTAAAGTACCCCAGGTTGTTTGCTATAAAGCTAACTGGTTATCATATCAGATTGCTAAACGTATTATTACTCTTGAGTACATCTCTCTTGTGAACCTCATTATGAAAAAAGAGGTTGTAAAAGAGCTTATTCAAAATGATTTGACCACCAACAATATCAGGACCGAACTAAAGAAAATAACCGAAGGGCCAGCTCGAAAAGCACAAATTCTCGCATATAACGAGCTTGAAAAAAAACTAGGTGGTAGAGGCGCTAGCGACAATGCCGCTACTCGTATAATAGAAAATGTTTAATTTTGGTACGTACCCTTGATGGTCATCAAGAAAAGCAATCACATACATGCTTCGTAAATTCTGTTACATTCTAATTATTTGTCTGGTTGCCAGTTGCGGGGCTTCAAAAAAGAAAGCAGTTCAAAATACACCCCGTAAAATAACGGTTGCGGCTAAACCCGATGTTCCAAAAAGAGAGCGTGTCCCCGTTAAAAGAACTATTCCCATAAAGCACTCAAAGGTTGATGATGTCATTGATTCTGCCTTGAAATTTTCAGGTGTACGCTATAAATTCGGCGGAACAACAAAAAAGGGAATGGACTGCTCAGGTTTGCTCTATGTCGCATTTGGAGAAAATGACATTAAACTGCCCCGTACTTCATATCACATGGCAGAAGAAGGAAAAAATATCCGAGTTGGCGATGTTGAAAAAGGAGATCTACTTTTCTTTAAAACCAGCAAACGCAGTAAACGTATTAACCATGTGGGCATGGTAGTATCCGTAAAAAATGATGAAATCAAATTTGTTCATGCCTCTTCCTCGCGAGGTGTAATCGTTTCCTCCTTACGTGAGGGTTATTGGAACAGTGCATTTATAAAAGCTACCAGAATTCTGTAAATGAAATTATTACGCTTCATACCCATCAAACTCACATTAATTTTGGTTTTGGGTATTATAGCTGGCAATTATTTCAATTTTAAAACAACCTTCCCCTTATCAACCTGTCTTGTTCTTCTTATAATTTTAGCTGTTTTTCGTTTCAAGGATGCGAAAAATGAATCTCCTATTTTTGGCTATATAGCTGTTCTGACAACTTTTTGTATCGGCATATTCGCTACATCGCTTGCACTACCTCAAAACCAATCAGGTCATTATCTTAATCTGGATTTTTCGGGGAATCATACATGGCGTATCAAAATTTCCGAAGTATTGAAACCTACCACCTTCTCCGATAGATATATTGCCAGAATACAAACTCTAGACCAAAAATATGCAATAGGAAAAGTCTTGCTCAGCTTAACAAATGACACTACAATTCAAAAGCTCCAAGTAGATGATGATTTGATATTCTATGGTTCTCCAGAAGAAATCAGAGGCCCGCTGAATCCACATCAGTTCAATTACAAATCCTACTTAGAAGGCTTAGGTGTATCACATCAATTTCGATTAAAAAATGATGAATTCATTTCTCTTAAAAATCCTTCCGTTAGCTTATATGGTTTGGCCGCAAAGGCGCGCGCCCATATAATAACCAGATTGCGAAAAGCCAATTTTGGAAAAAATGAGCTAAGTATTATTCAGGCTTTACTCCTTGGGCAGCGTAACGATATTTCAGAAGAGACCTACACGGATTATAAAAATGCCGGAGCTGTACATATTTTGGCTGTTTCAGGGCTACACATTGGAATTCTACTTCTGCTGTTACAGTTTCTTTTAAGGCCTATTGAACGGCTTCCCAAAGGGAAAACCATAAAAATAGTTTTAATTGTAATTTTACTTTGGGGGTTTGCGTTACTTTCGGGATTATCCGCATCTGTCGTCAGGGCGGTGACCATGTTTTCTTTTGTGGCCTATAGCATGTATCTAAATCGACCTAAAAATACCTTTAACATTCTGGCGCTGTCCATGTTCTTTATTTTGTTGGTCATAAATCCTAATTTACTTTTCCAAGTAGGATTCCAGATGAGTTATGCCGCTGTACTGGCAATTGTTTGGCTTTATCCACTTTTTCAAAAATTGTGGTTTCCTAAAAATAAAATTTTACGTCAAATTTGGCAATTGCTATCCGTAAGTATAGCTGCACAGCTAGGCGTTCTGCCTATAAGCTTGTTTTATTTTCATCAATTTCCCGGTTTGTTTTTTATAAGCAACTTACTAATTGTTCCTGCACTGGGAATTATTTTGGGAATGGGTATTCTCGTCATCTTACTATCCTTAATAGACATATTGCCCAATTTTCTGGTAGTAATCTATGATACTTTAATCGGATGGATGAATTCCATTATTAGCTGGGTCGCTCAACAAGAGGCTTTTATTTTCAAAAATATTTCTTTTGACAATGTTCAGATGATATTGGCCTATTCCATTCTTTTTTGTTTCGTAATTCTATTAACTCGTCCCACCTTTAAAAAGGCTATCGCATTGGCTACTTTTATTGTAGGATTTCAGCTTTGGGGGATTTATACCAACTATAAAACATCCGAAAAAAATGTATTGTTTCTTGCCCATCAAACCAAAAATACAGCGTTCATTCATCAGAGCGGAAAAAAAATAACGGCCGCAAGTCATGACGCCCTGCGATTACAGAACATCATAAATGATTATAGCGTAGCTGAGCGAATTTTAACCACCAGTTACTCTACCGTTAAGAACAGTTACAAATGGAAAGGCAAGACGGTTTTGGTCATAGATAGTCTTGGAGTCTACCCATTAGCGAAAACACCCGTAGATTACCTCGTTCTCACACAGTCTCCTAAACTCAATCTTGAAAGAGCTATTTCTACATTAAAACCAAAGTATATTGTTGCCGATGGCAGTAATTACACTTCCTACATAAATAGATGGAAACAAACCTGTCTAAAAAGAAAGCTCCCTTTTCACGCTACAGGCGAAAAGGGAGCTTATTACTTTGAACCGGCCAATTAGTGGACCTTGCCCATTAATTTCTTGATAAACGGTGCAGCCAGAAGTACTATAATACCAGCCCCCAAAGCATATTTGGAAATCAGCAGAAAACCATCTGTATAAATTGCTAACGTATCAAAACCACCCACATTCTTATCCGTACTTTCTACAGCTAATTGTTTCCCTATAAAACCTACCACTTGAAACGCAAATGATGATGATAGAAACCACACACCCATCATAAAGGCTACAATATGCTTAGGAGAAAGATCTGTAATCTTAGAAAGGCCTACCGGAGACATGAACAACTCCCCTATTGAAATTAAAAAATACATTAATATCAAGTAAGCAAATGGAACTAAACCATTTTCGTTCGCACTGGCACCACTAATCGATAGGATATAGAAGCTAATACCCGCGAACAATAGACCTAAGCCAAATTTATAAGGTGTTCTTGGGTTTAATTTTTTCCTACTCAAGTACGTCCACATCATTGAAATCGGTATCGCCAAAATAACAATGAACATTGAATTCAATGAATTGGTTTGTGCGGCAGACATAATGGACAACTCTACATTACGCGCGGCAAAAAGTGTAATCACACTTCCAGAAAGTTCATGAAACCCCCAGAAAATAGTCATGAAAAATGTAATTAAAATAGCTACAAACAACTTTTTCCGTTCGTCTAGCGTAGCCTTGAACATCACATAACCTAGATAAGCCAAAATAGTGACCCCTATTAGCTTAAATATAATGTTTACGATATTCTGGTCTTCGAAAAAAGTTCCATCAGCTCCCAGAGATTTGTAAGCTGACAACAGATAGGCTATTATAGGTGCCGAAAGAACTGCCAAAGCGGGAACTAGAATACCTTGTTTTATACCCATTACCTTCTTTGACATTACCTCTTCATTTGGTGGCAGCCCTCTATCTCCAAAAACATTCTTCTTAATTCCGCTCCAAAAGAATACCAAGCCTGTTAACATACCTATACCTGCCAGACCAAAACCGTAATGCCAACCATACTTATAGGCTAACCAACCACATAATAATGGGGCAATCCATCCTCCAATATTAATACCCATATAAAAAATGGTAAAACCGGAATCCTTTTTAGGATCACCAGGAGGGTACAACGTTCCTACAAAAGTTGAAATATTAGGTTTAAAGAAACCATTCCCCACGATTATTAGGGATAGCGCAAGAAAGAATGCTACGTTATTTTCAATGGCCAATACAAAATGACCCACAGACATTAAAATTCCTCCAAGAAATATTGAATTACGCATTCCCAATATTTGATCGGAAATCTTACCTCCTATTACAGTTGAAGCATACACCAACGAACCATAAGAAGCGTAAACGGCGGCAGTAGCAAAATCTCGCTCAGCCAAAGATTCAAAAATTATATCGACCATGTAAAGGGTCAGTAATGCACGCATTCCATAGAAACTAAAGCGTTCCCACATCTCTGCAAAGAACAAATAGAAAAGGCCCTGGGGATGGCCGAACAGTTCTTTTTGAGGTGCTCCCTTATCTGCTGCTATCATAAGTTATTCTGTTTCTTTAAATTGTTTTATCTGTATCTGTTTGGCAAATTAGCTCAAAATAATCTTTTCTGTTGATTATTTAACCTATATACCCATATCATTCGAGCGAATTGGACAAAGTGCTATTTGAATGACCTATTTTTAGAGTTCAATAAATTTTCTTGCAAGAAATTCGTCATTTTATTAAATAGGTGAACCCTGGTATTTCCCCCATAAATTCCATGGTTTTTATCAGGGTAAATGGCCCAATCAAATTGTTTATTGGCTTGTACCAATGCCTCTATCATGCGCATTGAATTCTGGACATGAACGTTATCATCACCTGAACCATGAACCAATAGATAATCGCCTTTTAACATTTCAGGATAATTCAACGGAGAATTCTCGTCATAACCTGCAGGATTCTCTTCTGGTGTACGTAAAAAACGTTCGGTATAAATGGTATCATAAAAACGCCAAGTTGTAACAGGTGCCACCGCAATAGAGGTTTCAAAAACATCATTTCCTTTAAGGATACAGTTAGTAGCCATATGCCCACCAAAACTCCAGCCCCAAATACCAGTTCTGTTTTCGTCTATATAAGGTAGTTTACTTAGTTCCTTGCCCGCTGCAATTTGGTCTTCAGTTTCATACTTTACTAGGTTTAAGTAAGTCGATTTTTTAAAATCGGCCCCTTTAAAACCGGTACCCCTCCCATCAACACAAGCAACCACATAACCTTGAGAAGCTAGCTGTTGATGCCAAAAATCTCGCGCATCTAACCAACTGTTGGATACACTTTGCGAACCAGGACCACTATATTGATACATTAACAAAGGATATTTTTTTGAAGCGTCAAAATCCTTCGGCTTTACCATATACATATTCAGCTCATTGCCGTTAATTGTAATGGTAGAAAACTCTTTTTCACTCAGCTCATAACCTTTCAATTTTTCAATTAAGGCATTATTGTTTTTAATTTCCTTTACTTTTTTACCGCTAAGTGCTTTATGCAGCGTATAAACAGGAGGCGTTTTTGAATTTGAATATGTGTGAATGAAATAAGTGAAATCCGCACTAAAATCTGCAGCGTTCGTACCTTCAGCAGCTACTAAAGCTTTTTTATTCTTTCCGTTACTTTCAACACTATAAACACCGCGATTGATGGAACCGTTTTCTGTAGACTGGTAATATACCTTGTCTTCGTTCTGGTCATATCCATAATATCTGGTTACTTCCCATGGGCCTTTAGTTATTTGGTTGACAAGCTTACCGTCTTGATCATGAAGATAAATGTGATTGTAACCATCTTTTTCGCTGGTCCAAATAAAACTGTCATCTGCCAAGAAAGTAAGGTTATCGGTAATATCTATATACGCCTTGTCTTTTTCTTCCAAAAGTACAGTAACGGTATTACTCTTGGCATCTACAGAATATAATTTCAAATCATTTTGATGTCTATTAAGCGTCTGAACACTTAAGTAGTTAGAATTGTTCATCCATTTAATGCGTGGAACGTAATATGAATCACCTAAATCAACTGAAGCTGTAGTACCACTCTTTACATCAAACAAATGCAAACTAACTTTAGCATTTGCCTCACCTGCTTTAGGATACTTGAACGTTTCTTGGGTTGGGTATAAATCTGTCCCAAAAACATCCATAGAGAATTCGGGAACATCGGTTTCGTCAAAACGCAAGAAAGCAATTTTAGTCCCGTTGGCATTCCAATCAAAAGCACGGACAAAGGCAAATTCCTCTTCGTATACCCAATCCGTAACACCATTGATTATTTTATTCTTTTCTCCATCTGTAGTCAATTGTTTTGTATCCCCTGAAGATATATCAAACAGATACAGGTTGTTTTTGGCCACATATGCAACCTTTGTTCCATCCGGGGCAAGTCTAGGTTCTTGGATTTTTGTATCCGCCACCTTCGTCAATTTTTTCGACTTTAAGTCATAAACATAGAAAACACCAAGAGTAGAGCGTCTAAAAATAGGTTGTAGCTCAGTGGCCAATAATATTTGAGACTCATCATCACTAAACTGGTACGAGCTAAAACTATTTATTTCTGGTAAATCAGCCGAACTAACAATGGTTTCCACTTTTTTCTGAGTGGCATAATCAAACTTATCAATAGTAGTGTCTCCGTTATCTCCTTTATTCAAGATGGTATACTGCTTACCATTTTTCATGGATCTAAGAACATCAAGTCTTTCAATTGAGAACTCACCACCGTACACTGCCTCTACCGTAACTTGCTCTTTTTGAGCATAAGAAAACGCCATAAAGGCGAATACAAAAGAGATACTTAAAACTAATTTGCGCATATAATGTTATAAAAAGATTAAATCGCCCAAGTTTAGTGATAATTTTACAAAGAATTAAACTTTAAATGATAAAAATCCCTTGTTTTATCGAGGTTTATCCCAATCTCACGTATTGTTCAATATCATTATCTTTGCGGATTGAAACCAAATGCTATGACCAAGCCCATTGAGGGATTCTCCAAACTGACCAAAGAGCAAAAAATAGATTGGCTAACCACACACTATACAGCTGATCCCGAAGCTGCAAAAAAATTACTTAAGCGGTACTGGAACGAAGCCGAAGACGTACAACAATTACATGATGAGTTTATAGAAAACACCATCACAAATTACTACTTACCTCTTGGCATAGCGCCAAATTTTCTTATAAATGACAAGCTTTATGCCATACCTATGGCCATTGAAGAAAGCTCGGTCGTTGCCGCGGCAAGCAAAGCAGCTAAGTTTTGGCTAGACAAAGGCGGTTTTAAAACTCAAGTTCTTGGTACCGAAAAAATTGGGCAGGTACATTTCATGTATCATGGCAACAAAGAACACTTATCCGCTTTCTTTGACCAAGTGCTCCCCAAACTACTTTCTGAAGCATCTTCCATTACCAAAAACATGGAAAAGCGAGGAGGTGGCATCAATACTATAGAGTTACGAGACAAAACCGACGCCTTAGAAAACTATTACCAATTGCATTGCACCTTTGAGACACTTGATGCCATGGGCGCCAATTTCATCAATTCATGCCTTGAACAATTCGCCAAGACCTTTAAGGCCGAAGCTCAGTTGTTTTCTCTTTTTACCGAGGAGGAAAAGGCCATTGAAATTGTAATGAGTATTTTATCAAACTATGTACCTAATTGTCTCGTTCGGGCGGAAGTGAGTTGCCCGATCTCAGAACTTAAAGGCGGCAATACCGAAACATCACAACAATTTGCCGAAAAAATGGTGCAAGCGGTAAATATTGCCAGAGTTGAACCGCATAGGGCCGTTACACACAATAAAGGGATAATGAACGGTGTAGATGCCGTTGTTCTGGCCACAGGAAACGATTTCAGAGCCGTAGAAGCAGGTATTCATGCCTATGCAGCCAAAGATAGCCACTACACAAGTCTAACCCATGCCGCTATCGAGAATGGCGTTTTCAAGTTTTGGATCGAGCTTCCTATGGCACTCGGTACCATTGGCGGACTTACAAGTCTTCATCCCTTGGTAAAACTTGCCATGGAAATATTAGGAAAACCATCTGCCCAAGAGTTAATGCAGATTGTTGCCGTTGCTGGATTGGCACAAAACTTTGCAGCAGTTCGTTCTTTGGTAACAACAGGTATTCAAGAAGGACATATGAAAATGCACCTATTGAATATTTTAAACCAATTAGGAGCAACGGATGACGAAAAGAAGACGCTAACCCATCATTTTAAAAAGCACTCCGCAACACACAACGCGGTAGTAGAAGCTTTTGAAAAGCTGAGGAGTACGAAATGAAAAAAGAGTTCTACAGTAACGGGAAATTACTTCTTACAGGAGAATATGCAATACTGGACGGCGCCCTTGGCCTTGCTGTTCCTACAAAATATGGACAATCTTTAACAGTTACACCAGCCCCGAACAATAAGCTGACATGGACAAGCCTTGACGAAAAAGGGGAAACTTGGTTCAAGACATCGATAGAGATTGAGAAACTATTAGAGGGTAATATAGAAACTTCAGGAGAATCTGTAAATAACGTACTATTCAATCTTCTAAAGGAAGCGAAAAAACTAAACTCAAATTTTTTATCCAATACGGAGGGGCTACAAGTTGAAACAAAACTAGACTTTCCACGGGATTGGGGCCTTGGCTCATCATCAACTCTCATAAACAACATTGCCCAATGGGCAGAGGTAGATGCTTTTCAACTTTTATGGAATGCTTTTTCTGGAAGCGGATATGACATTGCATGTGCCCAAAACAATAACCCAATTCTTTATCAAGTAAAAAATAAAGTCCCAACGATAGAGCCAGTAAATTTTAATCCTAAGTTCAAAGAACAACTTTTCTTTGTTCATCTTGACAAAAAACAGAACAGTAGGGAAGGTATTGCCCAATACCGGAAAATGAATTTTGACAGTCAAAGACTTATAGAAAGTATAACAAGGCTGACCTTAGACATTTCTACAACCCAAGATCTGGCCACTTTTGAAACGTTAATGGAGCGTCACGAAGTCCTTTTAGGGCAAATACTGCAAAGCAAGACTATTAAACAACAACTTTTTCCAGACTACTTGGGAACTATAAAAAGTTTAGGCGCTTGGGGCGGCGATTTTATTCTTGCCATTGGCAATAAAGACACTCCAGATTATTTTATAAAAAAAGGCTACCGTACGGTAATTCCCTACGATAAAATGGTGCTATAAAAAAAGAGCC
>NZ_RCNR01000025.1 GCF_009725985.1 Zobellia amurskyensis
AGAGCTTCTTTTTTGTATTATTATTGCCAATCTTATTTTAAGGAAATAGTTTCAACCGTACTATCTGGGTAAATAAGCGTAGCAGTATCATCACAAGTACCATCTCCAAAATCAACAGAAACGGCCAACCCGTTTTTGTCTAAATCCATAGTACCTCTACCAATATAATCACATCCAAATTCAGCTTCCAAATCGGATGTAATATCTATCTCGTAAGTGTCATTTCCATATTTTAGAATCCACTCACCATCAATAGTAAGCATATTCTTTTCTTCACCAAATATGAAAGCAAAAGACTTAGAACCTTTCTCAAATATTTTCTTATCGTCTTCAAGAGTTAAAGTCATATCTACCGTTACGTCAAAAACAAGGGAACTATCTTGTCCTTGGCTAATTGCAAAAGCTCTTGTTCCATCTAGACCAATTGCTCCCACCATTAGATCATTATAAACAACTGAGTAAGCGTAAGAATCATTATCCGAGCCGTACACTACACTTAAAGAACCGTTTAGAATTTCACCATTGTCTTCTACAGAACAATTGTCAAAACTTACGGTGAAACCTGTATCGGAATAATCCGCCTGGTAGCATGAAGCATCTTTCGCTGATTTACCGGACTCCCTATTATTGAAGAGGTCCTGAACAATCATATCTGCAGAACTAGACATTTCATCCGTTTCAAGAACGGTCTTAATTTCAGTTTGATCAATTTTTTGATCTTGCTCGTTATCTAGAATTTCATCGGCATCATCACTACAACTGAATACTAAAAGAGTAGTTGCAATAACGAGTGCGTAGGGTCTAACATTTTTAAATAAATAGCTCATAATCAAATTTATAGGTTTTGCTCTCAAAACGTCCATTACTGCATTTTATTATACTTGGCGCCAGTTTTAAGACAAAATGCATCATCTCAGAGTCCAATGGATATCAAACTATAAATAGTTGAGCAAAAATTTATTGTCAAATCGTATACGATAACTATATTTACGATATGGGAATGAGCATTATACTACGGGACAAAGTACGGGAGCATCTTTTAAGACAAATGCAAAAGGGGGACCTACAGCCCGGACAAGGAATTAACCTTGCTGCTTTATCCAGAAAATTAAAAGTGAGCGTAACCCCTATACGTGAGGCGCTTACCCAATTGCAACAATCCCATATCATAAGAGCCATACCCAATCGTGGATTTGTGATTGCCGCCGTTAATCCAGAAGAGGCCAAAAACCTTTATGAGCTTGTAGCCCATTTAGAGGTTCTTGCTCTAGAAGAATCTACATTTAACGAAGCCGCCATTACAAAACTCAAAAAACAAAGAGACCATATTGCCAATGCCGTGGATGCTCTGGAGCGCGTAAATGCCTATATGGAGTTTCACCGATTACTAACTTCCAATTATAAAAATCCCGTTTTTCAACAAATTCTAAAAGACCTAAAAACCCGTGTGTTTTTCTACGAACGCGCTTTTATGTCCAACGATTCTTTTCATTACAATTCCAATGATCAACATGATGCCATAATCTCCGCAATTGAAGATGACAATATTCCCTCTGCAGCGTTAGTTTTAAAAATGAATTTGATGCTTGTAAAAAGCTACATAGAAAAGCAACTTGTAGTATTATAGATTCTTCAACAAATTTCTTAATTCTCCTGTTTTTTTAAGCTGTTTTTGGGTTATTGCATCATTTTTCCTTGCAATATGACGCAATCCATTGCATACCTTTATGTAGTTCATTATCAAGGTTTCAATTATCAAATCACAAAGTTTTTGTAAAATGATATCGCTATTGAAAATACAGATTTACATTTGAATTGTAATTCGACTAAAAATTGAAAAACAAGACAACAATTTTAAACTGAAGACGTTTTAACGATACCTTAAAAATAGAAAACATGGGTTACTTATCTCCTCAAATAGAAGTATTGGCTAGAAAGAAAAAACAAGAAGAAAAATCATTGATCAAGAAAGAATATTCCTGTGGTATTTTTCAAGATTACGGTGATTTAAGCGAAAAAGAAGAACTCGTTAAGCTCTAGTTTTTCAATATTGTTTGGGCAACTTCCAAAATAGTTTCGCCCTCTATTTCCGGCATTCCATTTAACGGATAAATGGCGTGATTTTCACGTGCAACAAATGCCGTTCGCAAGCCTGCCCGTTTGGCTCCCAAAATATCCCATCCATGAGCGGCAATCATCATGGTGTCCTCAGCCGATGCACTCATTTTTCCAAGAACGGCATTGTACGGTGAGACTTCAGGTTTATAGCGTGCAACAACTTCCACGGACATAATAGCATCAAAATAGGTTGCAATACCGGCAAATTGCAATTGCTCGTTCAACACTTTTTCATTTCCATTGGAAAGCGCTACCAACTTTATATTCGCTTTCTTTAATAGACTCAGGCCTTCTTTTACATCATCATGTGCCGGCAATTTCTTTATATTTCCCAGAATAGCATCCAACTCAGCATCAGATAGGTTTTTACCGGACTTTTTCATGGTCATCTGTAACGTAGCTTTTGCAATAGCACTAAAATCTTCATAATTCCCCGTTACGGTCTCTACCAACGAATAATGTAATAATGTCCTGAACCATAACGCAAATGCGTGTTGTGAAGCCAAAGCCGTATTTATAGCTTCTTCCAACGGGTTCATGTTTAGAAGTGTCTCGTTTATATCAAAAATAAGTAGTTCTGGTTTCTTCATTCTATTGTTTAATGCACTTGCAGTTCAGCCATTGCTTTTTTGAATATCCGTTATAAAACTCCGGATAGAGCTTGGAAGATTGGATTCGCCAAATTGCGATTCATAAACCCCATCATCGCCAGTAAATTTTACCGTATAGGTAAATCCATCTCTTAGGTGACTATGGTCCTCACGTTTTTCCGCAACTGCGTCCAGCATTTCCCTTTCCTTGTTTTTATCGAGTTTTACTTCCCCCTCAAATTGCTTGGGAATACCCGTAAATCCTCCTTCTATGTTAATTTGATATTTCATTAGACTACAATTGGGGTTAGACCTACTTGAGAGAAACTATTGCTTATGGCTTCAACTGCATTTTCAGAAATTCTATTTTCCGAAATAAGCTGCTGTGCGGTACTGACCAGTGTTTCTACCATGTCATTAAAATCTGCCGTTCGCCAAAGCGATTTCAATGTTTCGAACCAAATCAATGCACAGTCATCAATACCTATTTCAAGACAACTGAGGTAAAAAGCTTTATTAGGTATACCCGAATTAATATGTACACCTTGATTATCTCCCATTCCATTATAATAATTGTCCATATGGTCCGGTTGTGTATCAAAATCGTTTGCCGTACCGGGTGCTTTCATAGAACGAATAGCGACACCAGGAAATTCTTCCGTCACTACACTATCTCCTATCAACCAATCTGCCTCAGAAATATCTTGTTCCAAATATTTTTGCTTGATAACCGTACCAAAAACATCCGAAAAATGCTCATTGAGCGCCCCTGGCTGACTTTGATACTCCAAGTTGGCGAAGAACTGGGTTACGCCATGTACAAGCTCATGGGCAACGACGTCTATGGCGCTTGCAAAATCCGTAAATTCCCTTCCATCACCATCTCCATACGTCATTTCATCTCCGTCCCAATACGCATTGTTATATGCTTCGCCATAATGCACATTGGAAATAATATCCAATCCGTTACCATCAATAGAATTTAGTCCAAAAGTCTCCTGAAAATATTTACGAACAAAACCGGAAGTATCATATGCCTTATTTACGCTTTCATCTTCAATAGCGTCTTGACCTTCTTTTCTTACCAATTCCAACCGTTGTTCAAACTGGTTTTTAGAATCATAAATAAAACGGTCTCCATTGCCCTCTGCTTCGTTACGTAACAAAAGATTGTTGAGACTACTTCGCCTACGTTCAACAATTCTAGCCGAATCGTTTAAAGCTCTTTTACAACTGTTATTGCCGTGTTTGGCCAGTTTCTCAAGTAAATAAGGCGGAATTATAAAGCAATGAGCCTTTGTGCACATAGGTTTAGGGTTTAGGGTTTAGGGTTTAGGGTTTAGGGTTTAGGGTTTAGGGTTTAGGGTTTAGGGTTTAGGGTTTAGGGTTTAGGGTTTAGGGTTTAGGGTTTAGGGTTTTAATTTCGTTAGTTTTTAAGCTATTCGCAAAAGTTAAGCGTTAAGATTTTCTACGAATTTAATAAAAGACCTAAGTCAATTAGTCTTCAGGAAACAAACTTTTATCCAATCCGGGAACTAAATTAAGGGCGTTCTTATAGTAGACTTTTTTTAGAACTTCATCAGGCAAGTTCAAACCGTACATGGCCCAAAAAGCATGGTATTTTTTATAATAGGGAAAATATTCGTCATTGGACTCCAATACCCTAAAATAGGTAGGAAACTCCTCTGGTTTCCAACTATCCTTACCAAATAAAATTCGATCTTGATACTTTATGAAAAAAGCCCTCGCATTTTGTGGTTGACGTCCTAATTCAGCTATTACGGCCGCTATGCCTACATACATATTTGGAATATCATCTAGATAGCCTCCTAATTGTTTTAAATCGTTGGCATACCATCCCATATGGGCATTGATAAACTTTGTCTTGGGATGCTTTTTGAACATACGGTGCTGTTCATCAATAATCTGTTGCCAAGGCGCAGGATCCGTATCGGAACGCTTTCTGCGCGAATGTGTTTTCAACTCCAACCATCTTTCATTATCAGAATTCATATCGTCCCAAAAGGATTTCGGGTCTGCGGAATGAATCAGCACGGGAACACCTAGTTCTCCGCATTTCGCCCAGATAGGGTCCAAACGGGCATCATCTACGGCCAGGCGTTTTCCATCACTATCCATATTCCTTAGGCCCAAACTTTTGAATACCTTTAAACCTCTTGCGCCTTTTTTAATATCCGTTTCCAGTTGCGCCACTGTCTTTTCCGCCCAACCCGGCTTTCCCGCACCATCAAAATCTACATTGGCAAAAACAACAAATCTATTGGGGTAATTCTCTACAATGTTATCTACACTTTCCGCGAGTTTACTGCCCGAGCCACCGCTTAGATTAACCATGACTCCCTCATTTAACGCATCCATATCCGTAACCAAGCTTTTAAGACTTTGCGCACTCATGTTTCTCTGATGGCTATGAATATCAATAAAGGGATACTTAGCTTTCTTTATCTCATTCCCCGGTACAACCAGCGTAGATTTTGGATTATATTCCTCAAAACTCATTTCTTGAGCAGCCAAACCACTAGTTACCATTACTAAAAAAGCTATATTAAATTTCAGTTTCATTCCGTTGTTTTATTTGTTCGTAATCTTCTTCCGTATCAATATCCATTATACAATGCCCTGTGGAAATGGTTATAACTTCATTCCCTTCCCGTTCTAAAAGCTGTTTTGCTCCAAAATCCTTATTCAACTTTAAAAGGTCATCAAAATATATTTTAGGAAAAAGAGCGGGCACTCCTGCCCTATTTTTATATGCGGTAGCGATTATTTTATTCTTGTTTTCAGTTGATGTGCGAATCAAGGAGTTTAGATACTTAAAATCAATCAAAGGTTGATCCGCCAACATTATGAGCACTCCTGAAATAGCTTTACCCGATTGAAGCAACTCTGTTACCCCACAAGCAATGGAACTACCCAAACCAGATTGCCACAAGGGGTTTTCAATATATGCCTCTCCTTCCTTAAGGTGAGATTTTATTAAGTCTGCATTAGCCCCTAAAACTGTAATTACCTCCATGGCATCGGAAGATTTTGCGGTCCGGATAGCGTGATCTAACAAACTCGTCTTTTCCCAAGGCAGCAATTGTTTTGGCCTTCCCATTCGCGAAGAAGCTCCTGCGGCCAAAATTATGATGGTGATTTGATTGTTTGACAAACTCTTCATCAGGTATGTATTCTTCCTAATTTGTTCTTGAGCATTATGGGTTCTTTATTTCTTGTAACCGAAAGTATTTCCGATAAAATGGCCATGGCAATTTCCTGAGCTGTTTCAGCGCCAATATCCAACCCGGCGGGACCATGAATTACATCAAAAAAAGCATCCGAAACTTCAGGGTAATGCTCCATGAATTCATTTAATAATTTTTCCCTTCGCTTTGCGGGACCCAACAATCCCAGGTACACAGGACTTGATTCTTTAATAGCCAATAAATACTTTAAGTCGCGCACATAACTATGTGTCATTAAAACGATTGCAGTTTGATTGTCTATCGTGTCAATGGATAATGTTTCGGGTTCTTCGGTCAGGAAAAGATTAGCTCCAGGAAAATCTGTAATACTTTTTTCCTCTGCCGCGGAAACTACAATAGTTACTTCCCAACCCGTTAACGATGCATACGAACATAGTTGCACCGCATCGTGTTCAGCACCAATAATAATCAATTTGAAACAAGGGTTCATTTGCTGTTCAAATACAGCTCTATCGCTACTCAAAACAGCATCGTCCTTTAGGCCAATTTTTTCTCCATTAAAAACAAAAAACGAACCTAGATCAGTATAACTTCCTTCTTCCTTTGTAAAAGAAGAGATGATTTTAAATTTCTTTCTACTTTTCAATGTAAACTCAAAAGCATCAAGAAAAGTAATACTCGGAACAAAGGGCTCTATTAGAATATACAGTATGCCTTCACAACCCAATCGATAGCGCCCGTCGTAAATCATCATTTTAGGCATATCATCCGTAAAAACGGTTTCCGCTTGTCTAACGATTTCTTTCTCTACACAACCGCCACTTACCGCTCCAACTCTCTTTCCGTCTTCACGTATAAGCATACGTACTCCGGGTCGCCGATACGAGGAGCCCTCTAAAGCAACGACCGTCGCGAGGACGGTCTTTTGCTTCTTTTCTTTTGCGGCTTTATAAGCCCTAATTATGTTTTTTAGTTCATGCGTCATATAAATTGGAGTCGATTAAAGAAAATGAATTTTTTATAGAGGTCTTATTCCCTAGCCCAATATTTCTTCTTCTTTCACCTTCCACAATTCTACATCTTGAATAAAAGGCTGCTTATAAGCTCTTTTACCCGTTGCAGCCTTAAGCGCGTTGGCTACTGCTCCTCCTGCAGGCGGCAAAGTAGGCTCTCCCAATCCTGTTGGTGAAAGCTCGTTCTGTACCAAATGCGTTTCAACAACCGCAGCTTCTTTCATACGCCCCAAACGATATTTATCATAGTTATTGGCTGTTGGCTTTCCGTTTTCGAAACCGAAACTACCGTACATACTATGTCCTATACCATCTACAACACCACCTTCAATCTGGTTTAATGCTCCCATTGGATTTATTACAATACCACAATCTACAATACAGGTTACTTTTTTAACTACCGGAAGACCATTTTCTATCTGAACATCGGCAACTTCCGCAACGTGCGTATTATGGCAATAGTAAGCCACAAAACCTTGGTATGTGCCTTTAGGCTGTTTGCCCCAACCAGACTTATCTACAGCCATTTTTATAACGTTTTGCATGCGCTCCGGCGAATATTGAATTCGCTCATCATCCGTACCTTTTACTTTTTCCAAAAGGTCCAAGCGCATCTTAATTTTATCTACTTCCATTTCTTCGGCAAGTTCATCAAAGAAACTCTGCTCTGCATATGCTAGGAAGTTCGTGTATGGCGCACGCCATGCACCTGTGGTAATATTACTCTTATAATTAGCGACATCTACTTGGTAATTCTCAACGGCACCCGCTGGAAAGAAATTTGGAATCAACCCATACATATTTCCGTTAATGGCCGCCTCTTTTAATTGATAACCCGTTAACTGACCATCTTTTATAGCCGCTTTAATTCTGTATTTAATTGCCGGTCTGTATACACCTGTGGACATATCATCCTCTCGAGAAGAAACCATTTTTATCGGTTTTCTAATGGCATCACTAATTTCTGCTGCTTCATATACAAAATCGCCATAAAGTCTTCTTCCGAAACCACCACCCATTCGGGTCATTTCCAAGTGAATATCCTCTACGTCACGTCCCAATAGTTCAGCAACTGTATTAGCCGCATCCTCTGGAGTTTGAACAGGACCTACCAAATGGATTTTTTCATCGGTTACATTGGCAAAGAAGTTCATGGGTTCCATACAGTTATGAGGCAAGAAAGGCGACTCATAAGTACGCTCCAAAACCTTATCCGCCGCAGCGAAGGCTTTATTAACATCACCATCTTTTCTCATGGTAACAAAATCTTTACCGTCTAGAAGCGCTGTCAACTTTTCATCGTGAAACTCAGTGCTTTCTAAAGGTGTAGCATCTGACCATACGGCTTTAATAGCTTTTTTACCTTTAAAAGCATCCCAAGTAGTCTTTGCTAAAACAACAACTTTACCACTGCCACTTAATTGGGCGGTCCAATTTACTTTTTCACCACCCAAAAGCGCCTTTGCTTTATCACCAATCTGTATAACATCTACCACTCCTGGCAGGGCTTTAGCCTCGGTTGCATCAAAAGAAACCAATTCCTGCCCAAAGGCCGGTGGTCTAAGAACGGAAGCATAAAGCATTCCTTCTTCCTTATAATCAATACCAAATAATGGTTGACCCGTAACAATTTTATCTATATCTACGTTACGCCTATCCGTACCAATTATTTTATAATCTTTAGGTTCTTTGAGGCTAACGTTTTCAGGTACTTCCAAAACAGAGGCTTCATCTACAACATCGCCATAGCTTAAAGTTTCACCAGCTTTGTTATTGATCACTCCCTCACTTACGGAAAGTTCTGATGCATCTACACCCCAACGCGCAGCTGCGGCATTCACCAACATTTGTTTTGCAGTAGCCCCTGTTTGACGCAACGCATCCCATCCAAAACGAATGGATTGACTACCTCCGGCAATTTGTCTTGTATAGTTTTTGGTATCAAGAACTCCCTGTTGCACATAAACATTATCCCAAGAAACATCCAGTTCCTCGGCAATAATCATTGGCATAGAAGTTTTTACACCTTGTCCAATTTCAGGATTGGGTGAAAAGATAGTGACCGCACCATTCTTGGCTATTTTTATAAAGGCATTAAAATCGTTGTAATGCAAATCGGCCAAATCAACCGGTGGTTTTACATCGGACTTACATGCGGTAAACAGGTTGAAACCAATTAAAAGGCCCCCACTCGCCAAAGATGACGTGCGTAAAAAATTTCTTCGACTAAATTGTATAGATGATTTTGACATGAGCAGTATATTATAGAATTGCGGCTTTTGGATTTTACAAAAGCGTAATAGTATTATTTAGGCCATTTTTTCAGCAGCCACGCCTACCGCTTTTTTAATACGGTTGTATGCGGCACATCTACAAATATTACCGTTCATTGCGTCTTTGATCTCTTCTTCCGTTGGGCTTGGGTTTTTGGCTAAAAAAGCGGAAGCGGTCATCATTTGACCTGCTTGGCAGTATCCACATTGTGGAACATCTACCTCTTTCCAAGCTTGTTGTACTGGATGAGAACCATCTTCGGAAAGACCTTCTATAGTTGTAATACTCATACCAACCGCAGATGCAACGGGCAAAGAACAACTTCGTGTAGCATTACCTTCAACATGAACCGTACAGGCTCCACATTGTGCAATACCACAACCAAATTTTGTGCCGACCATGTTTAAATGATCTCGTAAAACCCATAACAATGGGGTGTCTTCACTAGCTTCTACCGTGTGAGCTTTTCCGTTTACAGTTAGTTGATACGTTGGCATAAATATCGTTTTTGTTTTGTTTCAGTATTAGATATTTACAAGGTATTAAAAAATTAACCTTTCAATCTTATTTTAACAATTTCTTTGGAGTCTATATAAGAAGGTTATTGCCATACTTTACCGTCAACTTCCAATCTTCATTTTCTGATTTTTCAAATTTTCAAATAAGCGGTCTAGTCGCCTATTTTACAGTATTAACAATCTTTAACACAATTTTTTAATGTCTTCATACTTTAAATTGAAAATTAGCGTTGTGATGGTTGAACGTAAAAATCTCGAAAATGAATTCCTCCTTAAAACTTGTTTTGCTTTTTCTATCTATTACTTTATTCATTTCCTGCGGGAATGCCGATGATGATGTAAATTATGCCTTGAATACAGGTGATGGATTTGGAGAAGGGCAATCCGTAGATAAATGTCTTGACTTAGGCGAAAATGATTTAATTCTCTCCATACAAGACCAATACACAACAGATCCAGGTAAAGTATCTATTTTCTTTAAAGTTTCTAGTAGCGATGGTAGCCCAGTATCAGGATTAACGGCTGATCAATTTACTATTTATGAGCAAGGAAGAAATGATGATTGTTTCAATACCATTTCTACTTCAGAATCCAATGCTAGAATTTCGCCCAACGAACAAATATTTTCCAGTAACACTTTGTTGATTTTAGATTTAAGTAACAGTGTTTTAAGTGGCAGTCTTGAAGAGTTAAAGACCGCTAGTACAAGTTTTGTAAATACCGTAATGCCGGCTACAACACAAGAATCTTATAAAATGGCAATTTATTGGTTTGATGGTGAAGATATTTTGCATGAACTAAACCCATTAACTTCTGAAAAATCAGAATTGACGGAAGCTATTGCAGGCATTAATAAGGATATTAGTAGCGACGTCTCCACAGACCTTTATGGTGCCGTTATTAAATCTACAGATAAAGCAACCGAACTGTTGAACGCAAGTACTCAAGGTGAAAAAATTGGAGCTGCTTCTGTAGTTATATTTACGGATGGTAAAGATCAGGCATCACGTTATTCAAAAGATGCCGCTCAGAAAAAGGTAGATTCAGCAGACCCTAACATTTCCTTTTTTACCATTGGTTTAGGCGGCGAGATAGACACAGAGGCATTAACCGCTATTGGAAAAACCTCTAGTGAGTTTGCTGCGAACAAAGAAGAACTGGAAGATACCTTCAATAAAATTTCTGATTTGGTTTCCGAAAGAGCAAGTAGTTTTTATCTTTTTGAGTACTGTAGCCCAAAAAGAGGTGGCGATAACAATCTGGCCATTCAAGTTCAAAAAGGTAGCTTACAAGGTGCTGTTCAGACCAAATTTAATGCCGATGGCTTTACCGGAGGCTGTGAATAGCTTGTAATACCCATTAAAAAAATAAAAAAGACACCTAATTTAGGTGTCTTTTTTTTATGCCACACAAAAACAGTGGCGTCTCAAAATCAAAGCATTACACTACAACTCATCGTAATTACAAGACAGATAGTCGAAAAATGTTAATAGTCTTTAACATCCAATTGTAAACCTGCTTCGTATTACTAATGAATCAATATACTTTATAACAAAACATTTGAAAATGAAAAAATCAATTATCCTAAGTACGCTTGCCGTTACGTTAATGGCATCTTGTGTTTCTAAGAAAAAATATGTTGCTCTTGAGAATAACTTATCTGAAACACAAAGCGCTTTAACAAAGACCCAAGTTGAGAAAGAAGAACTTGAAGGTAAAATGTCTAAGATAGAAGCTCGTGTTGTAGAGTACAATTCTAAAATTAATTCTTTAAAGGAAATTAATGATAGCCAAATGACTTCTGTTGATGATGTTGCCGTAATGAGCAACAACACCAAAGCGAAGATGAGAGCTACGCTTGCAAAAGTTGATCCTACAAAATTGGCAGGAGCGGAAACTTTACAAGATTCTATGAACTTGGCTATATCTTACAACCTTAAAAAATCTATCTCTGATGATGATGATGACGTGGATGTAAATATTGACAAGACTGTTGTTATGATCAACATTTCTGACAAACTTCTTTTTAACAGTGGTAGCTACCGTGTAAGCAGTAAAGCTAACAAGATTCTTGAAAAATTAGCTCAAGTAATCAACTCTGAGCCAAGCATGGAAGTTATGGTAGAAGGTCATACCGATTCTAAAACTATTAGCACTGAGATGTTCCGTAACAACTGGGACTTAAGTGTAAAACGTGCTACTAGCGTTGTAGACATCCTTCAAAACAAATACAATGTTGATCCTACAAAAATGATCGCTGCCGGTAGAAGTAGCTACTTACCATTGGTAGAGAATGACACTAGAGAGAACAGAGCTACGAACAGACGTACTAAAATCGTTATCATTCCAAACTTAAACAAGTTCTTTGCTCTTTTAGATGCTGAGTCGCTTTAAGACATATTTATAACCGAGCTTATAAACTTGGTGATTGAAAAAGGGAGAACATACCGTTCTCCCTTTTTTTATGCCGTTTAACGAATTAAAACAAT
This sequence comes from Zobellia amurskyensis, assembly GCF_009725985.1. Taxonomy (GTDB): domain Bacteria; phylum Bacteroidota; class Bacteroidia; order Flavobacteriales; family Flavobacteriaceae; genus Zobellia; species Zobellia amurskyensis. Next base: position 12,212 of record NZ_RCNR01000025.1, read on the forward strand.
ATTAAGTAGGGTTTTTGACTACTTCGTTGTCTAAAGAACAACGAGTACCCCCATATTCGAAAATGAACACCTACATCCTTAGAACAAATGCTGTGCTAAATGAAATGGCAAAATTAGAACACATGGATGTATTAACAACAATTATCAAGAATACCGCTTTAGAAGGAATGCCTAAATGGTACCAGGCTTTAACCCTTTCTTTATTTACTATTATAGCTACAGTGGTAATTACAATGTACTTTAGAATAGCCCTTCACGCCTCGGAAATGTCCGAAATGGCTATGAGATTTGGCTACTAAAACCTAAAGTTCCCTTACCGGTAGATCATTGCATTTTTAAAATTTGTTTTCTTATCACTATTTAGGTCGATAAGAAAACCGTTGATTATGGCGTGCGTAATATGCCCGCCCTTTTTTAGAAGGAAGGTTGGGTTGAGACCCACTTCAATTGAAAAATCTGGCACTTCATATTTCTTACCTATAATATGGATAGGAAAAGGTGATGCCAGTTTTCCGGAAGGAATGTTTTCAACACGCACATAAGCATAGCCGGATTTTAATAAAGTCGGGATGTCAAGACTTGCCAAAGCTTCAAACGAAGTCTGTACTTTAGGATACACCTTACCTGGTGTAATGGTATACCCTGTTGCGTCTAAGGTTTCGTATCCATAATAAGTAGAAAGGTCTCCTTGATCCAAAATTCGACTACTGTACCAAAAATCATTGTGTCCTTTTTTATCGACTTCCAAACGGTTCATACCAATGTCTAAAATGTAATCCTTTCCCAAAAGAGGGTATGTTACATTTTCAACTTTAAAATCAAAAAGCTTGCGGTCGTTTTCTGGTATTTCTTCATATGCGGCAATCGCAATGTCCTTGTAATTTTCCTTGGCAATTGTATATATGGCAGACAGGATAGAAACATAATTCAGCTTTCTTATTTCCTGCTTCTCAACATCATTATAATATCCGCCAGACTCAATTAAAATAGTGCTTGTACCCCATTTCTGTATGTTATCACCAAACGCTCTTGGTTCAAAGTCATCATTGTAACGCCCAACTTGCCCAGGAGCGTAGTTCTGAATGATATTGTTCATAAAAACAATGACCTTCATGGCATTCCCCCTCTTTTCGTTTATCTCTTTTTCATAATTATACGCCGGAGCCAAATATGAAATAGTGGCCGGTTTTTCGGTTCTTTCAGCGTTGTAATAGGTACTTTGATCATGTAGATTAAATCCAAAATCGGCATCTAAGCTATCACGCACTCGTTTTAAAGTTTGCCCTTCGGGGGATTGTAGCCGCAGTGCATCACGATTAATATCAATACCCAACCGGTTTCTACGCTGAAATACTTCTGCTCCATCCGGGTTTAGCATAGGTAAAAAATGTAAGGTACAATCAGCTAGGATTTCCTGTTTTTCCAAGGTGAAATCATCACTATTAAAAAAATTAAAAATATCAAAAATGGCCTGTGTAGCCGTAGGCTCATCTCCATGCATTTGGGACCACAAAAAAACGTCCGTTTCGCCCTCACCAATGCTAATCAATGATAACGAACGACCTTCAATTGAAGTACCCACTTTTGACACTTTGAATTTCCCGTTGGCTTTATACTTTTCTATTAAGGGTTGTAAATCCTTATGCTTAATACGTCGCGTTTGAAGTAATGGTTCCTTATACGTTTCATAGGTCTCGTAAAGGGCAGTGGTCAAATCTTTTTGTTGTGCTGAACAATAGAAGCCGGCAATTATAAACAAAGCGGAAATCAATACTCTCATTGGGTAATTGGTTTATGTGGTACGGGTTCAAAATTAAGGTTTTTGGTGGCTTGTCTTACCTTAGCCATAAAATCTTCACCAGGATCGGTTTTTACGGTACGATAGCCCTTATCCTTTTCCAACCACAAAGGATGTCCTTCAAAATTGGTGTATTCATAATGTCCTATTACATAATCAATGGCGTATTTATTGGACAAATACTTTACAAGTTCAATATTAGATTTAACCTGAGCATCCGTAAGAGGTAAGGCCTTGCTACCTCCAACATTCTCCACTCCTATAGCACAATGGTTTAGTCCAATAACATGCCTAGCCATAGTCGTTTCAGGCAAAAGCCGATAAATAGTACCGTCGCGGTCTATCATAAATTGAGAAGATACATTTAGACCGCTAACGTCTTTAATATCCGGACGCCAATTCGGTAAGGCAGAAGGATTAAAAGCCTCAAACGATTCCTCTAATGTAGGGATGACAGTCCAATGAAGAACTATCATTTTTGGGTCTATCGTAGGTATCTCTTTTTTAAGCCCGTACCTATTCTGAAGATATTCTAAAGTGAGCTCTTTTCGGGTCTCATCAAAGATAATGGGTTTATCTACTATATCCGGAATTTGTATTGTCTCCTTAACCGGTTTGCAATGTATGAAGGCCACACAACATAAAAGCGCTGCGAGTACTTTGGGCTTGTTGATCATTCTTCTTTTATATCCGCTTCCCGTTTAACACGGTATTCAATTTTTATTTTCTTTTTACCCCAATCCCTAGCTTTCTCTACATCAGTCCCCATATAAACATCAATTTTGTTTTTCCACCGACTATTCATTTTATCCATCACCACGTAGATCCCATCCAAACCTTTAATCTTAACCTGTGTACCCCGATCTAAGCCAAGATTCAATAAATCCTTAGATACGGCTATGACTTTCATGCCAGGTAACAGAGTATCTCCCCAAGCCGCTACACTAGGCTCGTTGTCCGTTTGCCAGTGTACAGAATTATAGGCGGAAACGTTTACTTCTTTGGTTTTCCAGATATACTCATTATCCTTTTCTGCACATGCATTGCAAAAATAAAAGAGCAACAGAAGCAGGCTTATTTTTTTGTACATAACTAAAGGGATTTCCCTTAAAGCTACATAATTTTTAAAATACGGGATATGGTATGGGCTCCCCTCTATAAAGTGCCAAAATATTCCGAGCCGCAAAAACAGACATTTGATTGCGTGCTTCAACGGTTGCAGAACCAATATGTGGCGTAACGGCAACCTGTTCCATTGACAATAAAGGATTGTCTGCTCTCATAGGTTCCGGATCGGTAACATCTAAGCCGGCTCCCCAAATTTCTGAATTTTCCAAAGCTGCTATCAAGTCTTTTTCGTTGTGGACTTGCCCCCTGGCCGTATTTACAAAAATTGACGTAGGTTTCATTTTTTTAAATGCCCCTGCATCAAACTTAAATTTTGTCTCAGGTGTAAGTGCACAATGAACCGAAATAACATCACTTTGTTCCAAAAGCTCACTAAAGTCTACTTTTTTAGCTTGTAATTGTTCCTCGGCTTCTAGGTTAACCGAGCGGTTGCAATAAAGGACATCCATTCCATAAGCACCTTTACAACGGCGGGCAAATTCCAATCCTATTCTTCCCAATCCAAAAACTCCAACGGTTTTATTTTTCAATTCTATGCCCAAATTGGCTTGAGGTTTAAAATGCCGCCATTCCCCTTTAGCAATGGTCTTATGCATATGAAACATCTTTCTTGATACGGCCAGCACCAGTGCAAAAGCAATGTCCGCCGTGGCATCCGTCATAGAATTGGGTGCGTTAGCTATAGGAATACCTAGTTTTTTTGCTTCCTCAACATCAATATTATCATAACCTGCAGCGTATTGCGATATGATTTTCAGATGTTTATTCGAATTTAAAAATTCGGCATCCAATTTATAATTACTAGTGCTCAAAAGGGCATCATGTTTTGCCGCTGCCTCATAAAGTTCTTCTTTAGTCATGGGCAGGTCCTTAGTCCATTTGGTAACTTCCAGACCTTCGCTTTTTAGCAAATCAATTCCTTTATCGGGTATATTAAGAGGTATGAGTATTTTCATAGCAAGCAATTTATAAAATCTAACAGACTGTTTTACAAATTCGTTTACTTTTACATTTTTTTTGGTGTATTTTTCATTAACATCCTCATAAATTCTATGAAAATTCTCAAACGTATCCTTTTAATTTTATCTGTACTTCTTATCGTGGCCGTATACTTCAATTTCCCCAAACTAAATTTTATTTCTGGCTATGCCTCAAAAAATATGGCCTCTACCGTTTTTATAACCGATCGCAGTGCCGAATCAGTTGAGCTGAACGATAATGATGTGCCCCTTATAAAACTGGCTGATGTTGAGACGGATGGAAAGAGCGCTTCGGCCTCTGTATTTGGACTTATGGAACGAAAAGCCATCTGTAATGAAGGATTGGGCTGTACGCTTGTAAATGAAGACTATGACCCTAATACCAAAATTCCCGCTCCACAACGTGTAAAGCAAAAAAACGATTTGGAATTCCCATACGGGGATAAAGAAGCCAATGACACCATTTTTTCGAATGTTGACTATGACCAACTACAAAAAGGCTTAGACCACGCCTTTTCCAATAACGACGTACAGAAGACCCGTACAGTACTAGTGACACATAAAAATCATATAATAGGCGAAAAATATTTGGAAGGTTTTACGAAAGACACTCCCATTTTAGGATGGAGTATGACCAAAAGTGTACTGGCCACCCTATATGGTATTTTAGAATATCAAGGAAAATTAGACCTGAACGAACCTGTACTTTTAAACAATTGGGACAAGGATGATAGAAAAAAAATTACGCTAAATCATCTTTTGCGTATGCAAAGTGGTCTTGCCTGGGACGAAGATTACACCTCTATATCCGATGTTACACGTATGCTTTTTATGGACGCGGACATGACCAAGGCCCAGGGAGAAAAAGTAGCTATAGCAGCACCTACGGAAATTTGGAACTACTCTTCAGGAACCTCTAACTTGTTATCAGGTATTTTAAGAAAAAGATTTAAAACGCATCAAGAATACATCAACTTTCCATACAAAGCACTTATTGATAAAATAGGAATGAGCAGTATGCTTATTGAAACGGATATGAAAGGCAACTTTGTGGGGTCATCCTATGCATGGGCCACAACACGGGATTGGGCAAAATTTGGTTTGCTATACCTAAACAAGGGCAACTGGAACGGCGAACAGCTTTTTGATGCCTCTTGGGTTGACTATGTTTCTAAACCCACCTTACATTCGGATGGTACATACGGAGGTCATTTCTGGCTTAATGCCAACGGTAAATATCCAGATGTACCAAGGGACCTTTATTCCGCTAACGGTTACCAAGGACAACGCGTTTTTATTATTCCATCAAAGGATTTGGTAGTTGTCCGTACCGGACTTGCCGAAGACCCTGATTTTGACATTAATCTTTTCTTGAAGAACATACTTGCCGCAATCAAATAACCCGCCATTTTAGGCCCACGAAACACGTACGAAAAAACTTAAATATCTTTTTGCCCTAGTTACACAACAATTCTACCTTAGCTCGCAACAATAGTTTCAGAATAGTGTTGCTTCATCATAAGTTTACAGTGTAATAAAAAAACAAAAAGTAAATTTTTTCATTTTCATATAGTGTTCTCGATGAAAGAGCCTTTTCCTGACCGGATGGGCTTTTTCTGGTTTTAAAAGGTACACATTTCAACCATCCTCCTTTTCCCCTCAAAAACCCACATCAACAAAAAAATCAAGGTATATATTTATTCTTGCCAAAATTAGGTTTACGCTTTTCTAAAAATGCGTTTCTACCTTCCTTTGCTTCCTCTGTACCGTACGCCAAACGAGTGGCCTCACCTGCAAAGACCTGTTGGCCTACCATACCGTCATCTGTTAGGTTCATAGCAAATTTTAGCATTTTTATGGAAGTTGGAGACTTTTCAAGAATTTCTTGTGCCCATTCATAGGCCGTGTCCTCAAGTTCTTCATGGGGTATTACAGCATTTACCATTCCCATTTCATACGCTTCTTGAGCGGAGTAATTACGTCCTAAGAAAAAGATTTCACGGGCTTTTTTCTGCCCCACCATTTTGGCAAGATAAGCCGATCCATAACCTCCGTCAAAACTAGTAACATCTGCATCGGTCTGCTTAAAAATGGCATGCTCTTTACTGGCCAAGGTTAGGTCGCAGACTACATGTAAACTATGTCCTCCGCCTACCGCCCAACCAGGTACGACCGCAATGACCGCTTTAGGCATAAAACGTATTTGCCGTTGTACTTCAAGAATATTAAGACGGTGCATACCATCTTCTCCAACATAACCTTGTTCGCCCCTAGCCTTTTGATCTCCACCACTACAAAACGAATACACGCCATCTTTGGTTGAAGGCCCTTCCGCCGAAAGCAAAACAACGCCAATAGAAGTGTCTTCCTGAGCATCATAAAAAGCACGGTAGAGTTCACTGGTTGTTTTTGGCCTGAATGCGTTACGCACATTAGGTCTATTGAAAGCAATACGAGCTACGCCGTTATACTTTTTATAGGTAATATCTTCAAATTCTATTGCTGTTTCCCAATTTGGTTTTTGCATGAGGTAGTTTTTAAGCTCTTGCAAAGTAAAGCAATTTGAAAAAACAAATTGGTATTACAAGGGTTTCTAAATTATTGGACAAACACAGAGTGATTAAATTACAGCACCGCCCGGTTAGACCAAGAAAGAGTACAAAAAGTAAGGATAAGTGGTAAAAAATTCATTAATTGTAGGATATTAACTATACTTATTTACAATAAATTAGCTCAAACTAACGTAATTTAGCTTGTATGATACGCTGTGATACTCACAAGACAACCAATTCATAGTTAAGATTCCATCAAATGAATAGTCATTGTTTCCCTAGTAAAATGTAAAACTAATTTTTTTTGTAAATGAATATTGAGAATTATCAGATTCAAAATCTAGATGTAGCAATAGCAGATTTAAATGAAATCGCAAGAATAGGCTATTGGGTTTTCAGTGTTAAAACAAATGAATATAGGCTAGACAAGGTAACTTATGAAATACTGCAGCTACCATACGGAGTAGATTTGAATAAAAAAGAAACTACATCATATTGCATGAATGAAGATAAATGGATCTTTATAAAAGAACTGATAAACAATGAGGTAAAACAAAAAACCTCATTTAACCATGAGATTGAATTAGAAGTGCAAAATGGGACTCCAATCTGGGTACAGCTAATTGGAAAATGTAATTATAATGAGGGCGAATGTATAAAGGTATCTGGAATGATACAGGATATTACCGCAAGGAAAACATCCGAGAACCAATTGATTGAAAAGAATGAGCTTTTAAATTTTCAAGAGAACAAAGCTGGCATAGGGCATTGGAAATGGAACTCTAAAACCAATTTGGTTACCTGTTCTAAAAACATATCCCGTATAATTGGAGTTCCATACGGGTCAGTCGTTACTGTTGATCATTTAATAAATTCTGTACATCCAGAGGATATAGAATTTGTTCGGAACCATTTGTACGACTCAGTAACATCCGAAACTTTTGACACATTTTTTCATCGATTTCAATTAGAAGATGGTTCTGAACGGATAATTCAAGTTTTGGGAGAGCCTTTCTTTGATGAGTATTCTCAATTTAAAGGTTTTATATGTAGTTCTCAGGATATTACCACCATAAAGCAATTTGAGAAAGAATTATTGGAAAAAAACCAATTATTTAAAGTTGCACAGCAAAGAGCCAAATTTGGGTATTGGCAATGGGAAGTTAAAAATGATATAGTAACCTGTTCCGAGAATATGTCCCGTCTTCTTAGAGTAGAAGAAAACACTGAATTTCCGATAAGTACACTTATAAAGGACGTCCCTCCCCAAGACATAGCCCATGTTCGCGCAAGTCTAGACAAAATTGTTAAAAAAAAGTATTTTGATAGTTTTTCCCATCGTGTTATGATAGATGATGAAATCATATATGTTAAAGTACAAGGTAAAGTCATTACGGATTCGGAAGGAGAAATTGTCAATATTTTAGGGGTCTCACAAGATATTACAGATCAAAAACTTATTGAGAACGAGCTTATAAGTAATAATCAACTATTGGCGTTTGCAGAACAAATTTCCAAAATAGGTCATTGGCAATGGGATTTTTCTACGAACATTGTAAAATGGTCTACGAACCTATATCGCATTTTTGAAATTAATGAAAACCAAAAAATTGATTTTGAGACCTATTTTAGTTTTGTTCATCCAGATGATCAAGAAAAAGTAACTGCCAAAATAAATGCTCTAACTGAAAACAAAAATTTGGAAGGTGTAGTACATCGCATTGTATTAAAGAATGGAAAGATTAAAACAGTAGAGTTACTAGCTACCGTAAATCTTGACCGATCGGCAAATATTGTTGAAATGTTGGGGACTCTGCAAGATGTAAGCGAACAACGGGCAGAGCAAATGAAGTTTAAAGCTTTGTTGGAATCCGCCCCTAATGCAACGCTCATATTAGGCAAAGACAACATCATTCAGATGATAAATATACAGGCGGAACGTCTGTTCGGCTACACCTCTAAAGAACTAGTAGGCCAATCCATAGATCTTCTTATTCCTTCCAGATTTGATGAAAGGCGAGCCCCTCTGAGGGAAGCCTTTTTTGCCAATCCAAAAATTAAAACTTATAACATTGGGGATGATTTATATATGCTAGATAAACAGCATATTGAAATTCCCGTAGAGGTCACACTTGGTCCACTACAATTAGAGGGAGACTTTCTATTGTCCGTAGTTATCAGAGATGTTACCGCTGAAAAAAATTACCAACGTAAAATTTTAAATTCTAAAGAGGAACTTGAAATACTTACAGAAGAACTAACCACACAGAATCAGCAACTTGCAGACTTTACGCAAATAACATCGCACAACTTACGTGCACCGGTAAGTAATTTAAATTCACTTGTAGATATCTACAAAATGATGGGCAACGAGCAAGAACGTAGTGAATTATTTTCAAAGTTTGAAACTGTAATTTCTCACCTTACCTTAACGCTTAATACGCTCATTGAAGCATTATCCACAAAAAGTAATACTTCCATAGAACGTGGTGATGTCATTTTTAATGATGTATTGACTAAAACAAAAGAAATATTTACAGCAGAAATTACCAGAACCAAAGCGGTTATTAAAAGTGATTTTTCTAAAGCAAGCTCCATATCATATCACAAAATATACTTAGAAAGTATTTTTCAAAATCTAATAGGAAACTCACTAAAATATAGATCTAAAGAGCGTATCCCTCAAATAGAGGTTACATCAGAAATGGTAAATGGCAAAGTGAATTTGAGTTTTAGAGATAATGGTCTGGGAATAGACCTAAAAAAACATGGGCATAAAATATTTGGACTAAACAAAGTTTTCCATAATCACCCTGAAGCAAAGGGAATTGGTCTATTCATGACCAAAACCCAAATTGAAGCTATGGGCGGAACCATATCAATATCAAGTAAGGTCAATGAAGGCACTACTTTCAGTATTCAATTTATTTAAAAAAGTATGAAAAACCCCTTTCACCTTTGTATTGTTGATGACGATGATATCTATAGGTTTACTATTATCCAATCGGCAAAGTTCTTGAAAATAGAGCACAAAACTTCCGTTTTCCCTAATGGAGAAGAGGCGCTAACGTATATAACGGAGAACCAAAATAACCCAGACGCCCTCCCCCATCTTATCCTATTGGATATAGACATGCCAATTATGGATGGGTTTCAATTTTTAAAGGCCTATAAGGCTCTTGAGGCAACGATAGCTAAAGAGATAGCTATTTATATGGTTTCATCATCAGTAGACCCAGAAGATATTGAAAAGGCCAACAGTTACACGGCAGTTATAGATTATTTGTCAAAACCTTTAAAAAGTGACAAACTTAAAGCTCTAATAGAAAAAACGGTAGTAGAACAAAAGCATTAAATTATTAGACTACTACCCGTTTTTAGTTGTATCGGTAATTAAACCTATTCTATTTTCATACACTTATTTAGGTGTTAGATCATAGATCCAAGTCCCCTAATAATGACTATGAAAAATCATAAAGACATTATCGATTCTGACAACGCCAGCACCATTCGTGCCATATTGAGAATCGGCACTTGGAAATTAAACCTGGAGACAGGTGTCTATGTTTTTGATAACACCACCTGCGATATACTTCAAGTTCCACACGGCACGGTCATGCACAGGGGCCAAAACGAACCGTTGGAGAGGTCCGCAAAAACTACAGCACAAATTGAACTTGGGTTAAAGGAACTTATACATTCAGGTATCCCTTTTAATCAAGAACTAGAATTTAAAACACCTAAAGGTAATCCCAGATGGTTACATGTTGTAGCGACCCGTAAATTAGAAAATGGAAAATGCACAGAAATAACGGGCATTATACAAGACGTTTCAAAAGTTAAACAAAGTCAGAATAATCTTTTTCAGCAAAATCAATTATTAAACATTGCCGAAAAAAAAGCGAAATTAGGTCATTGGAATTGGGATTTTAAAACAGACATGCTTACCTGTTCTGAGAATATGTGCCGTATACTGGGTGTTCCAGTAGACGCGCAATTACCGTTGGAGACTATATTAGATGATATTTACCCTGAAGACAAAGAATACGTTAAGGACAGATTAGCTACCAATCTTAAGAATAAATATTTCGAAAATTTCACACATAGATTGGAAACCCACGAAGGAAAACTAAGAACCATTGAGGTTTCCGGTGATATTTATTTGGACAAGGATGATAACATCATCAACATACTAGGTATTTCGCAAGACATTACCGACTATAAAGAAATTGAGTCTGAATTAGTGAAAAAGAATGAACTCTTAACTTTTGCGGAACAGAAAGCGCTGTTAGGCCATTGGCAATGGAATATTATTACGGATGAAGTCTTTTGGTCCGCCAATCTATATTATCTTTTCAAACAAAAAGAAAAATCAAAACTAGAGTTCAATACCTATTTTGGTTATGTTCACCCAGATGATCAGGCAGAGGTTACAATTCATTTTGACAAAGCAATTAAAGAAGGAACCTTTGGGAAAATTATTCACCGTATCCTTTTAAAAGATGGCACATTAAAATGGATATTATTGTTAGGTGAAGTTATCCTTAATGAAAAAGACGAAATAACAACTTTGGTAGGCACATGCCAAGATGTAACCGAACAACAGCTACAAGAAATTAAGTTTAAGGGTCTAGTTGAATCGGCACCCAGTGCAACCTTCATAGTTGGTGAGGGCAATGTAATTCAAATGATTAACAAGCAGGCCGAACATTTATTTGGTTACACCTCAGAAGAATTAGTAGGCAAGTCTATTGAGGGGCTCATACCTCCAAGATTCGAGAAAAAAAGGGCTCCGGAAAGAGAAAAATTTAGAGCCAATCCTAAAGTAATAAAAGTTGATTTAGGTGAAGACTTTTACATGATCAATAAGTCAGGAAATGAAATACCTGTAGAAGTTACCCTTGGACCTTTACAAACTGATGAAGGGCTACTTGTATCAATGGCCATACGAGACATAACGGCCGAAAAACTTTATCAACACAAAATATTAAAAGCTAAAGAAGAATTAGAAATACTTACCGAAGAATTAACCGCTCAAAACCTGCAACTTGCAGATTTTACCCAAATAACGTCTCATAACCTTAGAGCGCCGGTCAGTAACTTAAATTCGCTCGTAGATATTTATAAACTTGTTGACAATGAACAAGAACGAGATGAGTTGTTCGGGAAATTCGAGACGGTAATTGACCACCTTACTTTAACCCTCAATACGCTCATTGAAGCGTTGTCCGCAAAAAGTGATACTTCAATAAAAAGAAATGAGGTTTCCTTTAGTGAGACCTTTAAGAAAACCGAGGAAATACTCACAGCTGAAATCACTAGAACGAAAGCAGTTATAAAAAGTGATTTTTCAGAAGTAGATTCAATACAATATCATAAACTCTATTTGGAAAGTATTTTTCAAAATTTAATAGGGAATTCGTTAAAATACAAATCTCCGGATCGCGTTCCCAAAATAGAGGTCTCTTCAGGACTGCATAAAGGAAAAGTGGTATTGCAGTTTAAAGATAACGGCCTGGGAATTGACCTAAACAAACATGGGCACAAAATATTTGGATTGAACAAAGTGTTTCACAATCACCCAGAAGCAAAAGGAATTGGTCTCTTTATGACCAAAACCCAAATTGAAGCTATGGGTGGAAAAATATTAGTATCCAGCAAGGTTAATGAAGGCACTACTTTTAGTGTTTATTTTAGTTAAAATCTACATTACACTTTTCGCTTTACATGTTGATAAGTTATATTAGGTCTACCATAAAACAATCTGTAAAATTCTTAAAAATCGATTCAAACCTATGTTTTTCTCTAACGTAAAAGAAACAACTAATTGGATAAAGACACAAACCAGAACACCCCAGCAGTCATAATTTATTTATCCAAACCGTTAAAAATATAAAACCGACTTAGAGAGCAAGCAGAACGAGATCGCTATTCTTTTTTATTTTTCTCTTCTATCCATTTTGATAGGTACTTGGTACTTTGCATAGTTTGGTGTCCTAATAGAGACCCCATGAAATTGTGTATACGGTGTTCTTCAAGGTTTTGGTGTAGATGCTCTAATACTATAGCCAAGCGTTCACTCAACTTTTCTTTGTTGTACAGTTCATTTACCAGAACTATACCGTTCTGCTGTGCCTCCAGCCAATCCTTTTCACAGGTATAAAGCTGTATCGCTTCTCTAGCAATTTCAATTGGAGTTTCAGCTATGGCTCCGCTCCAAGGCAGGCCATCGTACATGCCCTCTGCTCCAATAGACGTTGTAACACTTGGTGTTCCATTTTGCATAACGGTGGTAAGTTTTCCCTTAATCCCCGCACCAAAACGCAACGTAGCAAGGTTTATGCGCGAATGAGAGAGAACCTTGTTCGCGTCTTCCGCCCAACCTTTTACCAAAAAGCCAATTTCAGGTTTATGTAACTCTTTTACCTGTTGTGGCAAATATGCCCCATAAACGGCAACTTGAGCTTTAGGCAAAGCCTTTCTAATCAACGGCCAAATTTCTTGATATAGCCATAGAACGGCATCAACATTTGGTGCATGTTTCCCGTTTCCTATACAAATAAAATTTTCTCGTTCACTAAATTTTAGCCAGCTTTCTTGTTCTACAGATGATATATTTCCCAAAAGAAAAGGCAAATGCAAAAGTAAACTCTGATCAAGCTTTAAGGTCTGGGTCAGCAATTGCATTTCAAATGTGGAAACCATTAAGGATAAGTCACAACGGAGAACACTAGCTACTTCGCGTTTCGTAATATCTTCTTGTAGCCAAGTTTTGGTTGAAAATGGTATTCCCTTTTTATGGGACACTTCCCTTACTTTCCGGAGAGAATGTAAGTCTTCCGTATCAAGAATTTTTAGCGCATTTGGCACGTTCTCTGAAACACGCCAGCCAAATTGTTCTTCGGTCAAAAACCTATCGAACAATACAATTTTTGGGTTTAAATCTTTTATAAACGTATCAAAACCCGAATCGTTCAAAACAATAGACTTCGATTCTATTTCAAGCGCATCAAGATTTAAAGAAAGTTCTGTTTTGGAAGCTGTACTCGCAAAAACAATAGCATAACCTTTGCTTTTAAAAAAATCGAGAAGTTGTAGCATTCGGTTTCCGGCTGCAGTAGAAGCTGGTTCCGGCCAAGTAAAACCGATAACTAAAAGTACGTTTTGACTCACCTTAAACCTGTTTACTTTCTGTAAATGCTCGTGTATAATTAATCGGCAACTGAATTGATTTCAGAAAACTACATCTTCTCCGCGAACATACGAGAAATACTTGAACGTAATTTACGCTCATAATCCTCTTCTAGCCACTCTTTATAATTCTTGGTATTATTCATGATGCAATATGAATATTGGCGAACACGGTACTTAATTTCCTCTTTAAGTTCTTTTGCCAAAATACGGGCATCAAAAACATCCTCGGAATTTTCTACACAGATTTGTGCATGCTGCTCAACACTACGTTCCAACACAATTTTAGACTTAAGCCCTTGCGCAAAAACGGATTTATATTCCTCTTTTATGTTGAATTCTATATTAGTGGAATTTTTGAATTTTTCGCGAAGTGCCGCAGGCATTTCGTAAACAAATTCTTTTTCAATTTCTTCATCATTCTTAATGTTTTCCAGATAAAAGTCTGGAAAATGGAAGATTTCTTGCCAATCTATAGGTGCATCCCAAAGCCCAAATCGCGCTACATTATTACCTAAATCCACCACGGTAAACTCACTCTTATTGGGCAGGATACGTGATCCACGACCAATCATCTGAAAATATAACGTAAGCGAACGTGTGGCTCTGTTTAGTATAATTGTTTCTACAGAGGGTTCATCAAAACCAGTAGTAAGAATACTAACAGAAGTAAGAATGGCGTCTGGTGTATTGGAAAACCACTCCAAAATATCCTTACGTTCCGTTGCCGTATTTTTGTTGTCTAAATGACGAATATTGTAGCCCGCTTTTTTGAAGGTTTCATACACATAACGAGACGTGTTGATACCATTGTTAAAAATCAAAGTTTTGGTACCTTCGGCTATTTCTTTGTAACCCGAAAGAAGTTTACCCAACATACTCTGGTTACTATAAAGTTCATCAGAAGACTTCACCGTATAATCACCACTAATACCTAGTTTAAGACTCTGTAGACTTACATCATAATTATACATATTACCCTTGGCCAAGAAATTCTTCTTGATAAGGGCGCCTATAGATTCTCCCACAATCAACTTTTGATAGTTGTCTTTCATGGGTAACTTTATATTTGAACTCAAAGGGGTGGCCGTAACTCCCAGAATGGTAGAGTTCTTAAAAAACTTAAATAGCTTTCTAAACGAGTTGTAATGTGCCTCATCAATAATTACAAGACCAATATCATTAATTTCAACCTTCTCTTCTTGTAATCTATTATTTAAGGTTTCTACCATCGCAACAAAGCACATGAACTTATCTTGATCCGTAAGTTCCTTTACCTCGCTATTGATGATTTTGTTCTTTACACCAAAACTGTTCAGCATTCTAGAAGTTTGCGTGCTCAGTTCAATACGGTGCGTTAAGACCACTACTTTCTTACCGATTTTTTCTATATAACGCCGGGCGATTTCAGAAAAAACTACCGTTTTACCACCACCTGTGGGTAACTGGTACAACAAATTTCCTTTTTCTTCAGGGTCTTCAAGATGCTTGAAAATGGTGTTAAGATCTTCTTCCTGATAATCGTACAGTTGCTTTTCGGTTGTATCTTTTTTTAACTCCAAGTAGGGTCTAAAATTTAGCGTTCAATTATTGTAAATAGGTGGGGTTCCCAAAATTCTGAATTTTACAAAATTAAAGGAAATTTGTACTTATCTGAAATTTATTATGTCTAAATCGTTAAAAAGACAAAACAAAAGCTACTCCCAACCTCTAAAATCAAGACCCATATGGGCTAATTAACGAAGGCATAAAAAGAGGTTTTAATACCCTTTATCCATCATAACTTCATTTAGTAATGAACTGCCATTGAGAAGCCTATCATAGTTTTCCAAAATCTGCGGCACTACAGAATTCGTATCTGAAACACTGGCATAATGAGGCGTCATCTGAATTTTTTCATGACTCCAAAACGGATGCTCTTTAGGTAAAGGTTCTTGGTGATAAACATCCAAACCTGCTCCTGATAGATAACCATTATTCAACATTTCAAGTAAATCTTCATCTACCAGATGACCGCCTCTGGCTACATTTATTACAAAGGCCCCATTTGGAAGCTGCTTAAAAAGATTTTTGTTCAAAATACCGGAGGTAGCATCTGTTAATGGTAATAGACAAACTAAAATTTGAGTGGTTTCAAGAAAGCCTTGAAAGCCAGATTCTCCAACAAAACATTTAACACCTTCTATCTCCTTTTTAGAATTTGCCCAACCCTGGACCTTGAAGTCGTATTTTACCAAATCTGAAGCCAATTCTCGTCCGAGCGCTCCTAGCCCCATAATACCGACGGTAAAATCTGAAATACGACGGTATTGTATGGGTTTCCAAATGCCTTTCGTTTGATTAACTCTATAGCGATCCAAATTCTTCAGATGACTTAAAATTACAGCCAATACGTGTTCACTCATGTCTTTGGCCAACATATCATCTACCACGCGGGTTATGGGTAAATTCTTAGGAGCCGTTTCATCCTCGAAAATAAAATCCACTCCTGCCCCACTTGATGCAATGAGTTTCAAATTGGGGTAATTTGCCAATGCACCTTCCGGATGCTTCCAAACCAATGCCATTTTTATTCTTTCTTTGGGGTGCTCTTCTAAATAACTGTACACCTCTAAGTCTGGTTGTTGAGCTAAAAGTGCTTTTTTCCAAAGTTCAATTTTATCGTCCTGCCTAATAATTACTATCGCCATATTTAGTCTATGATATCTAAAGCTCGGGAAAAACCCTCGCCAAATTGCCAATTCTGTTCTTGTGTAATGGTATAAATTTTCACTAATCGCTCTTTATACTCCGCCAACAAACCATTCAATGAAATAAATTGTACGGCTTCCGTAAAGGAGTTCATCATGCTTTTATAAAAAGCATCTGGTATATTCCGATCTTTCTCAAATACTTGAGCTATTTCTAAATTGTAGAGCATTACATCTGCTATAAGATGTGGGTCCACCCCTAGTTTTATAAAATGTTTTATAAATTTCTGGGCTACAGAGCGTCTTGCTTTTGGCCTTCTCCGCCTTACGGGAAAGTATTCATTGCTGATTTTGGTCTTTGCCTCTTGAACAAGCTTATCCTCTTTTGGATTGAATATAAAGTTGTAGTATTCCTTAACTTCCGGGAAACGCTCATAAAGATCTAGAAGTTGTTCTTCTATAGCGTCCTTATCAATCTCCGAGAGATATTTTTTCAGCTTTCGCTTGCTCATTTTTTGTGATTTGTATTCAAAAATAACGCAATGGGGATAATCCGCCTAGATTCGCACTTAAAATCTTAAACTTCTCATAAATTATGTATAAGAAAACTGACAAGTCTTTGGAAAATCGATAATAAAAATGTATACTGTACTCTTGTAGTAATCCTAAACATACTAGATATATGAGGCAACTAAAGATTATCAAGCAAGTTACGAATCGTGAATCGAAATCATTGGATAAGTACTTGCAGGATATCAGTAAAATTGATCTGATCAATGCATCTGAGGAGGTAGAACTCGCACAAAGGATCCGAGCCGGGGACCAAGCAGCCCTAGAAAAATTAACTACAGCCAACCTACGCTTTGTAGTCTCCGTGGCCAAACAATATCAGAACCAAGGTCTAAAGTTACCCGATTTAATAAACGAAGGCAACCTTGGGCTTGTGAAAGCGGCAAAACGCTTTGATGAGACCCGTGGTTTTAAATTTATATCATATGCCGTATGGTGGATTCGCCAGTCTATTCTTCAAGCGCTTGCCGAGCAATCTCGTGTAGTGCGTCTTCCGTTGAATAAAATTGGTTCCATAAACAAAATTAAAAAGACGTTCTCTTATCTGGAACAAGCCCATGAGCGCCCACCTTCTGCCGAGGAAATAGCCAAAGAGCTAGAGATGACCGTAAGCGAGGTAAAACAATCCATGAAAAATTCCGGAAGGCACGTTTCTATGGATGCGCCCCTACGGGAAGGTGAAGATTCAAACCTTTACGATGTACTTCGTAGTGGAGAATCGCCAAAACCGGACAAAATTTTAATGCAGCAGTCATTGAATACCGAAATAAACCGTGCTTTAGAAACACTTTCTCCAAGAGAAGCAGATGTAGTTAAGCTTTATTACGGTATAGGTGATCAACAATCTATGACTTTGGCCGAAATAGGACAAACTTTTGACCTTACTAGGGAAAGAGTACGTCAAATTCGTGAAAAGGCCATTAGAAAATTGCGCCATAATTCAAGAAGTAAATTGCTCAAGACGTATCTAGGATAGGTTTTACAAAACAATAGTATATAAAAAGCCCTGACGTTTAATCGTCAGGGCTTTTTTTTTGAACAACTAATATTCACTAAATAACTAAGAAAAATTTAACTTGTTAATTTCTTCACTGTTCAGAATTTCATTTAAATTTTCAATAAAACTCATGTAAGCTGCATTGTCTGGGTTTTGATTTGCCATAGTTGTAGGTATTAAAAGTTGATGGATTTGGGATCCTGATTACATATAATCTAATTCTACTAATTCGTTTAAACTTAAGATTTCATTTAAGTCTTGAAGGAATGATAAGTACTCTTCTCCGTAGGTATCGTAAAGCATGATTTTGTAAAGGTTAAGTTAATATTGTGATTTGGTGTCTCAATTATTATGATGTAAACTTATTGATTAAGACAGCCTCCAACAACAAAATGTGGTGTAACGAATAAAAAATGTTGTAAAACCTGTTAATCATGTAAAAATGTTCTTTTAAAGAGCAAATTACGGGTGTTATTCATCGGAAAATTATTCCATTTCATCTATTACACACTATTTCTCAATTAATTGTCGTTTTTACAACCCAATGTTTACAGTAGATACGGACTTTTTTATTTATTAGAACCCAAATCTATACTACCCTGTATCACCATTTTTATTTGTTACTTCTATTTTTTCAACACAATTGGTAAAATGGATTAGAACCGGCCTTTAAATCATACTAAGTCTTACGACAAAGTCCCAAAATACCTATTTCCCCACCTCCATTACACTTTAGCAATAAGCACGACTCTGAAAACGTTATTACATTGTTATATACATACCTATATAGCAATCTTTATTGGACTTCTAAATTTTCATCATATTACATTCATACTTAGTAAAATGAAAAATAAAGCAAAAATTGCCGTAATGGCTTTTGTATATACCAACCTTTGCATAGGTGCTTCATATACCGATTTGAGTGGAACAGAGTTTACACCTCATCCAACTTGCATTGCAATTAATGAACAGACGTTAACATTGAACAGTCATGGGTTTAATGCCAATCAGAAAAGTAGTTTTACCATTGCGGGTCAAACCGAATATATTCAACGGGGTCTTACAGTCATTCATTTTAATTCACCCAACACGTATGAATTCAAGACATATGACACCTATTCCAGCCCTGAGCAATTGAATGATTTTTTAGAGACATTAAAAAAAATGCAAGCTAATAAAGCCTCTTTTGCCATTCTTGCCCATGATTCCGCTGTGAACGGTGTTTTAAAACCATCGGCAGAGCTATCAAGAATGGGTTTCTCAAAACTAGGATCACTAAAAGGTCGCCAAGCATATGCTATGCATAACTTTAATGGTTTAATTACAGAAGAGGTTAACGAAAGTTCGGCAGTAATTTCAACGGATATTCCAAATGTATCAAAAGACGATGAAATCTATTTTCCTCGCATCACCTATGAATTCGAACCCAATAACAATCGCTATATAGCCCATGCGGGAGGTGAAATTAACGGAGTGAAATCTACCAATAGCAAGAATGCTCTTGATGAAAATTACAAAAAAGGATTTCGCCTCTTTGAACTTGATATTATTGAAACCTCCGATGGAAAACTAGTTGCAGCGCATGACTGGGAAATGTGGGCTCGTTTTACAGATTTTCCTGGAGCACTCCCTCCCTCCCATGCTGAATTTATGAAACATAAAATCTACGGGGATTATTCAACTTTAGATTTAAAGGGAATAAACGCTTGGTTCAAGGCGCATCCGGATGCTACATTGGTTACCGATAAAGTGAACGACCCTGTTGGTTTTGCCAATCAATTTATAGACAAGGATCGTTTGCTCATGGAGCTCTTTAGCCCCATGGCCGTAGAAGAAGCTTCCCAACATGGAATTACAGCTATGATATCTCAAGAACCCTTAATGAAAATAAAAGGCGACAAGCTGCAGTGGTTAGCCATTAACAATGTAAAGCATGTAGCACTTTCCCGTAGAATATTATCCGCACAGAACAAATTGATATTACAGTTGCGGGACGCAGGTATTAAAGTTTATGTCTACAATGTAAACTTTGACCCCGGAAAAGACGAGAAATACGTACAAGAGAACGAAATAGGACTTGTTTATGGCATGTATGCCGATAAGTGGATGTTTGATAGCAAAACTACAAAAGACGGTAAATAAAAAAACGTAGACTAGAATTTTACTTCATACGTAATTCCCGCAGAAACACCGTAAAAGAATTTACCGGAAGTGAATGCCAATTCCTGTCTTGTAGCACCTACATTGGCCCTATATATATTGGGATTATTCTTTCCTGTAAATTGATATTCCAAACTTAAACGTTGCGACTCTACATACAACAGGGTTTCTGCCAAAAGCTCATCCCCAGACGTTAGTTGCCGTAACTCGGGCGAATACCCCATACCTACGTTAAGTCCCCAATAATTCTCAGCATCCTTTAAATATTTACGCACCAATAAATTTCCGGAAAAGCGGGTAAGATTGTCTGGCTGAGGAGTGATGTAAGAACGTAGTGAGAAATAATAATTACCTCTATAATGCCCCAAGGAATTGGTAATCACCGAAACGTTCTTAGTTTCAAAAGTGATGTATCTTCCTCCGGCGGAAAATTCAAAAGCACCCGGCAGATTCGCATACAGGTCCCCTCCCATTTTATGGTTCGGATAAATTGAGGAATTGGAATACCCGTAATTTAGATAGGCATAAAATCGTTTTGAAAACTTTGGATAAAAATCAAGATCATACTGAACCCCGTTCACTCCCAACCTGTTACTATAATTGATCCTTGGAATAATACTGCCCGCTAATGTTTGCCTTTTAAATGAAATACTAGAATAAAACATGGGGTCATACCTAGTATCGTATACCGTTGCAGAGTTTTGTACAGAGATTTTATTGTTTAAAACTTCTTCGGCCACTGGCGTTTTGGCCGCAAGTGTATCAATAGCTTCTGGCTTAACAGCTCCCTGTTCCTCTTTCTTTGTAATGGCTACCGATATCTTTTGCGAAACCACGGCATCATCTTGATTGAACCATCCTGATTCTTGGTATTCGGTATTGGCCACCCCTTCTTCAGCAATTGTTTTTAACCGTTCTACCTCAGCATCACTTTTAAGATATACCAACGCCTTATTGGCTAACCCAATAGCAATTGCATTGTTTTTAGCGTAAAGTTCATTTTTAATAGCGGCTATCCACGTATTTCTATTATTCCTTTCTGATGAGGTGATGGTATTAAACTCTTCTCGCGCTTTATCATATTCTCCATTCCAACTATACGTACTGGCCAATAAAGAGCGAGCGTTATAATCTTTGGACTCGGGCTTTACCAATTGGCTTAACATTACGTTAGCCGACCTGAAGTCGCCCTCGTATGCTAAATTACGGGCCTCTTCAAAAGTCACCTCATCAACGGTATTAAAAACTACTTCCTGACCTTTGGCCCAAAGGGTCATAAGAACACAGCACATGAATAGATATGTAGTTTTAAGGCTCATTCTAATTCAAACGTATTTGCAGCGGTCACCGTATTTGATTTTTCAAATTTTTCCAATGAAGCGGTTATTCTTTTCTTTTGGGCCTTTCTGCGGGCTCGTTCTATTTTATCTTTAATTTCATGGGCACTAGAACTATTCTGTTGTACCATTTCAACTAGCTCCAAAGCATCCTTAGAACGTTCCGACCAGAAATAAACATCGAACAAGGCGGAATAGGAATCAATGTAATTGGGATTCATTTTTATGCATGCCTTCAATATTGCAATAGATGTATCATAGTTGCCCATCCAAACATTAACCCTGCCCGTTAAAATTTTAGTATCAATATGGCTAGGGGCTTCCGAAAGGATATAACGACTTAATAAAAGCGATTTTTCATATTCACGCTCAAAAGCCAATTCTCTAGCGATCATGTAAACCTTATCAAAATTCTGACCGTTATACACGCTATTGATCCATACTATTTCCGAATCAGTGAATTTTTCCTTTTTCACTGAAAAAATCGCCAAACTATCCGGGATAATCTTATCGTTGTTGGTTACATAAGCATTCATAGATTTGAAAGCCTTTAACTTGCTCTCACTTTTAGCCCCTCCAAAAGAAGAACCTAAATCCATATTCTCATCCAAGGAATAAACGGAACCATCCGAATACAACTTCTCAGCATCAACAAATTCCTTCAATTCATTTTTATTACGCATTAGAGGAATGTTCTTTACCGAACGAAATTCTTCGCTCATATCTAAAGCACTTCCCATCCAAGCTACTTTTTTTGGCATTTTAAGCTCGTACTGGGCCTCAAGGAGTGACAGCAATGTTGGAGTTACATCAAAATGCGAGTTAACCGCACTCATTTTTTTGGTCTTCTTTAAAAGCGGACTGTACATGATCAAAGGCACATGAAACCGGCTTAGGTTATTGCGCTGTGGTATAGGAATCAACCTATGATCACCTGTAATTACAAAAATGGTATTCTCGTAATTAGGCTTCTTTTTATATTCCTCAAAAACATACTTAAGCGCATCATCGGTATAAAGTAACGTAGCAAATACATTGTCATTCTTTTCTATAACATTCTCTATCTTTCCCTCATAATCTCCCTGAGATAAAAGCTTGGCCACTTTGGTTTCGTAATAATCTTGATTAGGCGGAATGAACGGTTCATGCGTACTAATAGTCATATACACCTCCATACGCGGCTGTTCTGCATCCCGAGGTAAACTCATGCTTTTTTTGAATAGTTCTTTGTCAGGATAGCCCCATGAAGCACCAGCGGCATCTTCAGCCTGCATTTGGTATTTATTTCCAAAACCCGATTTATCTAGAACAAAATCCAAATTTTCACTTGTGAGAAATCGGTCTACATTATCAAATGAACTATTGGTTCCTTGATAGAATGAAGTATGGTACCCATTATTCTTTAGTATGCTGAACAAAGTGAGTTTGTTCGGATATTTTTCAAGCTCCATAAATCCGCTTTTACCAAATGGCAGCGAACCTAGTAAGGAAGGTAAAACACCAAAAGTTCGTCCTGTATTGCTCAAACAATTTTCCCAATACAAAGATTTGGTCGTAAGAGAGTCTAAAAATGGGGTAAAGCCTCCATACTCCGCACCTTCACCAACAAAATCCCTACCAAGCCCTTCAACCATAATAAAGACGATATTGGGCTTTTGTTCTTTCAATTGAAAATACTCACCCAAAACATTCTGTATAGGTTTTGATTTAATCAAAGGATATTCAACATCTGAATTGTACGACGTATCTTCCGTAGAAGTATCATATAAATTGAGTGCTAAGTATTGGGTTTTATTCTGATTTATAGGTTTCCCTTCTATAAAAAGTGTAGCAATGAACATGCTAAATAGAATTATAGTAAACGGATACATTTTACTGATATAGTGGTAATGTTTAGACGTTACTTTATACATTCCAAAAAACATCCCTACAATTACTACAAACGCTAGTGGCAGTACCCATGATATACCCCCGGAATTGGCAATGGTCATTTTAATATCATTAAAACTATACCCCAGTAAATCTGAACCCAATGGAACCAAAGCTGTACAGAAATAACTGATCAACATAGCCTCAACGATTAAAAGAACAAGAAGTACTGCGAATATTAGGTTAAAACCATAACGAGGACGTAGATTTTCCCAAAAATTAAAGGGAAACGCCAAAATTACACCAACCAAAGATGTGTAACCTACTTGATGAACTATAGCAATAAGAAAACTAGTTCCAAAAATAACATCTACTACGCCCTTAAAATACAGAGTGGCAAATTGATAAATAGTAAACACCAAAAGACTACCGAAGAAAGAAATCATCAATCTCGTGTAGTGTTTTAAAGAGTACCTATCTATCGTACTTGTATTCATTTTTTAATTTAGGTGGCTTTTGCGAAACCCTTACGGACTTGAGAACCCCATCCTGATTTAATTTTAAACAGTTTTTTATAATTGCCCCGTACTGCGGACCAAACCACTATAGGATGAAAAAATATAGGTTCGATTATGGCGCATAACATGAGTGTTAGAATGTCTTTTGTTTTCTTGTATTCATTGTAACTGTAAACATCCCATAGAATGGCATAAAACGAAAACATAATAGAAAACAGATATACCATTGCGGTAATGGCAATAAAGAAGTCCCAGTTTAAAATACCCAAGTATATGAACAGAATAATGGTAAAGAGCCCAAAGAACTCCATAAGGGGAGCCAACCATTCGTAAAAAAACCAATAGGGATAACTCAGTAATCCTAAACGCCCATACTTGGAATTAAAAAACATGTCTTTATGCTTGAACAAGGTCTCCAGGTTACCTCTGGCCCACCTATCTCTTTGATTGACAAGTATTTTTAAATCTTCTGGCACTTCTGTCCAACATAGTGGATCGGGAATATATTCAATGGTATAGGGTTCTTTGCGATCATGCATATACCGGCGCATCTTAAAAACGATTTCCATATCCTCTCCAACAGTACCCGTATCATATCCTCCAACCGCCAAAGCAATTTCACGATCAAAGAAACCAAAGGCACCAGAAATAATTAAAAGGCTATCTATACTTCCCCAGGCCATTCTTCCTAAAATAAAGGAACGTGTGTACTCTAACAATTGAAACCTTGCCAACCAATTGGTGGGCAAACGTATTTCCTCTAACTGTCCACCTTCAATTACGCACGAGTTAGCTACGCGTATTACACCACCTACCGCTATTACTCGTTTTTCAGAACGTTGATAAAATGATTTGACCACATGTAGTAACGCATCCGGTAGCAATAGACAATCTACATCTATACAACCCACGTAACGATTAGTAGAAAGTGCCATACCGGTGTTTAAAGCATCTGACTTTCCTCCGTTTTCCTTATCGATTACGGTTAACTTGGAAAATGCTCTATGAGGCGATTTATAAATACCACGAATAGGTTTGTTTTTCCAATTCGGGTCTATTTTCTGGTCTATTTTAACGAGGTCGTACGCATCTATCATCTTTTGGAGCGTATCATCCTTACTTCCGTCATTAACCACCATAACCTCGTAATTCACATAGCGAAGGGACATAAGCGAACGTATGTTCTCAACAATCGTAAGACCTTCGTTATAAGCCGGGGCAATAATTGTAATACTGGGAGACAAAGGCGAAGCCATAATTTTTGAAAGGCTTCCAAAACTATTTTTCTTCCGGTAATGAATGGAATTCCTAGTTGACAAAAAACCCATTATGGTAAATAAGGTGAATAGAATGACCGTAAACATCAAGAAGACGATGTTTATGTAATCTAGGACAATATTAAAGAGCGTACTATCCATTCAATTTGCCGATAAGCTTTTTTGGGAACTCTATAATATTGCTTAGAAAAGAACCCTCACTAGAAGACACTTCGATAGACTCAACTTGAATGTTCAGGATTTTTTTATCGGATTTTTTATCAAGGACCTCGGTATCTACTAGTTCAAAATCGAACTCAAGAATCTCAGAATCTTGTACTCCAGTTACTGCCTTACTAATTTTAGAATTTTTGATTTTTGATTTTGACTCCGGAAATGGTTCTAGAATGGAAAGATCAATAGGAAGTTCATCTACTGGTTTAGGTAATAAATCTTTTTCAAATTCACTTTTTCTTGAAACCTTCTCAACTAACAATTTCAGGGCTCCTTGAGCCTTTTTACGAATTTTCAAGTCCGGGTCTTCTAGCAATCCATCTAAAAAATCGATTTCCTTTTCATCCCCAACAGCAACAATTTCATCTAAAAGAACCAATTTTGACTCTGTACCTATATTTTTGAACAAATCTGCGAACACACTGAACACTGGCATTTCCAACGAACGTTCCTCAGGTAGTTTATTACCTATTTTACTAATCATATTTCCAAAATATGAAAACTGCTCTATGAGACTGTTAATACGGTCTTTTATGAAACCCGCTGTTTCTTCTGCCAAAAGCTCTTTTAATAACGGTACCTCACGATGGTCTCCCATTTCTTCCAAATCATCAAGAAGACCCATCATATACGATTCATGTTCATCGTAATAAACAGGTTCAGGAATTAAATCTAAAAAAGGTTTAGAGGTCTCCTTGGGACTCACAATTTCATACTCCAGTTCTATTTCCCTAAGTTCATTATCCGCCATTAACCAAGACATAACATCTTCTTCGTTAGATTCTGCCACCACAGGCTCAGGTTGAACTGTATGCGGAGCGCTCACTGGAAGCTCATTATTTTCTTGTGGAACTAAATTTTCGGTGTTTTCAAACTGAACTTCAAAATCAGACAACGTGAAACCGTCCAAACTATTAGGTTCTTCAAAAACCATTTGTTCTGAGGTTTCCCGAGATAGGTCTTCTTCGATTACAACCTCATTATCCAAGACTATGGGCAAGAAATTAAGCTCATTAATTTCATCTATCAGCTCATGTAGGTCTTCGTCGTTACTTATAACCAAAGTATCATCAGTAACTTTTGCATCAATCAATTCAGACATTTTGTTTTCTAATTTTTCCTCTTCAACTACAATGGGGAGGAAATCAATCTTGGAAATATCAAAAAATGGCTTTTCCATTCTAGCATCTTTTTGAAGAGAAGAGCTAACTTCTACATATACAACTTTAATATTGTTGATGTCTGGGCTGTTGTTTTCTGAATAGGCCATGGGTTTATATTTTGATATAGGTTGGTTAGTGGCTGTATTGTTGGCAATTACTATAGGTAAAAAATCAAATCGTAATGGCTGTTCTATAAACTCTTCTGCTTGTGGCTTGGGCTTTTCCAACGGAACACTAGACACAAAAATGGGATCGGTTACAATTATCTCCGTTATTTCAAAAGACTCAACTTGGACGTGTTCAGTCTCTGGGTTTTCTTCTTCTATAGATGTTTTGTCCTCAGCTGATGTTTCGGTGCTCAAAACAAATTCCTCTAATTCTACTTCTTCTACAGCTATATTGGCGATTTTATTCTCGTAGTCAACACTAGCCGGTATTTCTTCTGTAATTGAATCTTCTAAAACCTCTTCAATTTCTGGAGGACTTTCTACAACCTCTTCTTCTTTCATTTGGGGTGTTGAAACTTCATTGTTCTCAATACCATCAGTTATTATATTTTCTTCGGCATCGGCCACATATTCTTTTTGGTACTCTATACCTTCAGAAGGCATGACACTCTCTGGGGAAATGGTATTCATAGCAGCTAAGGCCTTACTGGACACAGAAAAATTACTTTCCTTACGTGCCGTATTTCTCAGGAAATCTATATCATCAACGCTTCCCAATTCGGCGATAGCCCCTAAAACCGCAATCTTACTATCCGTATTACATTTTTTAAAAATCGACTTAAGTGTTGGTATAGCCTCTACTACGTAAAACTCTTTAATACAGCCAATTGCCTCTTCTTTAATTTGATGATTTTTATGTTTTACCAATTCTATAAGTGACGCGTTCGCGTCATTTTGGTTGTAATATTTAATGAGCCTAAGAGTAAAGAGCACCACGTGTATGTTCTTTGAGGTCAACCACATTCTAAACCTTGGTGGATTAAAATCTTCTTGGTTACGGATAACATCCAGTAACTTCAACTGTTGCCATTCGGATATTTTATAACGGGTGGTATCAAGAAAATAATTGATTCCTTCAGGTTTTAGAGTAACCGTGGCAATTTCTGCCTGCTTTCTAATGGTAGCCGTTTTGTGATTAATGAATTTTGTAATAAAACTATAAGCCGTTTCAACTTCCATTTGAGTAAGCTCTAAAATTCCTTTAGAGATAACTTCCCACCGCCAACTTTTAAGCTTCTGAAATGCATCCTTTTCCAGTCCTAAATCTTGATAAAGTGAGAAAAGTCGTTCTTGAGTATCTCCAGAAACATCCTTTCTTAAATCTAGTAGTACTTCTACAAGCACCTTTCTGTTAAAATTGTCTTTTAGAAGTTCCCGTATTTCTATTTTAAGGGAGATGTAGTTGGATTTCTCTTCTTTATCCGCATCTTTTTCGTAGAACAAAAACTCACTGATCATAGGTGAGAGTTCTTTTTTACGCTGTTTAGTTCGTGCAGCAGTTGCGGATATTCTATTTCTAAAAAAAAATACCGAAATAAAGTAAACCACAGCAAGACCAACAAAAAATATGGAAAGGCCCCACAGAATATCTGTGTTTATTTTAGGCGGCGTTATAAAAGCAACCTTGTAATATGTGCTGGTGGTTTCTAACAAATTAGATTTTCTTCAGTTCGCGGGCAACACGCACCAAAAGCTCCGAAGGACTTACTGGTTTAGATATAAAGTCGTTAGCGCCCAATTCAAATGCATTCAATACGTTTTCTTCGTTTCCTGCAGACGATATAATGATTATAGGTACTTGGGAATTTAACTCTTTACGTACATAGGCAATAAGCTCCATACCCGAGAAATAGGGCATCATAATATCGCTTACTATAATATCCGGCATATTCTGAGACAGGTATTCTTTTACCTCTTTCCCGTTGGCACTATGGTTTACTTCATAGCCCCCTTTCTTTAGCCGAAAGTTGAGTAGCGATGCCAGTAACTCATCGTCTTCCGCTAACAATAATCTCTTTTTGGTCATTGTTAAGGATTTTAGTTATTGGTCAACTCTACATAAGCATTATCCAATGCCTTTTTTACTTTAGGAAATTCTTCATTAAAACACTTACAAAGGAACTCTAGATGCTTTGGGTCTTGATCTAGCTTACAACCTTTTTGAATTTGGATTACAATATCAAGCAAATCATCTGTACGCATCATGGCCAAACCGGCCTTTATTTTATGAGCAGCTAAATCCAATTGCTCAAAATCTTCTGTCCGAAGGTGAATTTTGGCGGCCCCCATAAACTCAAGACAATTTCCTATAAACAGAGTAATTAACTCACGCAAAAGGCTCATTTCGCCCATGCATTCATCCAAGACTAGTCTTAAATCTATTTTTGCCTCTGTGTCCTTATTTTTATTGGCCTTTCCGCTAAGAATCAAAATATCTTTTTTATCCATAATTGTATCTATTTCGAGTTCTTTTAAAACATTACCATAAGATTTATGATGTTCTATTATAGCTTCATATGTCTTTAAGTCTAACTCCGGAAAAGCATCTTCAAACTCATTGGTCTTCGCCTCTGTTGTTCTCTTTTGCTCCCTATTGGCGTCATTGATGTTCTCTCCAGATAGGAAGACCATTTCCAAAAGGCTCTTTTTGAAATGTTGGAAGGAAATTTTTAGATGGAAAGCCTCATCTGTGGTTAATTTTTCGGAAGAAAAATCATTTAGGTGCGATTCTAAATCCGATAATTGGAAAAGTAGGTTTTTCGTTTTCAAAGTAGGTAGTTTAGGTTAATAAGAGTGGGACTGATTTATGGTGTTTTTTACATTATGTCGGTTTTGTGTTGAATGATATACTCTGTGCTATCTCTAGTAAAATTCCCTATTTGATACAGGTCACACAAGTAAATGTTCCATATAGGGCTATAAACGTTGTCAAAGTGCGTAAATTGTAGGTTTAAATCTTATTATCATGAAGCATTTCATCTATTTATTGAGTATTCTATCTGTTTGGTCATGCACCGAAACCAATAAAAAAGCACCGGAAACACTACAGGACAAGGCTAAGAGAATACATGAAAAAACAATTACGATAGACACACATAACGACATCAATATCAACAACTTCACAGATAGTTTAAACTATACACAACGGTTAGAGACCCAAATCAACCTACCAAAAATGGAAGAAGGAGGTCTAGATGTTACTTGGCTCATCGTCTACACCGGTCAAGACACACTAACTACCGAAGGCTATGCGAAAGCTGAGAAAAATGCTATTTCAAAGTTTGATGCCATTCACCGTTTATGTGAGAAAATAGCACCTGATAAAATAGAACTTGCTGTTTCTTCAAGCGATGTAAAGCGCATACACGCTACAGGTAAAAAGGTAGCAATGATAGGTGTTGAAAATGCATACCCCATGGGAGAGGACCTTGCAAATTTTAAAAAGTATTATGATCTGGGGGCGCGTTACATTTCATTATCCCATAATGGGCATAGTCAATTTAGTGACTCCAATACCGGAGAAAAGGAAGACACTTGGCTTCATGATGGTTTAAGTGAAATGGGTCAAGAAGCTGTAAAAGAGATGAATAGACTTGGAATCATGATTGATGTTTCCCATCCTTCAAAAGAAGCTATGAAACAGATGGTAGCCCTTTCTAAAGCTCCTATAATTGCTTCTCACTCCTCCGCAAGAGCATTATGTGACCATAGTAGAAATCTTGATGACGAGCAGTTAAAACTCATGAAAGAGAATGGCGGAGTTGTACAAACTGTAGCCTTTAGTTCCTATCTCAATACAGAAAAAGACGAGGCGTACAATGCGTATATAAAATCCATATTAGAAAAAGTAGCCGATTCTATGGGACTTGAATGGTATTCCAGAGATCAGTTTTCCTCATTGACAGACACTCAGAAGGAAACTTTTATGAAGAATTACCCTAAGGTTAAAAAAATAGGAATCTCTATTGCTGATAAGGCCCCTGATGCTCCAGCAATGGTAGATGTATCCGACTTTGTAGATCACATAGACTACATGGTCGATTTAATAGGAATCGACCATGTAGGTATTAGTTCTGATTTTGATGGTGGTGGCGGTATTAAAGGATGGTCAGATGCTTCTGAAACCTTTAACGTTACACTAGAACTTGTTAAACGTGGTTACACCGAAGAGGAAATAGCCAAATTATGGGGCGAGAACCTCTTGCGTGTTTTAGATGAAGTTGAAGCTTATGCCAAGAATATACAGAAATCTTAATCGTCCTCGGTAGCCAAACGGTCTACTACGTATTCAATCTTTGTTTTTCCATGTGGTTTCGGTTTTCCGTTATCATCAAGGTTAACCATGATAATATTATCTACGGTTACAATGGTTTCATGAGTCATTTTGTTCCGTACTTCGCAGTTTAAAGTCAACGAAGATTTGCCAAATTTCAGAACCTCAATGCCTATTTCAACAATATCTCCTTTTACCGCAGAACTCATAAAATTGATCTCCGACATATACTTGGTAACAACTTTTTTGTTTTCCAATTGAATAATACTGTACAATGCGGCTTCTTCGTCTATCCAAGCCAAAACGCGACCACCAAATAAGGTCTCATTGGCATTTAAATCTCCGGGTTTAACCCATTTTCTAGAATGGAATCTCATAATACTGATAGTTTAAATGTGTTGAATTTTTTATAAAATTAGGAAAGAAACAGCCCTTAAAATAGTTTACCTGTAGAATCTTGTAGCGTTTTTGGAATTTGAAGATTCGTCTTCCACTTTTTATTCAATTTGGCAATAAATTGTGCGGATAATAAAGGGGACTCCAATTCCATATTTTGGTGTACAAAGAAATGGAGGTTTCTAAGACCTTGATTTTTCCAACTGTCCAATTTTTCAATCCAATCATCCAATCGATCATAGTCCGTAACATGATTAGCCCCAACATAGCGAACAAACGCTTCATTATTAGTCAACCTCATATGCAACATATCTCTCCTTCCCGCAGTGTCTACAACAATATTGGCTATATTATTTTCCTGTAAGAGATGATAAAGTTCTTGACTCACCTTTTCATCATTGAACCAGTCTGTATGCCTAAATTCCATAGCCAAGGGAAACTCTTTAGGCCAATACTCTACAAAGCGCACTACCCTGTCCCAATTTTTAGGCCCAAAATTATCATGCATCTGCAGAAAGATGGTTCCTAGCTTTTCCTTAAGGTTTGAAGTAACTTCCAAATACCTATCCACTATTGGCAATGAGGCCTCGTTTAAACGTCTTAAATGACTAATATCCCTAGATATCTTCGGGAAAAATTTAAAGCCCTCTGGTGTCTTGTCATACCATTTCTCATATTGCTCCCCAGGAAAGATACGGTAAAACGTAGCGTTCAACTCAATGCTATTAAACTGGGAACTGTAATAGACCAGCTCATCTTTGGTACCACGCGGATAGAAATTCTTTAAATCCTGGCGGTTCCATTTAGCACAACCTACAGAGATACTCAGAGGTTGATTCCCTATGGTATTCGCTAATACTCCCGCTGTTTCAATATGATCCTTTGGCAAGGTAAAATCAATGGTTTCCGGGTGCTCTACTTTTCCAAATTTCATCTAAAATTAGTTTTCAATTGTAATACTTTTAATCACCTAAATAAACGCCATGCATTTATCAAAGAAAAAAGCGGCTATTTTAATAGTCGCTTTTTTTATATTAAACTTAAAAGGAATTATTTTAATGCCTTCTTTATGATAAAACCGGCAATGTTCTTGGCTAGCTTGGCATAACATTCAGAAATTCGGTAACCACTGTTATAATCGTTGCCCATAGCACCATACCCCTGAACATCTACATATTTTCCTTCTAATAGAATATTGCTTGGGTTTGCTGTTTCATAGACTGTTATGGTCGCATCAATTTCGGCATTTTTCCGAACCACTCCAACATTGTATCCTGCATAAATTTTATTAGAATGAATCTTCATGGTATAAGCGGCATCATCCATAGAAACACTAACCTCCCCATCATCAAACCGTTTATTAAAAGATTCAATAAACTTGGGCTCATAACGGTCTTCACGGTCCGCAAACCATGATTTTTTGAATTCCTCGCCCTTGCCAGCTTCTTTTTCCTCTCGTTTAGCCATCTTATCGGCCAAGAAATCATCTTCTGAATCGTATTTTGGAATTTCCAGGTTACTGTAATCAAATTCCAAAGTATAGGTAGATATATCTTTTAGATTTTTAATATCACCTTGACTTACTTTCATTTTTTGGGCAACAGTACTGGCCGACACGACCAATAATGCCATTACTACAAGTTTACGCATCTGAATATAGTTAATTGGTTAATATTCTTACAAGATACGAAGGTTTGAAAAATGTACAAGTTTTACAACGCGTTAAGCAAAACCTCAATAATATTTTAATTATCCACTTGTACCTATGACATTTAGATTTAATTCTAATCTGTTTCTAAAAAGAAAAACCACTAGTATTAATAACCTAAATTCTCATAAAAAATAAAATTAAACACCTGTATTTCATATTATTACATCCTTAATTTAAAGTTAAACATTACCACTTAACATACACTGTTTTCTTATTTAAAAACTCTTTAATACCATGAGAAGAAAGCTCCCTTCCATACCCTGAAATCTTAACCCCGCCAAAAGGTAATCTTGGATCACTTTTCACCAGTTCATTAACAAAAACCGCACCTTCAACAAATTTTGGAACTAGGTTTTTCACACGGTCTTTAGATGAGGTAAACATACTCACACCTAACCCAAAAACGGAGTTATTAGAAAGTTCAACCGCTTTTTCATCTGTTTCAAAAGTTGTAATTCCTATTGCTGGACCAAATGTTTCCTCCTTAAAAATAGGCATATCTACAGTAACCTCTGAAAGTATGGTAGGTTCAAAATACGTTCCCTTTCTATTTCCTCCTAAAACAACCTTTGCACCCATTTCAACAGAACCCGATACTTGCTTTTCTAGGTCTTCCGCTAAATCTTCACGAGCCATAACACCTATATATGTATCTTCGGACATAGGGTCTCCTGTTTTAAAACTCTTTACTTTCTCAGCGTACCTTTTGGTAAATTCTTTTGCTATGTTCTTATGCACCAAAAGGCGTTTACCGGCAATACAGCTCTGACCCGTATTCTGAAAACGTGCCTTTGCACAGGTTTCTACAGTTTCGTCCAAATTGGCATCATCAAATACAATTAGTGCATTGCTCCCACCAAGTTCAAGTACTGATTTTTTTATATTCTCACCAGCAATAGATGCAACCGAAGCACCTGCAGGCTTGCTCCCGGTAAGGGTTACCGCTTTTACCAAGTCGTTTTCTATTACCGACTTAATCTTATCACTACTCAATATTAAATTTTGGAAACATCCTTTTGGAAACCCGGCGTTTTCAAACACTTCTTGTATCATTTCCGCAGACTTCATGACATTAGAAGCATGTTTTAGAATTCCAACGTTTCCTGCCATGAGATTTGGAGCTGCAAAACGAAATACTTGCCAAAAAGGATAATTCCAAGGCATAACTGCTAGAACAACTCCTAAAGGCTGATACTTAACATAACTGGTTTCGGCATCTGTCTCTACAATTTCATCCTGTAATTGGTCTTCCGCGTTTTCAGCATAATAATCACATACCCAAGCGCACTTTTCCACTTCGGCTATGGCCTGAGAAATAGGCTTCCCCATTTCCTTCGTAATAATCTCGCCATACTTTCTTTTGTTATTGCGGAGCTCATTTCCCGCATTGCGCATTAAGGTTGTTTTATCTTTAAAAGAGACATCCTTCCAGTCCTTATAACATTCATGTGCTACTTTAATTTTATTCTCTAATTCACTATTAGACAACTCATTAAATTTAAATAATTTTTCTCCGTTATAAGGATTTATAGATTCTTTCATCTTGTTTATTTTTTCTTAAGCACCAACTTTAATACAGTTGTTGCATCTACTAATAAATACAAATTAACAGGTTTGCACCGGTGTTCATAACCTCGTTAAAAACTAATTTTAGCACAAAAAGGGACTGGCCTGTTAATCCCTACCTTTATAAAAACACGTATTATGAGCGATCGATCTTACAGTCTCTTAAGCATTCGTCCTGAAATTCCTTCCGCAAAAATCATTGAGGGTATGAGTGATAATGAAAGGTTCCAAAACCAAACATTACGACCTATTCTCAGGCTTCAGAATTTCATGTTCCTTGCCGTCTTCAAGAATTACATTGCCAAACATAAGAACAGTTTTTACGAACTTTCACTGGAGAAACGTTTTGAATTTATAGAGAACGCTATTCAGAAAGACATTAAGTTCCGTAATTCACTGAAAGGAATTGTAATCGGACATTTTACAGTGGAGGAGTACGACATCTATATTAAAAACTCTTCTGCTCTGAACAAGCGCATGATGAACATGGTCATTAACCGTTTAAAGGACCAAATACAGCTATTTGAAGCGGTCGTTCTACTCTAATAGAGACTCACCGTTCAAATTTGTTGTAAGTACATCACTCATGAAGTCAAAAAATGGCCTTATCGCCCTGAAGGCTTCATTTACTTCATCTGCAAAATTTGCCGAGAGCACTTGTTTGTCGGTAAACTTTTGGGTGAAAACAAACTGTTTCTTTTTTATCAAATCAATGTCCTTGTGAGTCTTATCAAACCCTTTAGGAGCCGTTTTCAACTCATCGCCTTCTAATTCTCCCCAAGCTGCCTTAAAATTATCTTCCGCTATAATTTCCCGTAGTTCAGATGCATCTTCTTCAAGCTCTTTCCTAATACGAAGTAAATCCTCCTTATTGGGATTCCAAAAACCAGTGGCTAAAAATGAATCACCTGGTTTTATATGTAGATAATATCCGCCACGCTTCTGAGCTCCCGCCCGTGAAAAGGAACCTGCAAGATGAGCTTTGTACGGTGTTTTATCCTTAGAAAAACGGACATCCCTATAAATTCGGAACATTTTTGTTCTTTCTATTTCGTCATGGTTGCCGAGCTTATTGGCTACAGCCTCAAAAAAAGCTTTTACACTCTGTTCGTGACGTTTAAATTCCAGTTTGTTTTCGGTAAACCATTCCCTATTGTTATTATTTTTAAGCTGAATTAAAAAATTGAGTGTTTCTTTCGTAATTATGGGATCTAACATACGACCTAAATGTTGTTATTTTAGATAAAGTTAACCTTTTTACGAAATCGGCTTTTAGATTTATGAGTAATTTAGCCCTTTCAGCAATAACATATGGACCATACCACTATCATTGATAAAATCAATAAGCACAAGAAACAGCCTAACTTAAGATATAAACTTAAAGAAAAGGTTGAAGAGTTTACCAATTTACTCTTTTATACCCTTTTTGATATTGACACGCCTGTAGAGAAGAATCTAGACAAACTAGAACTACTTTTTGATGATGTTGTAGATCTGGCCTGTTGGGACACTAACAAACCTTGTAAAAAGGTTTGGGAAACTTATGTTGGAAAACTACCTAACATACTGCAAAGACTTAATCTTGATGCAGAAGCTACTGTAAATTGTGATCCTGCGTCATTATCCGTTGAGGAAGTATATATGGCATACCCTGGTTTTTACGCCATCGCTATCTATCGTTTGGCACATGAGCTATATTCCGAAGGTTTTCCTTTGGTTCCCAGACTAATGACGGAATACGCACATAGACAAACCGGTGTAGATATCAATCCTGGGGCGCAGATTGGCAATTCGTTTCATATTGACCACGGTACAGGTGTTGTTATAGGTGAAACTGCAATTATCAAAGATCATGTAAAAATTTACCAAGGAGTTACCTTGGGCGGTTTATACGTAGCCAAAAACTTGCAGAGCACAAAGCGGCACCCAACAATTGAAAATAATGTTACTATATACGCAAATGCTACAATATTAGGTGGTAAGACAGTTATTGGCGAAAATTCTATCATAGGAGGTAATGCATGGCTAACAGCATCTGTCCCCCCAAATTCCACAGTTTTTCACACACCTGAAATAAAAATAAAAACACTTCCTCATGTCTCATAGTATCTTAGACCTTATCGGTAATACCCCATTGGTAGAATCGAAAGTATTGAATAAAAACCCAAATGTTAAGTTATATTTTAAACTGGAAGGGCATAATCCTGGAGGTAGTGTAAAAGATCGTGCCGCTTACAACATGATCAAAAACGGACTTGAACGTGGTGATTTTAATAAAAACTCAAAGCTAATTGAAGCTACTAGTGGTAACACAGGTATAGCACTTGCCATGATTGCCGGAATTTATGGACTGGACATAGAA
This sequence comes from Zobellia amurskyensis, assembly GCF_009725985.1. GTDB lineage: Bacteria > Bacteroidota > Bacteroidia > Flavobacteriales > Flavobacteriaceae > Zobellia > Zobellia amurskyensis. Next base: position 48,971 of record NZ_RCNR01000025.1, read on the forward strand.
CTAGTAATGTCCGAAAACAGTACTATTGAACGCGTACAAACCATGAAAGCTTACGGAGCAACGGTTACCCTTACCCCTGCCGATGTTGGTATTGAAGGCGCAAGGGACTATGCCGAAGCCAAAGTAAAGAATGAAGGTTATGTTATGATCAACCAATTTTCCAATGATGATAACTGGAAGGCACACTACCATTCTACCGGTCCGGAAATATGGAAAGATACCGATGAAAAAATCACTCATTTTGTCTCCGCTATGGGAACTACAGGAACTATTATGGGTACTTCTACTTTCTTGAAAGAAAAAAATAAGAATATTCAGATTGTAGGTGTTCAACCTACGGACAATTCTAGCATACCGGGTATTAGAAAATGGCCAAAAGAATATCTACCTAAAATATTTGATGCAAAGAAGGTTGATCAAACCATTGAAGTAAGTCAAGAAGAAGCAAAACAAATGGCGATAAGACTTGCCAAAGAAGAAGGTATATTTTCCGGAATGAGCAGTGGCGGAGCAGCTGCAGCCGCCTTAAGATTGGCTGAAACACTAGAAAGTGGCGTTATAGTCTCTATTGTCTGTGACCGAGGAGACCGTTACCTTTCTTCGGACTTATTCGACTAAAATATTCTGAGTGGAGTTTAATTCAAAATGCTGTTCATCCCCTCTTTAAAGACCTTGAAATCTTGAAGATAATTATGTCCGGCTTTTGATATGGTAAATAGTTCTTTTTTATTCCCGGGAATGGCTTCGTAAAGCTTCTCTGCGGATTCGTAAGGTATTACACTATCCTCTTTTCCATGGAAAATATAAATAGGACATTGCACTTGCTTTACGTATTCATTGGATGGAAACCTAAAGTTAGATAACCAATCTATTGGTAAAAACGGAAAGCGATGCTTACCCAATGCTACCGCACTATAAAATGGGGATTCCAACACCAATTTTTCCGGGTTATTCTCAGAAGCCAACCATGTGGCAATTCCCGTACCGAACGAACGTCCGTAGAGTATTATCTCATTTTCGCTATACCGTTCTTTGGCATAGTTATAAAATAACTGTGCATCATCATATAACGCCTGCTCACTTACCTTTCCCGTACTTTTTCCATAGGTTCTATAATCTACCAATATAGACTCATATCCTTTTTCCGAAAAAAGGTTTGCTACGTGTATGAGGTGTGAAATATTCCCAGAATTGCCATGAAAGTATAGGATGATACCTTTGCTGCTATCTTGCTTTATATGAACGGCATTAAGTTTTGCACCATCATCCGTAGTTAAATTAAATTCCTCAAAATCCTGACAAAAATCGTAGGTATGATTGAGTGGCATTTTAGAAGGAAAGAAAACCAAACGTTCTTGGTAAGTATAAGCTAGAAAAGCAATTAAAACGTATACGATTATGAGTGCAACTACCCATTTTTTTAGTCTTCGCATCAAGTAAAGTATTTTTATAGGCCCTATTTATTTTTGAAAAAATACAAATATGCAACTGAATGAGGTTAATACTATCACAACCAGTTTTTCCTTTTAAAATAAACCATCATACCTATAAAGAGAACAATCATTACACCCCAAACGTAGTAATATCCATTTTCATAATGTAGTTCGGGCATATGGTCAAAATTCATCCCATAAATACCGGCGATGAACGTCAATGGAATGAAAATGGAAGCCATAATGGTAAGGACTTTCATTACTTCGTTCATTTTATTACTCATGTTACTCATATACATTTCCATGAGGCTCATAGACATTTCACGGTAGATCTGGATACTTTCATTTATTTCTATGGAATGGTCCAAAGCATCGCGTAAAAACACTTTTGTGTCTTTAGTAATCAACGGATTCTCCGTATCAATTAAGCGACTGATCAATTCCTTTACAGGAAAAATCCAACGTCTTATTTTTAGCACTTCTTTTTTAATTTGTTGAATTTCTTGAGCAATCTCAGGGGTTGGATTATCGTATACGATTTCTTCTAAACTCTCTATTCTATGGTTTAAATACTCTAAAACCACAAAATAATTATCCACTATGGCATCTAAAAGTGCAAAGAACAAATAATCTGCCCCACGCGTTCTGATTCTACCGGATTTATTGGTAATTCGCTGCCGTACCCCTTTGAAAACATCGTCCTGCATTTCTTGAAAAACAAGAACGCAATTGTCTAAAAGAACCATGGCAACGTGTTCATAAACAATTTGATTTTCGTCATTGATATACAGCATTTTGAACACCCCAAAGATATAATTATCGTACTCGTCTATTTTAGGTCTCTGATGGGTGTTTACAATATCTTCAAGAACTAAAGGGTTTAGTCCAAAACGCTGACCTACCCTATCAATAAAACCTTCATCACTAATACCTACTATATCTATCCATGAAATTTCGGGCAATTCTTTGTGAGCGACAATGGCATCAATATCTCCGGGAATATGTTCATTAAAAACATTCTCATTATATTCTAAAATATTAACAATGCTTGTACCTCCCTCCCTACGGCCCATATAAGTTATGGTACCAGGAGCTTTACCCATTTTCTTCTGAAATTTTGATGCTTTCTTCGGAAGTATTTTCCCTGACCTTTTTCGTTTCGCCATGAACAGATTAATTTTTATAAATATACTAAGAAGTAGGTAACTAGATTTCCTGATTTAAAAAATGTAAATCGTGTAAAAGGAGTCCTGAACCGGGTGCAACGTAAGTAAGCTTCATAGTACTCTCCGGTTTTAATGAATCTTGAATCTCGGCTATGGAAATATCACCCTTACCTAATTGAATTAATGCGCCCATCATCATGCGTATCTGATATCTCATAAAACCTTTTCCTGTTACATAGAGTGCATAACTTTTTTCAGGAAAGAAATTAGCTTTCAGAAGCTCGTTTTCTTTTAACTCACAAGAAATTATGGTACGCTCCGTTTTGGTGTTTTCCTGTAATCTTGCCGTATAAACCCTAAAGTTGTGTGTTCCCTCAAATAGCTTTGCCGCCCTTTGCATTTCATCAATATCTAATTCATCTAAAATATTGGCTAGGAAAGGTGCGCAAAATGGGTGGTTTTTTTCACCGTATGAAAAGAGGTATACATACTCTTTGAGTTTTGCATCTTGAATGATATTAAAAGAACTATCGGTCTCCGTTATGGCGAGCACCCTAATGTCCGGAGGAAGGTTCTCATTAAAGAGCTGAAGAAACTCATCCATGTCAGATAAGGGCTCACCCTCTATAAATAATTCAAAAACCATGGATAGAGCGGATACTTTTGCATCCGTACGACCAGCACCTAGAATCTTGAACTTTTTACCGTCCAATATAAACTTCAAGGTCTTGGTCAGCATAGTTTCCACCGTTTTTTGACCTGGTTGCTTCTGCCACCCGCTATAGCGAAAACCTAAATACTGAAGACGTACTAAATAACAATAACGGGCAACTTGCATGCAATTCTCTCTTTAAGACCAAGCTACCATTTTTTTTGTATTTTGTAATGAACAACCTTTTAAAACCAACAAAAATGACTTTAAATTCAGAAATTAAGCCACCTGCTTGGTTTTGGATAATTGCCGTACTTGCTCTTTTATGGAACCTAATGGGCGTATCCGCCTATTTGATGGATGCCTTTATGAGCGTTGAGGATTTAGGTAAACTACCGCAGGACCAAAGACTACTTTATGAATCGAGACCTATATGGGTTACCTCTGCCTACGCCATTGCCGTCTGGGCGGGCGCCCTAGGGTGTATCGCCCTGTTATTTCGAAAAAAATGGGCAAAGACACTTCTATTGATTTCGCTAATTGGCGTACTTGCCCAAAACGTATATCAGTTTTTCTTGAGCAATACTTTTGAAGTTTACGGGCCCAATGCCATATACTTACCTATAATGATCATAGTTGTAAGTATTGCATTATTTTTATTTGCGAATTCTAGTGCTTCCAAAGGGTGGATTTCATAATATTGTAAGCTAGAGCAAATTAGTAATGAAGATAATTCTATCTACTTGGCTCTTAAAGCTCACTATATACTGGTAAATTACTGTTTCTGATTAGATTAACAAAGCATACTGCGCTTTAACGATTATTTTAAATAAAGTAAGAAAAAAGACGTTTTTTAGTCACCTAAATTTAACCCCCAACCTCTGGAAAACTAGTTTTTATGAAGTCCATTTTGAGAGTATTCCCCTGGAAAAGAACAATAAATCTTTCTATTGCAGTTATTTTCTTACTTATTATTTTCAGCTTTTATGGTCTATACACCAACACCTTTTATCTGCTAAAACCTAACAATTATATTTTTCCTTTGTTGACATTATCCCACATCACTTTTTTGTATGTTCTATGGTTTAAAATTAAAGAGGATGAGTTAACAGATCCACAAATGCGAAATATAGAATATATTTTATATGTTGTTTTTGCCGTATACGTATTTAAAACTTTTGAATCTTTATATATTTTAACGAGCTATTCAGAATTTGAAAACCATATAATTCCTGCGAGTTTTTTCCCGATTGGCATATTAATTTTCCTATTACACTTGTTTTTATTGGGACTTACCTTGTTGGCAATTAAATACCGTAGAGACATGGTGGGGCCTTACGTTTTTGATGACATGAATCAACACATAGATTCTTGGGAATAACTAAATCGTATTCAATATAAATACAAAACCCCGTTTGTCAACGGGGTTTCTTTTTTTGAACAATTCCTATAGTGTTCAAAATTTAAATGGCAATCTTATGGTTATTTAATTACAATCTTCTTTGTAACTGTTTTACCATTTGGCTGGCTAATTCGTAGAAGGTACAGACCTCCCGGTACCGATTGCACATTAAAAGCTATTTTCTTATTCTCAATTTGACTAACTCCCCTCTTAACAGGATTACCCGCAGTATCAAACAACGAAACATCTACGTTTCTAGAAGTAAAGTCCGGTAACGAAACATTCAATACATCTAAAGCTGGTATAGGAAAAGCTTTTGATTCCGTTTCAACTATTGGAGCCTCCTTACGCACCACTTCAATAGGATTAGAAAGGTCATAACATCCCACTAGGTCGTTGGCGTTGAGCCCCATTTCGGCACCTTGTAGTCCGTCTTCATAACGCAAGTGCCAAATCAGGCATGTGCCAGCTCCCGCGCCGTCAAAGTCCACTCCTTCAACTGCCGTTAAAGATGGTGGGATACCCAATATATTTCCTTCCTCGTCCGTGATTACGAACGTACTGTTCTTTCCCGAACGTTTGCCCGTAATTTCTATACCGCTGACCATATCCGGCGTTCCGTCTACATAGAACTCAAAAGGTCCGCCCGTTAAGGTTCCGGCATCCGTTTCCGTACGTACCACTTTAATGGGATTGGACAGGTCGAAGTCGCCCTTTAGATCATATGCGTTCATACCCATTTCAGCACCTTGCAGCCCGTCTTCATATCTCAGGTACCAGATTAGGCAAGTGCCCGCTCCAGCTCCATCGAAGTTTACACCTTCTACAGCTTCCAGTGTTGGAGGAAGTCCAAGAATCTTGCCCGAATCATCCGTAATAACGAATGAACTGTTGCTTCCCATGGCGTTACCAATCATGCTGATTCCAGATACCATATCTTCCGCACCGTCCACACAAAAGTAGAACGGACCACCGGAAAGTTCTCCCGCTTCCACCATTATTTTCTCTTTACGCACCACCTCTATAGGATTGGAAAGATTATAACATCCCACTAAGTCGTTGGCGTTGAGCCCCATTTCGGCACCTTGTAGTCCATCCTCGTAGCGTAAGTGCCAGATCAGGCAAGTGCCAGCTCCAGCTCCATCGAAATCTACTCCTTCAACTGCCGCCAAAGATGGTGGGATGCCCAATATGTTTCCTTCCTTGTCCGTGATTACGAACGTACTGTTCTTTCCCGATCGTTTGCCCGTAATTTCTATACCGCTGACCATATCCGGCGTTCCGTCTACATAGAACTCAAAAGGTCCGCCCGTTAAGGTTCCTGCATCCGTTTCTGTTCGTACCACTTTAATGGGATTGGACAGGTCGAAGTCGCCCTTTAAATCATATGCGTTCATACCCATTTCAGCACCTTGCAGCCCGTCTTCATATCTCAGGTACCAGATTAGGCAAGTGCCCGTTCCAGCTCCATCGAAGTTTACGCCTTCTACAGCTTCCAATGTTGGCGGAAGACCTAATATCTTGCCTTTATCGTCCGTAATAACGAATGAACTATTGCTTCCCATGGCGTCACCAATCATGCTGATTCCAGATACCATATCTTCCGCACCGTCCACACAAAAGTAGAACGGACCACCGGAAAGTTCTCCCGCTTCCACCATCATTTTCTCCTTACGCACCACCTCTATAGCATTGGAAAGGTCATAACATCCCACTAGGTCGTTGGCGTTGAGTCCCATTTCGGCACCTTGTAGTCCATCTTCGTAGCGCAAGTGCCAGATCAGGCAAGTGCCCGCTCCCGCACCATCGAAATCTACTCCTTCAACTGCCGCCAAAGATGGTGGGATGCCCAATATGTTTCCTTCCTTGTCCGTGATTACGAACGTACTGTTCTTTCCTGAACGTTTTCCTGTAATGGCTATACCGCTGACCATGTCAGGAGTACCATCTACATAAAATTCAAAAGGTCCGCCCGTTAAGGTTCCGGCATCCGGTTGGTTCCGGTATACGGCTACAGAATTCGAAAAATCATAATCGCCCTCTAAACCGGAAACATTCATTCCGCCCTCCAGGCCTTTCAACCCATCCATATAACTCAAATGCCATACAAAACAAGTGCCTGCACCTGCTCCATCAAAATTTACAGCTTCGGGATTAGGTGGAAGTCCTAGTATTTTACCAGCTTCATCGGTAACTACCCACTGCGAATTTTCTCCGCTATTCCCACTGACCATAACTCCAGAAACATGATCCGGATAATTATCCCCTACACAGAATTCAAAAGAACTACCACTAATGGTCCCTCCATCAAATTCCTTAATTATATCATTCGCCGAAATATTGGAAGTAACTAGCAAGGTTACTAATGTCAGCAAAAGTGCAGACCAAGACAATGCTCGCGGTCTGTTGTTCGCACTCAAACAAAAAAGTAGTTTTCTTTCCATAATTACGTGTTTTTAATTTGTACCCAAACTAATTGTTATATTGAAGCGAGAAGTCACAGAAAGCTAAACTTTTGACCAAATTCCGTGATACTTTTGTGAACATTTAGCTCATAACCATCGGATTATCAATAATTTTAGAGTTTCACGGGTTATTATAGACCAATCCATACCGCTTGTCTATTTTAGAGACCTCGTGATAATTATGTGATACTTTTTAACGTCATTCGTAGTCTGAATTATGAAAGAAATATTGATTATAGAAGATGATCCAGAAATCATCAAACTCTTAGAGATACACCTTACCGATCTCATTTATAAAACTTCCAAAGCCATGGATGGTGCCGAAGGGTTACTAATGGCCTTAAACCATGACTACGACCTTATTCTTTTAGATCTTACACTCCCGAGTATGGACGGAGTTGAAATCTGTAAGAAGTTGAGGATCGAAAAAAACACTCCGGTTATTATGCTTACCGCTAAATCGGAAGAAATTGACCGCGTACTTGGTTTAGAGATTGGTGCCGATGATTATATTACGAAACCATTTAGCATTAGAGAGTTGTTGGCACGTATTAAGGCGGTAATGCGGCGCACAGACGCACAACAGGTTAAAGAAAAAAACACGGCCACGATTTCGTGCGAGGGTCTTTTTATTGATATCGACAAAAGAAAAGTGCTATTGAACGATAAGAAAATTGAGCTTTCGCCCAAGGAGTTTGAACTTTTGGTTTTAATGGCTTCCAACCCAGGACGAAACTATTCCAGAACCGAGCTTTTGAATATGATATGGGGCTACAATTTTGAAGGTTATGAGCATACGGTAAACTCTCATATTAACCGTCTACGAGCTAAAATTGAATCTGACATGGCCAACCCCACATACATTCTTACAACTTGGGGCGTGGGTTATAAGTTTAACGAAGACATCGCACTATGAGCCAGAAAGAAAAAACCTTGACCCCCAAGCTGATCAAAAAACTTTGGTTAGCTTTTATACTTCTTGTATTCCTTATGGGCGCGTCCTATATATTTATCACGGGATATTTTGCTAATAAGTATAGTCAAGAAACCACACAACGACTTAATGCCGATATTGCCCACCATGTAATCGCAGAAAAATTTAAAGATGCTTCACCATTTCTTGAAGATGGTAGTGTCAACAAGCCACTTTTTGGTGATTTGATGCACGATATGATGGCCGTAAACCAAAGTATTGAGGTCTATCTATTAAATGAAACCGGAGAAGTACTATACTCCGTTGTATTGGATCATGGAGACAAAAGTTCCATAAAGAGTGTTTCATTAACTCCTATAGAATTTTTTATTAAAAATAAAGGAGAGCGTTTTGTTCTTGGTGATGACCCAAGGAATATAGGAGAACAAAAAATATTTTCGGCAGCCCCCTATTCAGTTGATGGTCGGGATGGGTACGTTTATATTGTACTTGCCGGTAAAAAGTTTGAAGAAGTAAGTGATAATCTGTTAAATCAATATTTTACCAAGTTGGGTATTGGGGCAACCATGCTAACCATGTTATTCTCATTGATTATCGGTCTTTTAGCCATTTGGTTCTTAACTAAGAATTTACGCTTAATCACTAAGACAGTTCGGAAGTTTCATGACGGAGACCTACAAGCGCGAATTGCCAACCCTGAAAATTCAGATATTGAAGTTTTTGCCAAATCATTTAATGAAATGGCCGATAGTATTGTTGGTAACATGGACAAAATGCAGTCCGTTGATTTGTTACGTAGGGAGTTGATTGCCAATGTCTCTCACGACCTTAGGACTCCTTTAGCTATTTTGAAGGGGTATATTGAAACATTGCAGATTAAGAACGATACCCTTTCGGAAGAACAAAAACAAGAATATTTACAAATTACGCATGATAATGTAGATAAGCTATCCAACTTGATCAATCAGCTTTTTGAGTATTCTAAGTTAGAAGCTGAGCAAGTTACCCCAGTTAAAGAGCCTTTCTCCATTACTGAACTTTCCCATGACCTTATCGCTAAATTCAGAGTTATAGCGGAAAAGAAACAGATTGACCTTCAACTAGACAATCCAGAAGAAAATTGTATGGTCTTTGCAGATGTTAGCCTTGTAGAAAGAGCTTTACAGAACTTAATAGAAAACGCATTAAAATACACTCAGGCCAACGGCAAAGTGACTTTATCGCTTCAGAAAAAAGGAAAGAATGTAGAGATAAACATTACGGACACGGGAACTGGGATTGCGGTGAATGAGCAGCCCTTTATTTTTGACCGTTACAAACAGGTGGATAAAAGTGCTAAAAAACAAGGATACGGACTTGGTTTGGCCATAGTTAAAAAAATCATGGATCTACATGATACAACCATTACTGTATTGAGCAAACCAAAGGAAGGAAGTTCTTTCATATTTCATCTACCCGCCTATCAAGTTTAAAATAAAAAGCTGAACACCATTTCATATTTAAATGAAGTGATGTTCAGCTTTCATAATTCAGCACCTCCCGCACTTAATTATTCTGCAGTACCGTTTACTTTTCTAATTTCTTTCTGCCTTTTTAACTCCCAAATCGCCTCCATCGGTAGCTTTTCCCTTAAGGGGAGAATCAGCCTTTAAAGAGTAGGTGCCATCTATGAATTCAGGTGTAAGATCCCACTGTTTATCAATGATGTATTTTTGATCTCCAGTTACAACCAATTTTTCTGAATTGCTCAGGGCATTATTTCGGACTTTAACAATAGGCTCCCCTACCACAAGGTGCATCTCAATGGCCTTACTGTCCTTAAAAATATTGTTTTTGATATCCGTTTCTTGTACTCCATATAAGGATATGGCCGACCCATATTTGTTCTTCTTACCAAACCCAACACTATCGAATACATTATGGTCTACTTCTAAGAAAGGTCCAAAGGTACTTTCGTCCTTACCTCCTCTATACAGTCGTAATGCAGCCCCTTGTAGTTCACTTATGGTATTGTTCTTCATGATGAAGTATTCTACATTATAAGCTCCAATATCATCTGTCTCTTTATCTAGGGCGGCAATACTACCTGTGATTTTTTTAAAGGTCGAGTTCTGTATACTTATGGTGTCTGCAAATGTGCCCTTTGAAACTCTTAGTACATCAAAAGAATGGTTTACCACCATATCTTTAAACTCACACCTATCTATAAATAACTTGTAGTTATTCAACATGGAATTTTTACTCGTACTTATTACCGAGTTTCCGGCGTAATCCGGAGATTTTGCTCCATCAAAAGTTATATTTTCTAGCGACAAGCTACCGCCATCTTGGATTTCAAAAGCCATCATTCTTTCAAACAAAATTGTTGCTTTTTCTTTTCCTGCTGTTTTGAAGGTAAGCGGGTGATTGATTTTTACTGCTTTGGTCAACAAATATGTTCCACCTTCCTCTAGCTCAATAACATCTCCTGGCGCCGACTCTTTTACAATATCATATAGCGTATTGATTCCTTCTACCGCCTTAAGGGTTTTACCAGAATTCAATGCAGTGGTCCTATCTTCCTTAGAGTACCATGAAACCCCGGTATTTTCTTTGGTTGCGACCTTTGGGCTTATCGTAATTTTATTTTTGATTTTCTTTGATGTAGGTATTAGAAAACCTTGTTCGTTTTTCACTAAAATAATATCGGCATTCTTAAAACCAGTTTTAATGCTCGTCTCTGAATTTTGACCTAAAATATTATTCTTAAAAGTAATTCCACTAATATCATCATCAATAGTAAAGATGTCTTTTTTCTTTTCGTTATAAATAATATTCTCTGAAAACTCCGAAGTCCTAGGAGCTTGACTTCTTTCCTCATCACTACCTGCTCCAAAAAGGATATTATCGCAATTAACAAAGGTGTTATTATTTACTTTAGAATCTATAACCGGCACATAACGATTTGGCGGCGAATCCGGTACGCCGTTCATCATAACAAATGCACCTCTAAAACGATACCCCGTTAAACCTATGTGGTAATTATTGATAACCGTTTGCGATTCATTAATTACCCTAACCCCCCCGGTACTAGGCTTACCGTTACCGTTAAAAACATTACCATCTACCAATGTTTCGTTACCATGGCGCATGGTCAAGGTTCCCGTACATTCAAAAAAAGTATTGTATTTGAAGGTGTTTTGACAAGATTTGTTTGAAATAATCTCGTGCTCACCATTAGTCCTATCAAAATAATTGGATTCTACCAAGGTGTTGGAATTTTCTAGTGCGTGATGACTCGTTCCAATTCTTAAGGTTTCACCACCGTTATTCCCGTAAGTAGGTCTGGGGCCAAAATAGTTGTGATCTATTTGATGATTGTTCTCTCTGCTATCTTCTGTATCCAAACCAACGATCATAGTAACACCAAGGTTCTTCTTTCCTGATATATGATTGTGATCAATACGGTTGTTTTTACCATAAATAGTTATCCAATAATCCTGTACTTGACGTTCAGGGTTATTAAAATTATCTATTACACATTCCGTTAAACGACTGTGGTTAGCTGCTTTTTCTCTACTTTTTCTAAAGGAGACAACCGAGTTTGTAGGTGTATATCCGTTCTTAAAAACTAAACCTTTAACTATTAAATGGTCTCCTGCAATTCTTAGATTGGAAGCACCTTCAAGAATCACTTTTCCTTTTTCTTCAACGGTAAGGGTAATTGGTTTTTCCGCTGTTCCATTGGCTTCGAACAAAAGTTCTGAATCCATCCAAGAACCATTTGCAAGAATGATGTTATCACCAGGTTGTACTGTTTTGAGCCTTTCTTCAAACTCAGCTACATTTTTAACTATACCCGTCTGCTGTGCTGTAACAAACAAGCCAGTAAAAGTCATCAAAATCAACGGAAAAAATCTACAGAAATATCTCATATACTAAATTGGTTAACCAGTTTGGTTTACCAAAAATACATATATTTATAACACAAGCAAATTTTTAACAATAAACGACGTAATTATATTACAAATTGATAATTTTTGTGAGGTGAATTTATTGATTAAATAAAAGGCTTGCGTTTTAAAAACCACTCTCCTCTGCCATTTTCACTACACCTACGGTCAGTATTAAATTAGCAAATCTACGCTGCTCTCCTGTTTGGATGATTAAAGTGGTAGCGGGTTCTCTGATTTTGTCGTAGAAAGCCCATCGTTCCATTTCGTCCCACGTTACATCTCCTAGTAATTTTTTATAGGAATCATGTATTTCTGCATTTGCTTCAGCAGGTTTTTCCATGACGATTGCACCTTGAATTGGGCAAACCTCCAGTATGCCTTCAAGCACTGTGAGCGCATCTAATAAGCCCGGACGAAAATTGAGATGTACAGTCGTTGAATTTGGGCCCGTCATAGCAGCCACCGGCAAATTCCCGTCTGCAATGATAACTTGAGCGAAATGACCCGAACGGCCAAGCACCTCCATAATTGTTGGATGTATTACTGGGGTTTTTAGCATAAATTTTGTTTTATATCAAATCCTACATATTGTAAACACCACCATTAATATCTAGTGTTGCACCCGTAATAAAGCCATCGTATTCGGACGCCAGATAAATAACTGCTCGTGCTACGTCTGCTGCATTACCAGCGCGTTGAATTGGAATACCTGCCGTTGTTTCAGCGGCTGACTCTTTAGTTGTATGAGTGTTATGGAATGAAGTTCCCAGAATAAGGCCAGGAGCTACCGCGTTAACCCTAGTACCTTGAGGTCCTAATTCTGCTGACAAGGCACGTGTAAAAGTTAGGATGGCTCCCTTACTGGTAGAATACACTAATGAACCTGGGTGACCACCTTTACGCCCAGCCAACGATGCCAAATTAACAATGCTACTGTTATCATTTTTAGCTAGGTAAGGTGCGGCGGCCCGTGTTACGAACATCATAGATGTAAGGTTAATATCCATTACCTTGTTCCAAAACTCGGCCTCCATTTCGCTAAGCATTTTACGTGCAACAAGCGAACCCGCGTTATTAATCAGTATGTCCAGACCTCCAAATGCTTCTATTGTTTTTTCCACCAGGGCATTTGCATCAGCCTCCTGAGTTAAATCACCGGATATAGCAATTGCTTTTTGCCCCTTGGCAGTTGCGACTTCAACCAATTGGTTAGCTGTATCCGCACTGGAAAAATAATGTATGGCAACGTTAGCACCGCTATCAATAAAGTGTTTGGTAATAGATTCTCCAATTCCTTGCGCACCTGCGGTTATAAGAACATTTTTGCCGGTTAATTTAGTACTGTTTTCCATTTTATTTTTACTAGTTGATTTTATCATTTTTAGAGAAATAGCCCTCATTAGAAACGGCATCGTCACTTATGGTTATACTTGCTGTTTTAAACCACACCTCGGCATAGTTACCATCCGCATATTGTTTTTGGATATCACCGTCATGCGTCTCCGCTCCAGAACACCAGTTTTTATTTACATCGGGAGATTTTCCATTGGTTTGGTTGTAAGCACCAAGTTTAAAGAAACAACCTTCACCCGTATACGCTTCTTTACGTTCTACTCCGTCTTGGCCAATTGGCACAAATAATTTCTGCGTTTGCTCCGGTATATCTGCAGTGGTAGTGTATTCGGACGCTATTAAGTTTTTCGTAAAGGTCTTGGTTTCATGCTCCTTACTTGTAAAAGTTAGCTTCATTACCCCATTGGCAACTTCAATTTCATAACTAAATTCCTCACCTAAAGCAATACCATCCTCAGGCTCCTCCGGGTAAGTATTAACATCACTACCAACAGCGGAAAAATTATTGCCCCAGACAGCCGTTGAATAATCCCATCTACCGGAGTTATCATCTCCTGCCGTGTTAATTTCATAATGCCAAAAAACAGAACCTTTAGTATGGCCCGGGAATTTCTTGTAAAATATTTTAAGTGGTTCGTTCTCGTGCGCATCGGCACTATGAATCTGACCTACCACAACAGCATGAGTAGCCGCTACTCGAGCATCACCAGTAGCCGAAACATTCATTACTTTTAGGGTAGCCGTTAATTTATCATTGGCGGTTTTAGGGTACCACTTTTTTACTTGTGCCAATTCCGTTCTTGTATTGTTTGAAGTTCCATGGGTATTGCCTCCGTTGGGTGTTTTAAAAACAACCCAATCGCTATTGCCTTCATTTGTAGTATAAAAGAAATCCTTATTTTCAAAATTGTTTGCATGTCCCACATTTGAACCATCACCCAAAATCAATTTCCAGTCATCAAAAAACGGAATTACTTCACTTGCATAAACCGTTTTTGCTTCTTCTATTTTCTCAGTGCCATGCGTACTGGAAGCATCTTTTTTCTTTGCCTCTGTTTTACAACCACTCAGTATTAGAAAAAAGCTAAAGACTAAAAACGTTGTAAGAAATGTGGAGTTTTTTTTATTCATCACTTGAGATTTGATTTTATTGATATGTTTCATTCAAAGCAGAACTGTCAAATTACTTTGATACTTTATCGAACTTTATAATTGGGGCGGCGTTCCTTCTCCCACAGTCGCTTCTTTAAACCAAACCTCTGTATAACAGCCGTTTTCATATTGCTTGGCTATATCACCCCCATAGGTATCCGACCCTGTACTCCAGACCATATTATCGTCTGGGTTTTTACCATTAGTTTGATTGTAAGCACCCTGCTTGAAATACTGTATTTCACCGGCATAGGCATTTTCGCGCTCTACCCCGTCACGACCAATAGCCGCATACAATGTCCATATTTGTTCAGGAATATCTGCTTTTTTTGAGAAATCCGATTCCAGTAAGTTTTTGGTGAATTTAACGGTCTCATGCCCCTCACTGGAAAAAGTAAGGTACATTATACCTTTATAGACGTTTATTTCATAACTGAACTCCTCACCCAACGCAATTCCATTTTCAGGCTCTTCAGGGTACGTACTTTCAGTTGCTCCAACAACGGACATATCATTGCCCCAAACGGCTGTGGAATAATCCCACCTTTTTGAATTATCACCTTTGGTATTAATTTCATAGTTCCAAAAAACCGAACCTTTGGTATGCCCTGGAAACTTTTTGTAAAAGATTTTTATAGGCTCGTTCTCATGACCTTCATCGCTATGAATTTGCCCAACTACAACAGAGTAAGATGCAGCAACTCTGGCGTCTCCTGACGTAGATACATGCTGTACTTTTAAGGTGCCTGTTAACTTACCTCCTGTTTCCGGAATCCAATGTTTCTTTTGCCCTAGTTCGGTCCTAGTATTGCTTGATGTTCGTGAGGTAACACCAGCATTAGGGGTTTTATAAACAACCCAATCTCTTTGATTTTCATTTTCAACATAGAAAAAATCCTTCTTCTCATAGTTTACCAATTCCTCAGAACGAGTTCCGTCTCCTAAAAGAATTTTCCACTCATCCATAAAAGGAATAACATCGCTCGGATATTTTGTTTCAACTTGGGCCGTTTGTTCAGAAGTAGTACCCGGAGAAACTTTAGAATTATTCTTGCAAGCAAATAGCCCTAAAACCGTAACTAATATAACTACTGATTTTTTCATTATAAATTGATTTTACTTAGGTGGAATTAGTTAGTACATTAGTTTAAGTGGAAGGTTTTCTTCTACAATCAGCTCTCCGGAATTATTTATTTCGTTATTGGAATGAGTATTGTTTTTGGCGCCCCACAAACGTGCAACGAACTTTACTTGATTGTCAAGAAATTTGTTTCCTGAAAGTTCTACGTTTATAATACCATAAGTATTCAATAGAATTCCATCTTCTTCATTTGCTCCGCACTCTGTAAACGTACTATTGATAACTTTTAGGTTACCGCCCACGGTAGACTCATCATAGCCGCCCCTGTAATAATCAACTACGTTTTTACCTACTCCTTCAAACCTGCAGCTTTCTATTGCAATGTTCTCTGCATTATATTCGCCTTTATCATCGGTCTCTTCCGATAATTCCAAACCATTGTTACAATTTTTGATTACAGTAGATTTCAATTTAACGTACTCGGAAAACGAATATTTATAAGCCTTCAAAACATAGTCGAAATCTGATATTTCAGAATCTACAACCGTCAAATTATAAAGACTAGACATGTTGTTCTTTAAACTAGCAAATGCATATTGAATCTTTGTTCCTTTAAGGTACACGCCCTTTAACGTAAGTTGCCCTTTCGGATTCATTTCAAATGCTGGAGTTTTAGATTCACCCGTATAAAGAATAATAGCCTTCTTATCGATGTCGGCCGATTGTATCGTTAGACTTTTATCAACCTTTAAAGATGTTTTTATTTTATACTTACCAGATGTCAACACTAAAGTATCTCCGCTTTTTGCTTTCTGAATTGCGCTAACCAATTTAGCTGTTGAACTTACTGAATGCGTTTTAGGAGAATCATTTTTTGAAGATTTTAGAGGATACCAATCTGGACCGTATTGAGATACATCCATAAGATTTGGCTTCTCTGCCGGTGCTTCAACAATGGCTCCTACCGTGTTTTGTTTAACTCTGGAATTCCCAAAAAGATCAGTATTAATTAAATCGAACTCAAAACCATTGTAAAGTTTTGTTCCGGAGAGGTCATTTGCAGGAATCAATATATTTTCCTCTAATTCTGAAAGTGCAAAATCTTTGGTTTCTATACCTGAAATTTCTTTAAAAGAAACCCCTTGATTGTTTATCACGTTATTTTCAAAATCTATTCCATCCAATGAATCGTGGGCAACTACCGGTTGCTTATCTCCCTCATCATTATAAATAAGGTTATTGGCTACTATGGTCCGGATAGGTCTTTCTGACCTAATTTCTGAAGCCGGAAGAATATCTTTTTGGTCAACATTAGACCCAACACCAAACTGTAAAGGAGATGTACAGTTAACCCATGTGTTATGAGCTACTACCACATCTGTAACTTGGATATACCTATTGAGTGGCGATTTTTTAATACCGTTCATTACGGCAAGTGGACTTCTGAATGTATTCCCTTTTAGGTTGTAGAAGTAATTATTGGTAACCCAATGACCCGTCCCTATTAATCTAACGCCTCCAATTTGTTCAGAATTGGTATCTCCTATAAAATAATTACCATCTATAATACAGTAGTTCCCGTGTCTCGTAACCAATGAGCCTTCACTTTTATAAAAGACATTATTTCTGAATTCATTAAAATTGGTTTTGCTAGAAATAATTTCCACCTCCCCATTACACCTATCAAAGAAATTATTTTCCACAAGTGTATAACTAGGTGCCATAGATGTATAACTATTACCAAGTTGTATCGTTTCTGCACTAGGCCCGCCTTTTGGAGGTCTTGGTCCAAAATAATTATGGTGGATCTTGTGGTAATTTTTTATGCTTTTGTTTCCTGCTAAATCAATTCGTACCGTTGGTCCTCTATTGGCCTTGCCCGCAATATAACAATGGTCTAACTCATTATAGCGCCCGTTAAACAGGACCCAAAGGTCTGTTTGGTTTCTTTGGGCCTTATTGAAATCTAAGATTACTGAATTGGTTACCCGAGAATGGTTTGCAACTGTATCGTTATTAATTGAAAAATCAATTACAGCATCAGAAGGAGACGAACCATTTATAAAATATAAGCCACTAACTACCAAATATTCCCCTCCAAGCTTTAAATCGGATTCTCCACTAATAATTACCTTACCAGCCGTTTCTGCTCGTAATGTTATAGGCAGATTTTCTTTACCATAACCAACAAATTTAATTTGAACATCGTTCCAATCACCATTGGCCATGATAATTTCATCACCGGGGCCTGCATTATCTATGGCATTATTCAGTTCTGTAATATCTTCTACATACGTCCCTTCTTGATTTGGATTTTTTGTAAAAGAAAAAAATAAGAGAGCTGCACTTATTATTAAGAAACTAGTTTTCATTATTAAGATGTGTTGAGATAGTTCGTTCTATTTAAGTCTTTAAATCGTTGAGAATAACAGTTGACATCCCATGTTAATTGGTTTACCAAACTGGTTTACCAAATATAACGTATTTATTCTTCTAAACAAATTATTTGGACATTACATGCAAGAGTAATTAGTTTTTTAGGACTTACTTTTTCTGATTTTTTGGAATATTAACATCCCTGTTTTTATCCAAATTGATGTTCATCTGAAAGAAGAAACACTTGGTCTAAAGCTTCAAATTTTCTCTACAGCTAATAGTTATATAAGCCTAACTTAAAATTCCTATCATGAAGTTTAAAAACCTACTATTAGTCAGTGCTTCCCTTGCAATCTTTGGAGCATGTTCCGATGACGATTTACAAATTGATATTCCCGAAACGGATACTGAACAACCAGATGAGGAACAACCAGATCACGAAAATAGTTCTCCCGCCCCTTTTAGTCTGATAACTTTAGATAATGGCGCCGTAGATGTAGATTTAAATCCGGTCTTAACTTGGTCGTCCACGACAGATCCAGATGGCGATGAGATTACTTACAAACTTCTTTTAGATGTAAATGAATCTCCAGAAACAATGTTAGCCGAAGGACTTACTACAACTGAATTCTCAATTGCCAAAAGTCTTCAAAGAAACAAAGTATATTATTGGAAAGTAGCTGCTAGCGATGGTAGTAAGGGGGAAACTGAAAGTACTGAAACATTTAGCTTTAGCACTAAAGGCTTTACTATGCCTGAATCTGCCTTAACCAGTAACACAGAGTTTAGCTCAAGAAGAGACCATACACTAACGGAATTTGACGGTAAATTGTGGGCGATAGGTGGAAAAGATGATTCCTCTTCATATGGTGACGTTTGGTCTTCTATAGATGGAAAAACATGGCAATTGGAGGCAGAAGACCCTTTTGGTTTTTTTAGTAAAACCAATCACACAGCCATTGTTTTTAACAATAAATTGTGGGTCATTGCCGGCGGTTTTAGTGATGTTTGGTCGTCAAGTAATGGAAAGGACTGGACCAGAGAGAATGGTAGCGCAGGATTTGGGGCTCGTGAAGGTCACTCAACTATAGTTTACGACAACAAATTATGGGTCATTGGCGGTACTGTAGGTTCTACTCAAAAAAATGATGTTTGGTATTCAGAGAACGGAATAACTTGGTCACAGGCTGCAGCAGGCACACAGTTCTCACCACGCACCGATCATTCTACTGTAGTTCTTGACGGTAAAATGTATTTGATGGGCGGAACATCTGTTCAGGATTTTTCTCCTTCGTTTTATAATGATGTTTACACTTCTACAGATGGTGTTAACTGGACGGAAGTAGCTACCGAAACAGTATTTGAAATTCGCGCAAACCATGCTTCTTTTGTGCACGACCAAAAAATATGGATTATTGGAGGGTGGCAAGCGGTTACCAATCAAGAAACTTTTGCACAAGACATCGTTACTTTTAGAGGTGTCTGGTATTCTGAAGATGGTAAACAGTGGAGTAAATTAACGGTTAACGAATCCTTTCACCCTAGAATGGGGACTGCTGCCACTGTATATGATGACAAAATCATTATTTCAGGTGGACTAAATATTGACCAATTACAAAATAAAAGAACCCATTATAATGATATTTGGGTCATTGAGTAACTATAAAAAAGCACCAATAAAAAAGCCCTTTTAGAAAGGGCTTTTTACTTTTATAAGGATTCTGAATTTCTACAACCCATCTATATAACTACCATAAAGGTCTTTAAATTGGTAGCCTTCAGCAAATCTGTTTTTACTTAATTTTTTGTGCGATACCAGCCCCCATAGAACCAATTCCTTTAAAAAGTAAACATCTTCTTTAGGAAAATCAGGTTGATGTTCTTTTATTAACTGACTTAGTTCAGGTATACCGTCTAGTGTACGCTTATATTCTTCATCCGTGAACTCATCTAGAAGTTCAAATCCTTCCCCTTGAAAAAACCAACTCAACAAATCGTCATACGGAGTTTTCGCATCCTTTCGTTCTAATTTATTGATAGCTGGGAAATATTGTGGAAACAAACTTTTTACTGCATCATCAATTAATATTTCGGCCACACCATCGGCACCTTCTTG
>NZ_RCNR01000026.1 GCF_009725985.1 Zobellia amurskyensis
TTGCTGGAATTTGTAGGGCCACACATTGAAGTAGATTATATCATGAACCCATCTGTGAATTTTACGGTGGCCATTTCAACGGTTTTTGTATTGGTATTAGCAGGTGCTGTCGCGGGATTTTTTCCAGCATGGCGTGCAGCCAATATCCATACCATTGATGCATTACGGGATGAATAAATATATAACTGAACAAACCTGATCATATAATTATGTTCAATAGAGATCGTTGGAAAGAAATTTTGGAAGTGTTGACCAGCAATTGGTTCAGAACCGTATTGACTGCTTTTGGCGTGTTCTGGGGTATCTTCATTTTAATATTATTGCTTTCGGCCGGTAAGGGGCTGGAAAACGGTATCATGCAGGATTTTGGTGATATTTCTACCAATACCATGTTTATGTGGTCAAGAAGTACAACTAAGTCTTATAAAGGCCTTCCTAAGGGTAGAAGTTTTCTTTTTAAAGTAGAAGATGTTCAGGCTATAAGGGATAATGTGCCTGAATTAAAATTTATTTCACCCAGAAATCAACTTGGTGGTTTTAACGGTGCCAATAATGTTGTTCGTGGAATTAAGACAGGAGGATATAATGTATATGGAGATTATCCTGAAATCAGCAAACAAGACCCAATGACCATGACATCTGGCCGGTTTTTGAATTATAATGATATCAAAGAAAAACGTAAAATAGCGATTATTGGTGAAGGTGTACGAACCGGACTTTATGATAAAGATGAAGAAGTGTTGGGTACGTTTATAAAAATACAAGGGGTCAATTTTATGGTGGTAGGCACCTATAAAAAGAAAAGTAATGATGGCGATGGAGAAGAAGGTCAGAAGGAAATCTATGTTCCGTTTACCACATTTTCTCAAGCATTCAACCGTGGTAATGATGTAGGTTGGATGGCTATTACCGCTAATGACGGTACTTCCATTACAAGTCTAAAAGATAAAATAATGGGAGTGGTCAAAGAGAGTCACAAAGTGCATCCTGATGACCAGCGTGCCGTTGGGCATTTTGACCTTTATGAACAATTTCAAAGGGTCCAGAGTTTATTCGGTGCCTTACGCTTTATAGCTTACTTTGTTGGTATTTTGGTCTTGCTCTCAGGTATAATAGGGGTAAGTAATATTATGCTTATTGTGGTAAAAGAACGAACTAAAGAAATTGGGATACGCAGGGCGTTAGGTGAAGACCCCTGGTCTATTAAATTACAGATTTTAATGGAATCCATTTTCCTGACTATTATTTCGGGTATGGCGGGCATAACATTGGGGGCATTGTTCATTTATGGAGTAAACACACTTTTAGATATGAAAGGCCCTGTAGATATGTTCGTGAATCCCAGTGTAAGTTTGGGAGTGGTTGTTGTGGCTTTGTTCATTCTTATTTTTTCAGGCCTTCTTGCTGGGTTTATTCCTGCTCAAAGTGCTATTAAAGTGAGACCCATAGATGCGCTTAGAACGGAATGATTACAATTTTAATATTGAGTTTTAATAGAAAGTAGTAGTAAAATAGAATAACATCAATCAATCATAAAAATGAAAAAGTCAGTAACCAGAATCATCCTTTTGCTCATAGTTGTAGCCTTTGGTGGCTCCATGTATTACCTGTATCAAAAGAATGCCGAAGACCCGGTTGTCTATGAAACTGAACAGGCCTCAAGAAAAACTATTGTAAAGAAAACAGTTGCTACAGGCAGTATTCTTCCGTTGGAAGAAGTGCTTATTAAACCTAATATCTCTGGAGTTATAGAAGAGGTGTTTGTTGAGGGAGGAGATTATGTAAAGTCGGGCGATTTGCTTTGTAGAATAAAAGTTGTGCCAAACTTAAATGCACTTAATGATGCCAGAAATACTATTGATGAAGCAAAAATAAACCTGGATGATCAACTTAGGAATCTTGATCGGCAAAAGGGACTTTTTGGGAAGGGAGTAATTTCCAAGGTAGATTTAGAACGTGCCGAGGTTGCCTATAACCAAGCCAAGCAATCTTATGCAGCTGCTAATAAACGCTATGATATTGTAAAAACCGGTACCACCAAGGGTTTTGGCAGCTCTGCAAATACTCAAATACGAGCTACGGTTAGTGGTATGGTGCTAGAGGTGCCCGTGGAAGTCGGTAATCAAGTTATTGAAAGCAATACTTTTAACGAAGGAACTACTATTGCTACAATTGCCGATGTGGATAAAATGATTTTTGAGGGAAAGGTAGATGAAAGTGAAGTAGGAAAAATTAAAGAAAATCTTCCATTGGAAATCACCGTTGGCGCATTGGAAGGAAAGACTTTTGATGCGGTTTTGGATTACATAGCTCCAAAGGGGAAAGAAGAGAATGGAGCCATTCAGTTTGAAATAAAAGGTACTATGAAAAAACAGGATTCAGTATTTATTCGGGCGGGTCTTAGTGCAAACGCTTCGGTCATTTTAGGTAGGGCAGATAGTGTGTTGTCTATAAAAGAAGCTTTGGTTCAATTTGATGATAAAACAAAAGACCCTTATGTAGAGATAGAGAACGGTGATCAAAAATTTGAACGGAAGGATATTGAACTAGGCATTAGCGATGGAATTGATGTAGAGATAAAATCGGGCATTACCGAAGCGGATAAAATCAAGGTCTGGAACGCCATAGAAAAAGAGGAAGAAAAAGGGTAATTTAATTATTTAACAGAAAATTTGGAGTCCATCTTGTAACAATTCGGCAACTTACATGTCATATTGCCAGATTGTTTTGAAGATTCCGAATACAATTAACAATACTATACCACCATGATCGAAATTAAAGACCTTCACAAATCCTATAAAATGGGTAGCAACTCATTACATGTTTTAAAAGGATTGAATTTCAGTATTGCAGAGGGAGAACTTGTAGCTATAATGGGTTCGTCGGGATCTGGTAAATCAACGTTATTGAATATTTTAGGGATGTTAGATGAGGCAGATTCTGGGTCTTATGTTTTAGATGGGGTTCCAATTAAGAACCTTAATGAGACCAAGGCGGCCAAGTACCGGAATAGATTCTTAGGTTTCATATTTCAGTCTTTCAATTTGATTAACTATAAAAGCGCTATGGAAAACGTGGCCCTGCCTTTATATTATCAAAAAGTGCCAAGAAAAGAAAGAGAAGAGAAAGCCCTAAAATACTTAGCACAGGTAGGCTTAAAGGAATGGGCGACTCACTTGCCCAATGAGCTATCTGGGGGGCAAAAGCAAAGAGTGGCAATTGCACGTGCATTGGCTGCAGAACCTAAAGTTCTCATGGCAGATGAGCCTACAGGCGCCTTAGATAGTAAAACTTCGTATGAGGTTATGGACCTTATTCAAAAAATTAACGACGAAGGGAATACCATTCTTGTAGTAACACACGAAGAAGATATTGCACATATGTGTAAGCGTATTGTGCATTTAAAAGACGGTGTAATTGTCGAAGATAAAAAAGTAGAACAGGTTAGGGCTGCTCAGTATGTTAAATAGAGACAACTGGAAAGAGATTTTTGAGACCATTCAAAAGAACAAGCTCCGTACGTTTTTGTCTGGGTTTACGGTTGCTTTGGGGATACTCATTTTTGTGGTGCTCTTTGGTTTTGGTAATGGCTTGATCAATACTTTTGATGATTTTTTTGGCGATGATGCAACCAATGTTCTTTTTGTTTTTCCAGGGAGAACTACTATGCCTTATAAAGGTTATAAATCTAATAGAGCTATTGAGTTTGATAATAGTGATTTGGCCGATATTGAAAAAAACTTTCCCTTATTTGTAGAATACATTACCCCAAGAATAACACGGCAAGATACGATCAGTTATCTGAACGAATCCAATAGTTATACCACGCAAGCTGTTGGGCCGGCGCATCAGTTTAATGAAATGACAATTATGATGAAAGGTCGTTATCTGAACGATCTGGATATCAAGAACAAGACTAAGTATGCGGTTATAGGGCGTTTGGTGGAGCAAGATCTCTTTGGGGCCAAAAATTCTATTGGAAAATATATTGATGTTGGCGGAAGTTCTTTTAAGGTCATTGGAGTATTCCAAGATGACGGGGGGGATAATGAAGAACGCATTGTTTATATACCCTATACTACACGTCAATTAATTGAAAAAAATACAGATAAAATCAGCCAAATCGTTGTTGGTTTTAAGCCTGAAATCGGTTATGCGGGTGCCATGGCGCTAGATAAGAGCCTTGAAAAGTTTATACGGTCTAAAAAATTCATAAATCCTAAAGATCAAAATGGCATTTTTATTAGAAATATAGCTGATCAATTAAAGCAGAACCAGCAGTTTGCCCGAGTTCTACAGATTATAGTAGGTTTCGTAGCTTTTGGGACTATCATTGCCGGTATCATTGGCATTAGTAACATTATGGTGTTTGTGGTGAAAGAACGAACCAAAGAACTTGGTATACGTAAGGCACTTGGCGCGACTCCCAAAGCGGTAATCAGTACCATTTTATTGGAGTCGGTATTTATCACTACAGTTTCGGGGTTTGTAGGCATGCTCATTGGGATAGCTATTTTAAGTTCTTTAGGAAATAAATTGAAGGACTTTTTTATAACCAACCCATATATAGATATGAGCATAGCAATTTCGGCCACAATTGTACTTATTATTTTTGGAGCTATTGCTGGGTATGTTCCCGCAAGACGTGCCGCTCGTATTAAACCCATTGTAGCCTTAAGAGACGAATAATATGCGATTTATATTCGATAGAAATACATGGCAAGAAATTTACGGTTCTATCAGTAAGAACAAGGTTCGGACTGTTATTACCGTAGTAGGTGTGCTCTGGGGCATATTTATTTACATAGCGCTTTCAGGTGCGGCCAAAGGTATGGACAATGGTTTTGAGAGCATGTTTGAGAGCATAGCCAGGAACAGTATGTTTGTTTGGGGGCAAAACACGAGTATGCCAAATGAAGGGTATAAGACAGGTAGGCAGATGCAGCTAAAGCTGGATGATGTGGTAATGATTGAGAACCGTATTCCTGAGGTTGAGTTTATAGCTCCGCGAAACGTTCGTGGCTTCTTTGGTAGCCCACCTGCAAATATTGGACGGAAAAATAAAACGGGAAGTTATTCGCTGTTTGGAGATTATCCTGCGTTCACCAAAATTGCACCAAAAAAAATATATGATGGTGGTCGTTTTATAAATGATGAGGATATTGATCAGGCTCGTAAAGTAGCGGTAATAGGGGAGCGTACACAAAAAGAACTTTTTGACAAAGATGAAAACCCAATTGGTGGGTATTTTAAAATTGATAACGTCTATTTTCAAGTTGTAGGGGTTCATAAATATGACCCAAGTGGCGGTTTTGGGGGTGATGGTGATATTTTTATACCGTTCTCTACCTTTCGAAAATTATATAATACGGGTGATAATGTTGGTTGGTTTTCCATTGCGGCCTATGACAATGTAGATGTTATAAAAGTAGAAGAGAATATAAAAAACCTACTAAAGAATATTCATCACGTACACCCGGATGACGACCGTGCTTTTGGTTCCTTCAACCTAGGGGAGCAGTTCAATAAAATTGTGGGCTTTGCAGATGGTATTACCTTTTTATCATTGATTGTGGGGATAGCTACTATTTTGGCAGGTGTTATCGGTATTGGCAATATTTTGCTGATTTCTGTAAAAGAACGAACCAAAGAACTTGGGGTGCGTAGGGCCTTAGGTGCTACGCCGGCAGAAGTGCGCAATCAAATTGTATTAGAATCGGTATTCTTAACAGTAATTGCGGGTATCATGGGTATTATTTTAGGGGCGTTGGCATTAGCTGGCATTAGTAGTGCAACCCAGGATATAGACTTCCCATATACGAATCCTACCGTGCCCATACCGTACGTAATAGGGGCACTCGCTATAATGGTGGTACTAGGAACTTTAATAGGGCTTATACCGGCCCAAAGAGCAGTGAGTATAAAGCCGATTGATGCGCTTAGGGAAGAATAACAAGGAATTTTGTAACAAAAAGGAAAACAACAGAACCAATAGACAATAAACACCTGAAAAATGAACAAGATCGTAAAATATATCTTAATTGGTATTTTGGTACTAGGCGCTTTATGGGCCGCAGCTTTTTTTATAAAATCCAATAGTAAAGATGCTGTTACCTATGAAACTTCAACACCTTTTATTTCTAACATAGAAAAGAAAACGGTGGCCACAGGTAAGGTAGTTCCTGAAGATGAGGTAGAGATAAAACCTCAAATTTCGGGCATTATCCAAAAGATTTACATGGAAGAAGGTCAAAAAGTAAAATCCGGTGATTTGATAGCTACAATTAAAGTAGTGCCTAATGAGCAGTCTTTGAACCAATCTAGAGGTAGGGTAAGAAATGCCGAACTAGCGCTTAACAACGTAAAAATTGAATACAACCGAAACAAAACATTATTTGATAAGGGAGTGATATCAAGCCAGGATTTTAATACACTTCAACTTCAAAATGATCAAGCAATCCAAGAGCTAGAAAATGCTAAGGCAGATTATCAGATCATTCGCCAAGGGTCTGCAGGTGGTTCTTCTAGTGCCAATACCAACATACGGGCAACGGTAGACGGTACAATTTTGGAAATACCGGTAGAAGAAGGTGATCAGGTTATAGAAAGTAACAACTTTAATGATGGAACTACTATTGCCTCTATTGCCGATTTAAGCAAGATGATTTTTGAAGGTAAGGTTGATGAAGGAGAAGTGGCCAAACTAGAAGTAGGTACACCTTTAAAAATTAGTTTGGGAGCAATAGAAGGTACAGAGTTGGATGCTAAACTACGTTTTATAGCACCTAAAGGAATAGAGGAAACAGGTGCTGTTCAATTTAAGATAGAAGGTGATGTTGAGGTAAAGGATGGGGTGTTCATAAGAGCAGGTTACAGTGCTAACGCATCATTGGTTTTAGAGAAGAAGGATGACGTTTTGGTTATTCCTGAAGCTTTATTGCAGTTTGATAAAAAGACGGACAAACCTTATGTTGAAATTGAAAAAGGAAATCAAGAATTTGAGAGAAAAGATATAGAAATAGGAATCTCTGATGGTGTAAACGTTGAAATTGTTTCGGGATTGACCGAATCTGACAAAGTAAAAATTTGGAACAAGACGGAACCTATTAAAAAGGGAGATGACGAAGAAGGGGAAGAGGAAGATAGCGAAGAGTAACAATCATCAATCATAATCAAAAAATCAAAACATGAATTTTAAACTAACAGCATTGCTGCTCTTATTTTCTATTGGGGCGGTTAGCGCTCAGCAGAAAAAATGGACGCTGCAAGAATGTGTAGACTATGCGGTAGAACATAACTTGTCCGTAGAACAGTATGAATTAGATTTACAGAATGCGCAAATAGATAAATCTGATGCAATTGGGGCTATGTTGCCTGCTGTAAACGCAAGTTCAAGCATTACAGGTAGTACAGGTCTTTCTTTTGACCCTACCACTAATGAACCTGTTACCACTACAATATTATCGGGAAGCGGAGGTATAACTTCTTCATTGACACTTTTTGATGGCTTACGAAACCTGCACCGTTTAAATCGGGCTAAGCTGAACGCACTATCCAATCAATATCGTTTAGATGACCTTAAAGATGATATTCGTCTGAGTGTTGCTAATTCCTATTTACAAATACTATCCAATAAGGAAACTTTAAAGGTTTTTGAAGCTCAATTTGCTGTATCTGAACAGGATTTAAAGAGGTCAAAAGAATTGGTCGATGCCGGAGTATTGCCCAATGGCGATTTATTGGAGATAGAAGCTACTTTAGCAAATTTGGAACAACAAATTGTGAATACCCAAAACCAAGTTTTGATTTCCCGCATCAATTTGGCACAGTTATTACAGATAACGGATTACAAGAATTTTGATGTTTTGGATGCTGATATTGAAGTGCCTCCATCCGAGGTTCTTACGAAATCACCAGAAGAAATATTTGCTGAGGCCTTAACCTTTAGAAACGATATTAAATTTTCAAAGTCTAATATAGATTTAGCAAGTAAAGATTTAGATATCGCTAAGGGAGCCATTTACCCTACTTTGGGAGCTTTCTTTAATTACAATACAAGATATTCAGATCAAGATGGTTTTGATAATACTACAGGTAATTTAGTGCCTGCGGAAAGTCTAGTGAACCAATTATGGTTAAATGACGGTATTTCCTATGGTGCTCGCTTAGATATTCCTATTTTCAATGGCTTTTCTGTAAAGAACAATATAAAAAGGTCTAAAATAAATGTTGAAAAGGCGAAACTACAACTTGAGCAGGATAAACTGAATCTGGAGACGGATATCAATCAAGCTTATGTAGATGTAACAAGTTTTTCTAAAGCCTATGACGCCGCTCAAAAAACATTGGACGCAAGACGTTTGGCATATGATTATTCCAAGGAACGTTATGACGTAGGTCTTATGAACGCTTTTGATTTTAGCCAGGCGCAATCAAGAGTCGACAATGCAGAGGCAGAATTGATCAGGACCAAGTACGATTACATTTTTAGACTTAAGGTCTTGGAATTTTATTTTGGCTTGCCTTTAGAGTTGAAATAAAAAACAATCTATAAAAAATATAGGACCTGCTTGGTGTAATACTGAGCAGGTCTTTTTTTTATATGTAATTTAAACCTTCTCATGTATCTTTGCAGCCGTATGAGCATAATATTAAACTTAGAAACGGCAACCACCAATTGTTCGGTGAGTATAGCCAAAGAAGGACGAATTCTGGTGATTAAGGAGCATGATACGCCTAATTATTCCCATTCCGAACAATTGCATGTCTTCATCCAAGAAGTGCTCAAGGAAGTAAATATAGATGCTTCTGAATTGGATGCCATTGCGGTCAGTAAGGGTCCAGGATCATATACAGGTCTTCGTATTGGAGTTTCTGCCGCTAAAGGATTGTGCTTTGCTTTGGATATACCTTTAATTTCAATTGCAACACTTAGTAGTATGGCTGCTCAAGTAGCGTCAACAGATATTGATTATATTATTCCTGTTTTAGATGCACGCCGTATGGAGGTGTATTCAGCTGTATTCGATAAAGATAAAAATGAAGTAAGAGCCACAGAGGCAGAAATAATAGAAGAAAATTCTTTTTCTGAATTTTTAGAAAAAGGGAAGGTTGTTTTAGTTGGCAGTGGTGC
This sequence comes from Zobellia amurskyensis, assembly GCF_009725985.1. Taxonomy (GTDB): domain Bacteria; phylum Bacteroidota; class Bacteroidia; order Flavobacteriales; family Flavobacteriaceae; genus Zobellia; species Zobellia amurskyensis. Next base: position 9,134 of record NZ_RCNR01000026.1, read on the forward strand.
AGAAAAGTGCAAAACAATGCTAACTCATGCCAACCTTAGTTATAATACGGATATTGTGCCGTCCGCAAATGAAATGGCTGAGCTATCCTATAAAAAATTCAAAGCAGGCGAGTTTGAAAATGTCGCCTACTTTGAACCGTATTATTTAAAAGATTTTATTTTACAACAGAAGAAAAAGTAATTCTGTTTGTGTACTGGTTTAAGCCTTTAGAGACTCACCCTTTACGTGTACATCACGTTGTGGGAATGGTATTTCAATTTCAGCTTCGTCAAACCTTCTTTTGACTTCTTCAATTATAAAGAAGTGAGCGGCCCAAAAAACGGAGTTTTCCGCCCAGAACCTCAAACTAAGATTAACAGAGCTATCGCCTAAACCATCTACATACACTTCTGGCATTGGGTCCTTAAGTACGTTCTCGTTCTTTTGACAAATGTCCAGCATTATATCCTTGGCAACTTTAATATTGGAACTGTAACCTATGCCCACCTTAATATTATCTCGTCTTGTAGGCATGGCACTATAATTTACCACGTTGTTGTTGGATAATTGCCCGTTTGGTATAATGGCCAACTGATTGCCAAATGTGTTTATCTTGGTGTAAAAAATGGTAATTTCCTTTACGGAACCGTCAACCCCTTGAGCTGAAATCCAATCGCCTATTTTAAATGGTTTAAAAAGGAGTATAAGTACACCTCCGGCAAAATTGGAAAGTGAGCCTTGTAATGCTAAGCCAATAGCAAGACCGGCGGCACCAATAATAGCAATAAGTGATGATGATTTTACTCCTAATTGGGTTATGACCAAAACAAAAAGTAAAACTTTAAGCGCTATACTAATGAAGCTCTGTAAAAAACTTTCTAAAGCAAGGTCGTAATCCTTCTTTTCAAAGAACTTGCGAACCATCTTATTTAGAAATCCTATAATCCATAATCCTACTACCAGAATAATAATGGCCATGACCACGGCGGGCAATACTTCCCACACCCAATCAATCGCTTTATCCATATGTTCTTGGTAATCTGCAAATTTTTCCATGTACTAAATTTTTTAAGAGGGCAACTTACTAAAAACAAGGGCTTCAATCAAATTCAGGGAATTAAACTATTGTTAATCCAAGGCTCAATAACCGAATGCGTCAATAGTTTATTTGTATGTGCCCAAACTGGTTGTATGTCTATAATTTTGATGTGTAAAAAATATTAAAAAGATCAAGTTGGTAATGCATAAAAAAAGCGTTGCAATCTCATTGCAACGCTTTTGTTTTATTTACTCGTTTTTGTCTTAATTAACCTCAAAGGTAATTTTTACGTTTACGCGGTAATTATCCATTTTTCCATCTGTAACTGTGGCACTTTGCTCGTTAATATAAACAGACTTGATATTTTTTACTGATTTAGAAGCTTGAGCAACGGCTTGTTTGGTTGCATCCTCCCAGCTCTTATCAGAATTAGCCAATACTTCTATAACTTTTAAAACTGCCATAATATTTTATTTTTATGATTCGCTTCAAATTACGAAAATATTGAACAGGATTCTTGATTCTAAACCAATAAAAATTAGTTCATTAGCCATTTACGGCAACGACCTCGTTCACTTTGTCTCCCATCATATTTTTTAGCATGGTTTCAATACCATTTTTTAATGTGAAGGTAGAAGAAGGGCAGCCACTACAGGCGCCTTGTAAAATAACATTTACCGTTTTACTGTCTTCTTCGTATGATTGAAAGAGTATGTTTCCTCCATCACTGGCAACGGCAGGCTTTACATATTCCTCAAGAATATCTACTATCTGTTGAGACGTGTCGTCTAATTCTGCTACAGGTTGGTTTGGTGCGGAACTATCTTGAGCAGCTTCTTTTGTTTTGGCTATTGCGCTCTCGGAAACAGCTTCGTTTCCATCCGCAAGGTATTCGCGTATATGTTCGCGTAATTGCATGGTAACGTCTTCCCATTCCGCTACATCGTATTTGCTAACGGAAACATAGTTAAGGTCAAAGAAAACTTCCTTTACAAACGGGAAGTTAAATAGCTGCTTAGCTAATTCGGAATTTTTTGCCTCATCTATATTTTTAAACTCAAAAGCACCGGGAACAATAGGTTTGTTCGCTACAAATTTCATTACAGATGGGTTAGGGGTAACCTCGGCATAAACCGTAATGGCCACTCTTTTATTGGTAAGCTCTTCTTCGTTCAGAATAGGCTCCTCTGCATTTAGATAGTCCACCAATTGCTGGGCAACCTCGTCTTTAACGTCGTCCCAATCAACAATGTCATAGCGCTCAAGGCCAATAAAGTTTCCAGAAATATATACCGTTTTAATAAACGGAAGGTAAAAAAGTTGCTGGGCCAAAGGTGAATTCTTGGCTTCGTCTATATTTTTGAACTCGTAGTTCTTGTTTTTGGTCAGAAAGTGATTCGTCTCAAATTTTAGAATCGCAGGGTTGTTGGTTTTAACAACCGTAATTGTATACTCCTTCATGGTGTCAAAATTTTTGTAAAAATACAACCTATTTCCGAACAGTCCGTATGGAATTGTCTATATAATAATGTTACGTTTCATCCGTTATACCTTATATTTAGTCGATCAATCAATCATCCACTATATCCAACAGATGAAAAACCGATTACTGCTCTTGCTAGCGTCTCTTGCCTTTGCTTTTCAATCTACCGCGCAAGAAGGTATACCTGTATATTTTGATTACCTCTCGGATAACTATTATCTCGTTTACCCTTCAATGGCCGGTATTAGTGATGGGGGCAAAATAAGGGCTACTGCAAGAATGCAATGGTTTAGTGTAGAAGATGCGCCAAATTTACAAACGATAAATGCCAATTTTAGAATAGGTGAAAGCAATAGCGGGGTGGGAGCCATCATTTTTAACGATGCCAATGGTTACCACGCGCAGACCGGCGTAAAATTAACCTATGCCCATCATTTAAAACTTGGTGGAGATGCAAGAAGCCTTAATCAGTTATCTTTTGGATTTAGTCCAACGTATTTGCAAAGCAGTTTGGATGAAACCGAATTTCGTTCGGCACAACCTGATAATGCTTTGATAGGTAGTAAGATTAGCGAAGGTTACTTTAACATGGACCTGGGCTTTTCATATAACCTTAGGGAGTTTTACGCTCATTTTGCGGTGAACAACCTGTTAAGCAGTAAGCGTAATTTATATCGTTTTGGCCGACAGGATCCTGCAAATGTGCCCGTAATTGATAATTTACGAAGGTATTTGTTTTCGGTAGGTTACATTTTTGGTAAGCAAGAATGGCAGCTAGAGCCTTCTATTTTGTTTCAGATGAGTGAATTTACAGAAGAAAAGTCTATCGATTTGAATGCTAAGGTCTATAAGGACGTAGACTTTGGTCGTATTTGGGGAGGACTTTCATACCGTAGAAGTTTTGAAGGTGCCCAATTTGCTACATCAGATAGTTTTGGAGAGCAACGTTTGCAACTGTTTACTCCAATTGTAGGGGCTAATATTGGGAATTTTATGGTGTCTTATAATTATTCCTATCAATCAGGAAGTGTTGTTTTTGATAATGGCGGATTTCATCAAATCACGTTAGGATATGACTTTGGACAAAAAGAACGTAAATATGATTGTTACTGTCCTGCAGCTCAGTAAATACTGTGTAATCTAGATAAAGAAAATAAAAAGCATCCTGAATTTTCAGGATGCTTTTTATTTTATGGCAAAAGGTTGTTATTCTTCCCACTTATAATTTTTTTTTGCAGCCTGTTTTTTGATGGCTTCCAGCATCGCATTTTCTAGCTCCCCTTTTTCGCCTTCTTTCTGTTGTTCAGCAATGAATTTTTCGCGTTTGGCATTTAATTCTTGAATCTCATTTTGAATTGTACTTCGTTCGGACTTCTTTTCTTGAACATAAGCTTCCATTTCCGTTTTTGACTTTCCTTTTAGTTCCTTTGGTAGTTCGGTTTCTTCAAGCATGGCAATATCAAAAGACTCATCTTCTAGGGCATCAACTAAATCCCAGTTCTTGTTGTTGTAAAGTCTGGAGCTTTTACTTACGGCTCTTTTTACCGCTACGGCTTCTTCCAGTTCATAAGCGTTGGAGTCTTGAGTACGTTGTTTTTCCATTTTTGCGGTTCCCAAGGCTCCGTAGGAGATATAGGTCTGATTTAGTTTGGAATTCAATTTTATGATAACATCGTCATAAGGCGTATCAATATGAACAACTTTTCTATTGTGGTCAATAGCTATATATTCACCTCCGGTTAAAGTGGCGCCGTTTTTCCAATCGGAGTTAATACCTTGCTCATAGTTCCCGCAGAAAATGGTGTTGACTACAATGTCTTTTTCTTTGGCATTGGTGACCGCGTCCTTATAGTTTAATTTTCCTTGGGTAAACGGCTCGTTACCTGCAATGAAAATCATTTTAAGATTATCGGGATTATCGCCCCAATTCAATTGTTTTAAAGAAGTATGGATAACCTCGCCGCAATATTCTTCGCCTCCATTGGTGGTCAATGAGAATAGCTTTTCTGAAATCTCGTCCAAGTCTCCACTAAAATTCAATACTTGCTGAATATACCCTTCCCTAGAGGATAGGTTGTCGTTTCCGTATTGATAAAGGGCAATTTGTAATTCCGGGCGTTGCTCGTTGCCACACTTGGCATAGGTGAACTTGTTTACAATGTCCCAAAGTTGAGACTTAGCTTGGTTGATGAGTCCATCCATACTATTGCTAGTATCCAATAAAAGGGCAATTTTAACGGTATTGCTTTTAGGCCTGTCATTTGTATCTGGTAAAAAACCCTGGGCCAATACAGGTTTTGTTGTTTCTTTTTTGGTTTTTAGCTCGCAGCCGTACATGCTTGTTAAAGCAAGTGACATAAAAGCCAATCCTAGAATCTGTCTAATGTTTTTCATAATTTAATTTTTTGAACTCTATTAAGAGGGGATTAATGTTTTTGTAAGTGTTATTGATGAGGTAAAAGTAGAAGCAACTTAATTCTTGTAAAACCTGTTTTGAGTGAAGTGGCCTTTTGAAAGAGGGAACGTTCCTTTTGGGTGTGTGAAGCCTTTAAAACAATTCATTTTTCGCCCATTTAGTGACAGATGACGTTTTTTAATGACGCATAATTCAACTAAGTTTACGTTGTACAAATAATCAAATGCAAACAGTTCGCTACATATTGTTTTTCCTTTTTATTGGGTGCTCCACAATGAACTCTTGGGCGCAAAAAGAGGTGCGCAGTAGCAAAATGGCTCAGCCGCAAAGTAGTCTTCATAAAGTATATTTGGATTCTGCCAACTCCTACAAGCAAAGTGATATTAAAAGAAGCATAGATTACATCACCAATTCCATTGCCGTACTTGGAAAACAGGCTGATAAAAAATCGCTTTCGGAATCATTGGTCGCTCTGGGTGAAGTATATCAATATCATAAACAATATGACCTGGCCATTACCAATTATAAGGATGCTCTGGAAGCCCACAAATCTACCCGGACCACCTTGCTCTTGGGTGAAGCCTATATTTTGAACAAACAATTTTCAGAAGCAGAAAAGGAATTGCAGCCTTTACTGAAAATAGAAGGCCTTAAGTCGAATCAAAAGGTGAGCTTGAACGAAAATTTGGGTGATGCTTACCGCGGATTAGGTTTGATAGATAAAGCCGTAGCCTTTTATGAGGAGGGGTTAATTGTGGCTAAGAAGAATCAGATATCTCCCAAAGTAGCCGATTTAAATTCAAAAATTGCCGATACGTATGCTCAAGATGATAAGTTGGTTGAGGCAGGTGCGTACTACAATAGTTCCTTGCAATTAACCGAAGGTCTGGAGCCCAAACGAGCGGTACAGGAAAAAGAAAAAGTAGCTGATTTCTACAATCAAAAAAGTCAATATGGTGCAGAAATAGAACTTCGTAAAAAAAGCCTTAACGAACTAAAAACCCTGCCTAAGGGAAGAACAACTAAGAAAGAGGCCCGAGGAGATTTTGATTCTATTACCTCGCAACGTATCAATTACAAAATTGCCAATGCGTACATTGCTCAGGACAAGTATGATGAGGCTATTCCATACCTTAAAGAGAGTATAGAAGAGGCAGGTTCGGAGAATGACCTAGTGGTGCAAAAAGATGCAACACGCAAACTTTCCGAGGTGTTTGAATATAAGGGAGACTATCCAAAGGCTTTTGAAACCTATCGTAATTATGTGTCCTTGGTAGATAGTCTGTATGTACAAAAGGAACAGGAAATCTCTAGGGCCGCACTTTTTAATCGTGAAATAGCTTCTAAGCAAAACCGTATTTCGGGGCTCGAGCAAGAAAGAGAGTTGTCACAGAGTAAATATGATTTGGCGGTTACGGGTCAACAGCTCATTCAGGAGAGCAACAAGCGCCAAAAGTGGATTATCTATTCGCTGATATTCGGGATGATTTTATTGGGTCTGGCCGCATTTTTCTTTTATCGTAGCAATCAACAACAGAAATTAGCGAACAATCTCTTGGCACTAAAATCGCTACGTTCGCAGATGAATCCACATTTTATTTTTAATGCCCTCAACTCCGTTAACAACTACATCGCAAAGAGTGATGAGCGTAGTGCCAATCGGTTTTTAAGTGAATTTTCAACCTTAATGCGTTCGGTTTTGGAAAATTCCGAAGAAGATTTTATTCCCCTGTCCAAGGAATTGGAATTATTGGAGCTCTATGTAAAGTTGGAGCATTCCCGTTTTCCGGAAAAGTTCAGTTATGAATTGAATGTAGATAAGGGGCTAGATGTTTCGGCTTTTGAAATTCCGCCTATGTTGCTTCAGCCTTACATAGAAAACGCTATTTGGCACGGGCTTAGATATAAAGATGAAAAGGGGCTTTTGAAAATCGATGTAAAACCAAAAGGAGTGACATCCCTGGAGATAACTATTACCGATGATGGGATAGGTAGAAAAAAATCATCTCAATTGAAAACCCAGAACCAAAAGAAACAAAAATCAAAGGGAATGGGAAACATCAAAAAACGTATTGCCATTCTGAACGATATGTATAAAAATAAGGTAGATGTTGCTATTTCTGACCTTACCAAAGAGGGCTCGGGAACTAAGGTGGTATTCGTTTTACGAAAAGATTGATAAGCTGCTTTTTCAATTAAAAATCCAATATGAAATTAAACGCCATACTTGTAGAGGACGAAGCCAATAGCCGTGAAATATTACGGAACTATTTGGGGAAATACTGTATTGATGTCAATTTGGTTGGGGAGGCTGCATCTATTCAAGAAGGACTGGAGCTTATACAAAAACATGAATTGGACCTTGTGTTTTTAGATGTTGAAATGCCTTTTGGCAACGCCTTTGATTTACTGGACCAGTTACCAGACCGTACGTTTGAGACCGTATTTGTAACGGCCTATAACCAATATGCCATGGATGCCTTGAACAGCCATGCGGCCTATTATCTTATGAAGCCCATAAACATTGATGAATTGATAAAGGCGGTGGAATATGTACAAGAAATTAAACAAAAAGAAATTGAGCTGACGGATACGGTATTACAACCTAAATTAAAATCCGTAGAAGGGAAGATAACCCTACCGCAGCAAGACGGTTTTCAAGTGCTAAATGTTGCCGATATTCTCTATTGTAAGGCCGATGATAATTATACCGAAATCTATTTAGAGAATAAAAAGATTTTGGTCAGTAAGACCTTAAAGTATTTTGAAGATGCTTTGTCCGGTTTTTCATTTGCCCGCATTCATAAATCGTACTTGGTAAATGTTAACGAGGTAGTAAAATATAGAAAGGGAAAGGGAGGTAGTGTGGTAGTTTCAAACGGAAAAGAGTTATTGGTTTCTGCCTCCAAGAAAAAAGAGTTTTTGGCGTATTTTTAGAACATATAGAATTAGGGTAAAGCAAATTAAAATGATAAAAACGATAAAAGGGAAAACCCCACAATTTGGAACGGACTGTTTTATTGCCGAGAATGCAACCATTGTTGGTGATGTAACTATGGGAGACCAATGTAGTATTTGGTACAATGCCGTACTTAGGGGAGATGTACATTTTATAAAGATGGGCAATAAGGTTAATGTACAGGATGGTGCCATAGTGCATTGTACCTATCAGAAATCGCCAACAACAATCGGTAATAATGTCTCAATTGGTCACAACGCCATTGTTCATGGGTGTACATTAAAAGATAATGTACTTGTGGGTATGGGAAGTATCATTATGGATGATTGTATTGTGGAGAGCAACAGTATTATTGCGGCTGGGGCGGTGGTTACAAAAGGTACGCATATTCCTTCGGGAAGTGTATTTGCGGGTACACCCGCAAAAAAGATAAAGGACATTAGTCCGGAGCTGAGTTCAGGGGAAATAGACCGTATAGCCAATAATTATGTTATGTACAGTAGTTGGTTTAAGGAGTAAGAACAGTGCACTGTACTTGGGACTTATACTTAATTTGCTATTTTTGCACCCACTAAAAAATTAAAAAGAATGAACGCATATATATTTCCCGGACAAGGAGCACAGTTTGTAGGTATGGGCTTGGACCTTTATGAAAAATATCCACTGGCCCAAGAACTGTTTGAGCAAGCCAATGAAATCCTTGGTTTTTCTATTACCGATATTATGTTTCAAGGTACCCCGGAAGACCTAAAACAGACCAAAGTTACCCAGCCGGCTATTTTTTTGCATTCGGTAATTCTTAGTAAGGTAATGGGTGATAGCTTTAAGCCGGATATGGTTGCCGGTCATTCTTTGGGAGAGTTTTCTGCTTTGGTAGCTAACGGAACGCTGGGTTTTGAAGATGGATTAAAATTGGTTTCACAGCGTGCTTTGGCCATGCAAAAAGCGTGTGAGCTTAAACCGAGCACCATGGCGGCCGTTTTAGGGCTGGAAGATGCTATAGTAGAAAAAATATGTGCAGAAACACCAGGTGTTGTAGTTGCCGCTAATTATAATTGTCCAGGTCAATTGGTGATTTCCGGTGAGGTTGAAGCAATAGAAGCAGCTTGTGTAAGTATGAAAGAAGCCGGGGCAAGAAGGGCTTTGGTACTTCCTGTAGGAGGAGCATTTCATTCGCCTTTAATGGAGCCTGCACGTGAGGAGTTGGCGGCAGCTATAGAAAACACCAATTTTGCAACGCCAAAATGCCCAGTTTACCAGAATGTGACTACTGTAGCGGTAAGTGACTCCACTGAAATTCAAAAGAACCTTATTTCACAATTGACCGCTCCCGTAAAATGGACACAAAGTGTGCAGAATATGGTAAGCGATGGAGCCTCCCTGTTTATAGAGGTTGGCCCAGGTAAAGTGTTGCAAGGGTTGGTTAGAAAAATCGCTCCAGGAGCAGAAAGTCAGTCGGCAGATATCCCAAGTTGATGTTTCATCCGTATATGATGTAGTTCATCCATTAAACCTTGATTTAACCCCTAAATTGACGGTTGTGGATGATTTTTTTAGTAATATTGATGCCCATTTAGCCAGGACCTACTTTATTTGCTGTGAATTGAATTTTTGTTCAAAGGACAGTTATGAAATTGAAAAAGAAAAAAGCTCGCTTTGCCCGTAGTTTGAGAGCACATGGCAAAATCGTTCTATTGTTGCTTTTATTTTTAGGTGTTGGCTCTGTGGCCAGTGCTCAAGTTGTTTCTCTATCCACATCGGCAACCAATGTTACCGAAGGGGGAGCGAATCCAACCTTTACTATTTCTAGGAATTCAAACCCCTTAACTACTAATACCGTTAATTACAGTGTAACGGGAACCACTACTTCGGGTGCGGATTTTACGGCACTTGATGGAACTGTTAATTTGAATTTTTTCAATCAATCAGTTACTACCACAATAGAAATTGACGATGATAACTTAGTTGAAAATGCTGAGACTATAATTATAACTATAGTAAGTGCATCAGGCGGTGCGACCATTAATAATGGTGCTAGAACGGCAACCTTTACTATTACGGACAATGATGAGGGTACTTTTACCTTGAGCAGAACGCCCGCTACACTTGCAGAAGACGGCGCTGCAACTGCAACATTTACTCTTAACCTTGATAAATCTAATGCCACTGGTGCAGCGGTAACTATACCATATACTATTACTGGCACAGCTACTAACGGTACGGATTATTCCGTTCAAGGTGCAAGTCCATTGACTTTTCCCGAGGGTGTTTTAACTAGGAATATAAATATTGCAACAATTGGTGATACGGACCCTGAAGCCAACGAAACTATAATCTTAACACTCGGAAATCCAAGTAACAATACCCAATTTTCGTACACTCAAATGCCTGTAGCGCAACGCACGGTAACGATCATTGATAATGATTGTGCGGCTGGAGATACTCCGCCAACCATAAATGGAAGGGCAAATGCGGTTTGTAACCCTCCTACTGCTACTGTTAATTTAAATACGTACGTAACCGGAGGTGCAACTAGTGCTCCGGCCGGTAGTTCATTACGATGGAGTAATAATGCAAATCCAACGGCAGTAGGGGCTCTATTACCTAACCCTAATATAACTGCCACGGGAACTTATCATGCCGTTTATTGGGCAAATGACAATTCCTGTTTTACGGCCAGTAGCCCTGTTACCATAACGTTTAATACTCCGCCATCGGTAGGGACGGTAACTACCCCGTCAAACGCATGTAACAATGCCAATGATGATTTTGGGCCAACTCGTATTCCATTAAATTCATTAATTACAGGTAACGATGCAGGTACATGGACCTATACTTCAGGACCAGCAACGGTTAATCCTACGGGAGCCAATAATCAAGTTAACTTTAGAGGGCAGCCTGCAGGCGCTTATGTTTATACGTTTACAACAACAGGTGCTGAGGCACCTTGTACTAATGATTCTATATCGGTAACCATAAATGTTGATGATTGCGACCCTTGTACCGCTGGAAACGCAGCTCCGGTTTTGGATACCAGTATTCAGCGGACCTTTTGTGATGATATAACTACAGGACTTAATGACTATGCGCCTAATAGTGGGCCTAATGGAACCGTATTGCGTTGGGCGACTGATGATGCTGATCCTACAGGAAGTTTTGTCCCGAGCAATAGGCTAAATGACCCATTGCCTGGTACATATTATGGTTTTTACTATGATGCGGTAAACGATTGTGCAAGTCCTCTATTGCAGTTAACACTAGCTCAGAGCGAAACACCGGAAATTACCAGTTCTGCAGGCGATAGTAGATGTGGTCCGGGAAGGGTGGTGCTTAGAGCCACAGCAACACAGAATGCTACAATTAATTGGTTTACACGTGCAACAGGTGGTTCGCCAGTGGGTACAGGAGCTAGTTTCGCTATTAATGATTTAGCAAGTACAACTACCTATTATGTGGAAGCAGAAGCCAATGGATGTAAGTCATCTCCAAGAGTACAGGTTGAGGCAGTTATTTTTCCTCCAGTTACTGCAGGGAACCCAGAAAACGCATCTTCCTGTAACGCCGCTCAATTTGGTACTACCACTTTAGATTTAGATACCACTTTTGCCAACACTGCTAGTGCAGGTGGTTGGGCTTGGTCTTCAGGTCCCGCCAATGTTACCATAAATGGAGAAAATGTGGTAGATTTTCAAGGTTTGCCAAATGGTACATATGTATTCTCATATACAACAACAGGTGCTCAGGCACCTTGTGAAAACGAAACAGCTGAGGTTACAATCTCCGTTAGTAGTTGTGATACGGATGACGATGGAGATGGGTTGTTAGGTGGATTAGAATCAACACTTGGTACTGACCCAAATAACCCGGATTCGGATGGTGACGGAATAAATGATGGAGATGAAGTGGGTGATGATTTTGATAACCCTTTAGATGAAGATGGGGATGGTATTATAGATGCGTTGGACTCCAATATTCTGGATACCGATTTGGATGGTGTTGTGGATCAGTTGGACCCAGCGAACAATAATGCATGTATTCCTGATAATTCCAATGGACTTTGTGACACGGATGGTGATGGAATTACCGATGGACAAGAAGAAACGGATGGCACCAATCCTTTAGATGCCTGTGATCCTGATATCAATAACGGTAATTGTGATCCTACGCCAATTGACCTTGAGGTAGTGAAAACGGTTGATAAAGCCGAAGCCATAGCGGGAGATGAGGTAATTTTTTCCATAGCGGTAAATAATTTATCCAATAGAGTAGCTCGTAATGTTACCATTGGTGAAATGCTAGAAACCGGCTTTGAGTATAAATCACATACTGCTACAGAAGGAAGTTACATAGTAGCTACTGGTGAGTGGACAATTACCGAGATTCCGGCTAATGGAACGGTAACTTTAAGTATAACTGTTGATGTTCTAGATGGCGGACCATATACGAATGTTGCCGAATTGTTGCAGTCTTTTCCCGTTGATGAAAACCCGGAAAATGACAGCTCAGAGGTGACTTTAAATATTGATTTGCCCGAGGGCATTGATTTGGTATTGGAAAAGTTCGCGAGAATCGTAAAAGAAGGCGATACTTTAGGTATTCAACGTCCTTACAATGATTTAAGTAGAGTTAACCCATTGGTTGGACAGGAAGTTATTTTCACCATAAAAGTTACGAATAAATCGAATGAAGATGCGGTTTCTAGAATTGTAGTTAGTGATTTGATTCCGTTTGATAGCGAAAGTATGTTTGAATATATAAGTCATGTTGCCGATAAAGGAGGATATAACCAAAATACAGGCGAATGGCGTGGAGATTCATCTGGTAGTTTTGACTTGATACGAAATGAAGTCGCTACTCTAGAAATTAGGGTACGGGTTATCGCTGAAGGAACTTATGAGAATACAGCTGAAATTAAAAGTTCTTCTCCAGCGGAAAGTGAAGGAAACTATGATAACAATATAGATACAGCAACGGTTACCGCTAAATTTCGAACGGAAGCAGAATTAGGAATCATTTTTAATCAATTCTCACCAAACAATGACGGTACAAATGATGTTCTTAAAATAAATAAGGAGCATGAGTCGACCCCTGTAGACCTTGTTTATGATATTAAAATTTTCAATAGATACGGAAAAGTGGTTTTTGAAGGTGATCAAATGACCGATGAGGTCATTTGGGATGGTACATGGGAAGGGAAACAAGCACCTGACGGCACTTATTTTTATGTCCTTAATGTAACCTTGCAAGAAGAAGTAGAAGGTTTTGATACCACAACCACTAAAAAAGGCTGGATTCAGCTCATAAGATAATTTGGATAATGCAGTATAGAACACTAAAATCCTTTTACGGTTACATCTGCTTTGCTATAGGTGTATTGTTCATTTCGGCAAACGGTTTTGCCCAAAAAGAACCACAGTATACGCAGTATATGTACAATATTGGTAGTTTCAACCCTGGTTATGTAGGATCGGTTCAGAATCCTGAAATAGCAGCTGCCTATAGGGCACAATGGTTAGATGTAGATGGGTCTCCCCGTACTATTCGCTTAGGCACCAACATACCATTTGCCAATGAAAAAACAGGCATGGGGTTCAATATTATAAGTGACCAGTTAGGTCCTTCAACTCAGACATATGTGGAGTTGGCCTATTCCTATCAATTTAATGTTTCGGATAAAGCAAAGCTTTCTTTTGGTATGGATGCCGGTGGTTCATTCTTAAATGTAGATTTTTCAAAGGGTACGTTCGAAAACCCCGGAGAACCTATTTTAGGGCGCGAGACCATTTCAAAATTCTACCCCACAATTGGGGCTGGTTTTTTCTTGTACGAAGATGATATTTGGTACTTGGGAGCTTCTATACCCAATTTTTTAACGGATGGAATCTATAATGATGATGTCGCCACCATTATAGAAGATAAAATGCAATTTAATTTTATTGGAGGGTACGTTTTTGATGTTTCGGAGACATTAAAGTTCAAACCTGCTTTTTTATTAAATTATATTAACGGAGCTCCATTGAACACTAATCTTAGCGCTAACTTTTTGTTTAATGATCGGTTTACAATGGGCGCATCCTATCGTTTGGGGAGTGCCGTTAGCGGTTTAGTTGGCTTTCAGATTACGAGCGGTAGCTTTATTGGTTATTCTTATGATTACAACACAAAACCACTAGGAGAGTTTAGTAGTGGTTCCCATGAAGTTATTCTTAAGTTCTTCTTGGGTAAAGGTGATGGTTCCGGAGGAAGCAACAAGAGCTTAAAAGGAAAACCAAAACAAATAGATACGCCAAGATTTTTCTAATATTAGACTATGAAATTCAAAATCTTCATATTACTTTTTACGTTGACCGTGGCACCTTCGTTCGGTCAAGAAATGACATCTAAGGGCGACCAGTATTTCTACGGCTATGCTTACGAAGATGCTATTCTTGAGTATAATAAACAAATGCAGAGTGGTAAGTTTATTACCAATCATCAGCTTTTGAATTTGGCCGATTCTTATTTTAAGACCGGTGAATATAATAAGGCTTCTAAATTATACCTTGATATTAATAAGAATGATACCATTATGTCTGCCCATCGCTTTAACAAGATGTTGCAGAGTTTGGCTAAAATTTCGGAGCAAGAAAGAGTTAAGGCCTTTTTGAAATCAAAAAGTAATTCACTTGAAAGTGAACTTGTAGAGAATGCGGAGTTCAACTATCTTTTACAAGATAAGAAAGAAACGGAATCTGTTGGGTTTTTTATTTTCACTTTAAACGGTAATAGCGAATTTTCAGATTTTTCTCCTGCTTTTCATGAAGACAAGTTGCTGTTCAGTAGTGGAAGAAAGAACAAATCAAAACGTATTTATGGTCCGTCCGGAGAGTCTTATTTAGATATTTATGAGGCCGATATAGAAAAGGGCGGAAACATTAGCAATGTTAATGTATATAAAGGTGTACCTGATTCCCCTTTTCATAAATCTACACCTTACTATTCAAGTACTACAGGCGGAACTTACTACGTGCTTTCAAATGCCAATGGAAAACATTTATCTTTTGATGAGAAAGGAAAAAATGCATTGGCCATTGGTATGGCGTATGAAGGCGGGCTTTTTCGATTTTTACTAAAAGATTTAAGTACTTCTTTCTACTATCCTTTTTATGATGAAGCAAGTGAAAGGTTATATTTTGCTGCAAATTTTGATGATAGTTATGGGGGAACCGACCTTTACTATGTAGTGACCAACAATGGTCAGGTTATGTCCGAGCCCATCAATATGGGGCCTAGGATAAATACGCCAGGTAATGAAATTGCACCTTTTGTTTACGATAATAGCCTCTTCTTTTCATCGGATGTTTTTTATGGAATGGGTGGTATGGATGTATACCGAAGCAACATTCAACCAGACAACACCTTTAGTATTCCTGTAAATTTAGGTGAAGGAATCAATACGAAATATGACGAATTCGGTTTTATTATACGTCCAGGTGAAGGCCACGAATTAATGGGGTACTTTTCATCTAATAGACCGGGCGGAAAAGGTAATGACGATGTTTATGGTTTTAAGGTTTCGGGTAAACCAGGTCCGCGCACACTTATATTTAAAGGAACTGTGGTAAAACCTCCTTATGACACACCTATTTCTGATGTTGAAGTGAAGGTCTTTGACAACGACGGGAATATACTAAGTCAAATGATGACGGATAACAATGGAGCCTATCAAGTAGAGATACCCTATACAGACGTGGTTTCAATGAAGATTTCAAAGGATGGTTATTCGACTTTCACAGAAAAATATAATCCCAAGGAATTAGAGGAATTACAAAAGGCGCCGTCCCAAGTACAGTTAGTCTCTTTAGAGGATATCGTTAGGGAGAAGGAGGATAAAAACGTGTTGAGTTTGAATAACTTCTATTTTGAGACTGGAAAAAGTAATGTAACTATAGCAATGACACCAGAATTGGACAAGGTTGTAGATGCTATAAAAAAGTTTCCTAAGCTTAAGATTTCAATTGAGACCCATACGGATAGTAGAGGGGGAAGCAGTTCTAACAAGCGAATATCAGAAAAACGTTCCGCTGCAATAAAAGCATATTTATTGGCGAATGGGGTTCCAAAAGAGAATATTACCAAAGCTGTAGGTTATGGTGAAGAGAAGATTACCAATAACTGTACAAATGGGGTTTATTGTCTTGATTTTCTGCATAAGCAAAACCTCAGAACTTTATTCGTTATCGATAATTATGATGAGTTGAGCAATTAGATTACACTTTAAATCAGTAGTTGTTTAATTCTAATTAAATACAACTATCCAAAAGTAATACATAGAAAATAGGGAAAGGAAAAGAATGCCTAAATAGGTAAGTATTTGTAATGGCATATTAGGCTTGTCTTGCAACGGTATTTCTTCACTCATGACATTTTTCAAGTTCATATAGCCAACAATTGGGGCCACTATAAAAGAAACAAAAGTTGCTAAGGCAACTAATTGCCCCATATTAGACTTAAAAACACTTACCACTATAAAATTTACACATGCTAAGACAAGTATGCCAACTGCGAAAATTTGCTTGTTTCCAGATAGCTTTAAGTTAGAGAATAAAAGGTCTATAATGTCTAAACTTACGCGTGCCAGCGCATCATGTGCGGTCATGCAAGTACTGAACATGGTAGCAAAAGCAGCGATGGCAATAAGAATATACGCCCATGGTCCTATATGGGTAGTAAACAATTGAACAATCTGATCTGCAAAGGTTACGGCATTACCGCTTAATGCGGTATTGGTGCCATATAACGTCATGCACCCAATAGCCAAAAAGAAAATAGCTAGTAGAGATGTGGTAAAATATCCTACCTTAAATTCTTGTAAAGATTCACGTAAAGAGGGCTTGGGTTGGGTTTTCCATTTTTCAACACTCCATAAACTTACCCAACTAGAAGCCTCAACAGTAGTTGGCATCCACCCCATTAGACTAATCAAAAATAGAATTCCCATGCCATCAAATATAGGGGGAGGGGTGAAGTTTGCTACTTTATCTACCGGGCCTTTAAAAATAACGACTACGGTGGTAATTAGAAGTGCGGCAAATAATATTGAAACTACAAACTTTAAAGAAACCTCCATGAAACGATACTTGCCAACAATGAGCAAAAGACTAATAAACCCGAAAAGGGCAAGTGAGATATAATTGATGTAAGTTTCGGGTATCTGAAAAAGATTGATGAATAGACCCGCAGTTACCGTATATAAGGCTGCTAGGATGGTGAAAGTTGTGATAAGGGTAATCAGGGCATAGAACCATAGATAGTGCTTCCCTCGGTTTAAATAGCCTTCCGTAAGTGTTTTTCCAGTAACATTGGTGTAACGTACGCCAAACTCAAAAAAGGGGTACTTAAAAATGTTGGCTAAAAGAATAGGTATGGCCATTATCCAGCCGTATTGGGCACCCGCTTTAGTAGATAGAACTAGGTGGGATGTGCCTATAGCCATACTGGCGAACAAGAGACCCGGCCCCAGATTTTTTAATAGGATTTTTAGTTTTGACACGTAAGACGGATTAAGGCAGCCAAAATAAGTCTTTTTAAAATAAAAAAATAGGTTATTTTATCTCAACACGCTCGCCAAAAAACTTAGGCTGAGTGTTGAATAGCAGGTCAATGAAAACTTTAACCCGTGCTAGGTATTCACGCAGACGAACTTTAAGACCTTGCTGCCCGGTTATACTTTTTGCATTATAACCAATAGCTTTCAATCCTTTTTTTTCGGCCAAGTAGATGGCTCTTTGATTGTGGAACTCTTGAGAGATTACGGTAACATTATCCAAGCCAAAAACCTCTTTGGCGCGAACCATGGAATCCAGGGTTCTGAAACCGGCAAAATCCAAGAATATTTTTTCGGAAGGAATACCGTTCGCTACCAAGTCTTTCTTAAAAGTATTAGGTTCGTTGTAATAGCGGGTACCATTGTCCCCACTTACCAATACAAAATCTATTTTTTTTGCTTTAAAAAGTTCAATGGTGGCCTGTATACGATAGGTGTAGTAAGGGTTGGGCAGTCCGCCAATCAATTTTTTTGAAGTTCCCAACACTAGACCAACTCTATTTTTAGCAATTTCATTAGAATTGGAAAAGGTTTTTCCTTCTGCAGATGAACTTATTATAAAATCACACAGTAGGATAAATATAAAAAGGGCAATAACAAGTAATCCACCAATTTTATAGTGCCTTTTTCTCATATAGTTGTTAAGTGAGCCATAAATATAGGTAAAAGAAAGTCTAAGGGCACTTTCTATTAAATAAGCTCGTTCAACTCTTTTTCTAATTGTTGAATTTCTGAATGTATAGTAAGATAACCTCTTTTGGGAACTAGGTCTAGTTTTTCAGCCATTTGGTTCGCTTCAAACAAGATATTGCTTAAACGGATATTGAAATTACGTGCTTTTTCATATTTTCTTCCGTCTGAATTACCGTAGTACGAGGTTTGAAACCTATGTTTTAATTGGTATAATTTTTCTAATAGTTTGTCTGTGGGTTGTCCAAATGTAGGTTTTTGAACCTTGTTTGATGACTGTGTAAAATTCGAGGCCATATAATCAAAAAATTTAAGCAAAGGCTAAATTGATAATAGCCTTATTTGGTTAATATTATGATTTCGAGATATTAGGAATTAACGTCAATATTTATGAAGTACACCGTTTTTTTCGATGAGTGGTGTGATTTTATTTATTTTAAGGACTTTATTTTATTGATTTTTTAATTTCCTTGATTTTGTTTTTTTAATATTTCACTTCAAAAAAGCTCTTATTATCTAAAATATTGTCTAAAAAAATATCACTATTTGATTTGAAATTAGGTAAAAGCTTTATTTTTTGTAGGTTTTTGCTTGTTAATTTTATGCGAGTTAAATCAGTATGATGTATTTCATCGATAAAAGCTTGTAAGTGAGCTATTTTAAATTTGTTACGTAGTTTAAATTGAAAATAATCTCTTAGGTTTAAGTAGAATTAACCCCATCAATTCTTACTCTTTATTTATCGGCTTAGCTTGGATTTTAGTAGTTAGTTTGACCAAACCAATCTATTAATAATGAAACAAGCCAAAACCAATTTATGGAATGACGTCTTCGTTATTTCCAGAAGTTACCGCTTACCCATTATTCTTCCCCCTAATAATTTATCCGTTATCTATAACGGCAGAGTATTCATGCTCAATTTCTTCCCCCATCAAAAAGAAACTTTCCTGATTTTCAATCATATTATTAACACCAAGCCAGCCTTATACATCCGCGTATGAAAAAAATTACTCTTCTAACCGTATTGGTTCTTTTTACAACTTTTATTTTCGGACAAACGCCATGTTCGCCTATAAGTTCATTGAACTGCACAGAAATTGCATCCAGTTTACCTCTTCACCTTAGTTTTGACGCTACGGATGTGGGAATACTAAATTCAGGTTTTACTATGGTAGACCCGCCTTCATCAAGATTAAGTTCTGATGACTTAGGGGCAGACCCCAATGTGCCTGGGCTTTTAGTAGGTAATCTTTCTATTGTTGGAGGTAGGTTGAACGTTACGGCTACTAATGGGATAAATTACAGTCAACCTTCTGGATCCCCGCAAAGTACATTCACTAATTCGCAAATGAATGCGCTTGGGACTGGACTTTCCATAGGAAGTACTAAAGTGGAAATATCCGCAATTTTAGATCAACCTAATTTTGCAGGAACGGCTGGCAGTAACTCACAACAAGCAGGTATATGGTTTGGGCTCAATGAAGATAATTTTGTAAAATTAGTAGTTGTTAAATCATCCGCTACACAGCAAAAAGTGCAAATGGTTGTTGAACAAACCGATTCAGGAAATTCTTCTAATTTAATTTTAGAAGAGTTCAACACTGCTGTTTTTCCAACAAATGGGGTGAGCTCTATAAGTTTAAGATTAGAGGTGAATCCATTGGATAACTCAGTAAGAGGGTATTATAGTTTAGATGGGGGTATAGAGGTTCAGTTGGCGGGAGATTCAGATTTTTTAACAGTTCCCAGTTCATTTATTACTGGAGTTGACCACGATAATGATGGTATTACCCCAGCTTTAACTTATGCGGGAATTATGACTTCTACGAGAAGGGCTACGGGAAGTACAATGGTCGTGTCATACGATGAATTTTCGGTAGATGAAGTAGTCTTACCTAATACAGAAACTGATATTGTAAGTTTTGCTTTGTTAGAGGAAACGGGTTTGGCTGTTATTGATTCTGGTGATCATACAATAAATACAGAGGTGGGTGGCGCTTCTGATTTAACGAGCTTAGTCCCACAAATCTCATTTTCGCCAGGAGCAATTATAAATCCCGCTTCCGAAGAAACTACAGATTTCAGTAATGGTCCTATTACTTATACGGTTACCGCTGAAGATGGAGTTACAACTCAAGATTGGTTAGTAACGGTAGTTAAAGAAGAGTTTCCGTTTGAAGCGCATATCAACTTCCAGGATAACCCTGGTACTACCATTCCTCCAGCGGGATATTTGGCCGATTACGGGAAAGCCTTTGGTAATGCTGCCGTGGACTTGAACGGGAATAGTTATAACTATGGTTGGAAACTGGCCTCTTCAGGTAATCCTTTTGATGCTTCGGATGAAGTTGCGGGCAACTCCACCGGGGTCGGACGTATGCGCCTTGGGAACATATCTAATTATAATGCAGCGTCACATCAAGAAAAATTAGAAGGGACCTTGGTTCATTTTCAGGGAGATAATATTGCTGGCTGGGGCGATGGTCAACCTCGAAAGAGCGAACTGTTTTGGGAAATAGAAATTCCCAATGGCGTTTATGAGATAACCATTGGCCTTGGAGATAAGGCTGCAGGAAATACGGATAGCCGGCACAGTGCTACTGTTGAAGGATACTCTATTATTTCCGCGTTTGTTCCTGTTGAGCAAGAAGTACGTACTTCCACTATGGTGGTACAGGTATCCGATGGTTTGTTGACAATTGATGGAGTAGGAGGTTTTAATTCAAAAATCACACACATTGATGTTGTTGAAACTACGGCAAGTCCCGTAAATGGTTTATTGACCTTTACTCCAGCTACTGCGGACCAAACCATAGAAGCGAGGGTAAATACAAGTTTTTTAACAGAGTTGGTCGGTTCAGGTGCTGTGAATATTGGTTTGATCATAGATGATAATATAGATGAGACGGGCAGTAATGATTGGCTTACGATTCCCGTGAAAACAGACTTGGGCGAATATCATTTTGATGTAAATGGGACATCTCTTGTAGAAAATGACACTCGTAGCAATACCATTATTGCCACCGCAAAAGGCTTTGTTCCAGCTCAGTTGACTCTAAACCTAAATGTTGAGGCTAGCGAGCCTTCTACATTTGCTTTTTTAGATGATTTTGATGCCTATGCTTTGGGTAACTTACATGAGGTGGCACCCACGCAATGGCTCAAGGAGAAGCCTGCCGATGTGGCCATACCGGTTTTAGGGGAAGGTATTACCCCAAACACCACCCAGTCCCTTGATTTTTCCAATGGGGCCCATACGCACGACTTGATACCTTTAACGGAAGCCCCGATAACCTTGGAGGCCGACCAGCCATTTTATTTTAGTACCTATTTTAATGTGGGTAGCGTAAGCAACCGGGTCCGTACGGCTATTCTCATCGCGGATGATGTGCCCGGAGATCAATGGGTAAGGGAACAGGTGGCCAGTGATGGCAGTAGTGGCCTTATAGCCCGAATTGGCTTGGGAGGCCCCGGTTCCGATAACGGAAATTTACCGGTAGATTCTGATAAGACCTTCCAGTTTGTGGTAAAAGGCGAATGGGATGGGGCCGGTACCATTAACTATTCTTGGACCATTGAACCTAAGCTCGATTTGGCCCAGACGGCATGGACCTCGGCAGGAAGCCATACAGTAGAGGGAACCCCCAAGATCGATCGCTTATTCATCAGTTCGGTGGGTACCAACGATGCTAAAATTGGAGGGATACGCCTCGCTTCGGATTATTCCGTAGTAGTGACCGAAGAATTTAATACAGCTCCCCTTATAGAAGATCAGGTATTCGCTATCGCGGAAGATGCTCCTGTGGGGACTTCCATTGCCACCGTAGTGGCGTCCGATTCAGACCCTTTGACCTACGCGATTACCGCAGGTAACGATGATGAAACCTTTGCCATAGATCCCAACAATGGGGAACTGACTACTTTACTTCCCTTAGATGCCGAAACCGTAGCACAATATGTACTTACGGTCGAGGTTGGTGATGGAACGAATACGGTTTCTGCGCAAATTACTATAAATGTTGAAGACGTGGTGGAGGTAGAACCATGTAGCCCTTTAAGTTCCTTGCCTTGTAATCAGTTGGAAGTATCACTACCAGTATCGCTAGACTTTACGGTACCTAACGGAAGCCTTTCCGATACGGGCTTTCCAATGGTTTTAGCGCCAAGCTCTAGACTCTCTTCAGATGATACAATTGCTGATGTTGATGTTCCGGGGTATGCACAAAGTCTTTTAATCCAAGATGCTTCTGGATTATCAATAACAAGTACTAAAGGTATTTTTTACAGTCAGTTACCTGCTCAGGGCACACCAAGTAGTACGGAAACCAATTCACAAATGAACGCATTGGGCATTGGTTTGTCCGTGCCGTCAACTGTATTCAATTTATCCGCTACCCTAGAAAATCCGGATTTTTCCGTTAGTGCAGGAAATAATTCACAACAGGCGGGAATCTGGTATGGACTGGATGAGGATCACATCGTAAAATTAGTAGTCTCTAAAACAGGGAACACCAGTAGAAAGATTCAGTTGCATATAGAAAATATGGATCGTACTACTTCTGAAACGGCATACCTAGAATTGAATACAGGTAACATTACTTCAAATACAGGAGATATTAATTTGCGTTTAGAGTTAGATCCTGTAAACAATACGGTTTCTGGGTATTATACGCTTGAAGGAGGAGTTGAAGTTTTAGTTTCTCAAGGAGGAACGGATGCTTTACCTGTTCCTGCAAGTTATTTTTCCGGTATAACATACGATAATGAAAACCCATCTGAAGTATTAAGTTTTGCTGGAATATTTACAACACATAGAAGGGCTGAAATTAATCAAAGCATTACAGTTTTGTTCAAGGACTTTGAAATAACTCAAGAAGAAGAGCCATTATCGATTCTGTTCAATGTTAATGAGCTGAATTTTATTGGAGAACAGAATTCAGATATCGCCACGCAGAGTGTTACTGTTTCTGCAAGCTCGGGTAATCCTACTTTTGTGCTTTCAGATGATCCTGATTCGGATTCATGGTTAATTTTGCCTACGGAACAGGTATTGGGCGAAATAGAATTTGGAGTTCGTTCGGATATACCGGTAGGTTCTTATGGTACTACAATTTTTGCTAGCGACCAACCTGATTTGGGCTATGCCAATGCTGAAATGACAATCAATTTGGAAATTACCGAAACGATTAATGATTTTGCGGTAAACATTAATTTTTCAGATCAGGTTACGACCGCTCCGGTAGGTTATGAAAAAGATGGGGGTGATGCCTATGCAGACAGGGGCAACGGTTTTTCATATGGATGGTTGGACGCTACTACGTCCCAGCCCGCCGATTTGACCAAAAATGGCAGAAACAGAGCCGTATCAGGGGTGAGTGAATTGAACAATACCCTGATACATATGCAATATGGGGATGTGTCCTCCAATGCTTCCAATGGTTATTTAGCAGATGCCAAATGGGAAATTGAAGTACCGAACGGAGATTATTTGGTAACGGTTTTCGTAGGTGATCCCGATGTAGATACTCCCGCATCCAATACTCCAGCCCATAGGATAAATGCTGAAGGGGTAACTTTGGTAAACGACTATGTGCCTACAGGTACGGCCGGTGCAAGTTCCAGATTTACATCGGAAAGCACCATAGTAAGTGTTAGCGATAATAGACTTACCCTTGATCCATTAGGCGGGTCCGGTAAGAATACAAAAATCAATAGTGTGCAGATCGTGGCCACTTCCGTGGGTGTTCAGACCCCAAAGGTAGTCGGGATAACACCATCTGACGGGGCTACAGGAGTATCGGTGAGCAGTAGTGTTTCCGCCAATAACCTCTTACTTCCAAACTCCGATACCAATGGTAATGCGGGGGTGGATAATTCGACTATCACCAATACTACGGTACGTTTATTTAAACAGGGGAGCGCTACCCCTATAGGGGCCAGTGTTAATGGAACCGGTGGTGGCGATGCCATTAATTTGGTGCCGAACCTTCCATTGGAGGCCAATACCGTTTATGTCTTTGAAATTGATGGAGTGTTGGATTTGGTAGGGGAACCTTTCGAATTCTTTACTTCTTCATTTACTACAGGTGATGGAAATACCGGACCGGTTACCGATTTGGACAACGTTTCATTTACCAATGTGGGCGTCGTGGGGTCAAATGGAAAATATTCGACCCTTACCATAGGACCTGATGACAAGTTGTACGGGTTGGAAATCTCAGGGGATATTCACAGATGGAATATCGATACGGACGGAACCCTAACCGATGAGGAAGTATTTACGGCATGGACAACCGCTTATGGAGGAAGCCGTACTTCCGTGGGGCTTGTTTTTGATCCTGCGGCTACCTCATCTAACTTAATCGCATACGTTTCCCATAATTCAGGAGGGTTAAATAGCGCTCCGGATTGGGATGGGAAAGTATCCAGGCTAACTGGGGCCAACCTTGAAAATGAAGAATTGCTGGTGACCGATTTACCTCGGTCAACCAAAGATCACTTGACCAATAGTCTTACGTTTAGACCCGGTGAGCCCAATGTAATCTATTTTAACCAAGGGAGTAATAGTGCCGCAGGGAAACCCGATAATTCTTGGGGCAATAGGGAAGAAAGTTTATTGACGGCCGCAACCCTAAGATTGGATCTTTCCCTTTTACCGGGTACGCTACCATTAAATGTACGGACAACAAGGGATGCCATGGCGATAAATAACGTGGATGTCAATTCCCCGACTTTGGATGGCTTGTACAATCCGTATTACGTAAATGCACCTTTAAAATTGTTTGCTACAGGTATTCGTAATGCCTACGATTTGGTATGGCATTCCAATGGGCAATTGTACGTGCCTACCAACGGTACCGCTGGCGGGAGTAACGCACCTGCGTCTATTGATGGCACAAGACGGCCCGATGGTTCGTTCTATGATCATAGCAACCCTTTGTACCCTAGTGTTCCTTTTTCGGATGGAAACAATGTACAACGTGATTGGTTGTTCAGAATAGACCCCAATACAAGCATTGGGTATTACGGACATCCAAATCCGTTCCGAGGTGAGTTTGTTCTAAACCGAGGAGATGCCGATGTTAGTAAAACTGCCTATGATGGTGTGCAACCTGATGAAAACTATAGGGGTGCTGCCTTTGATTTTGAATTGAACAAATCACCGAATGGTGTTATTGAATATCGAAGCAATGCTGAAAACGGTAACTTAAAAGGAGCTTTGTTGGTCGTTAGGTATAGTGGGGGGAGTGATATCATCGCCTTGGTCCCAGATGGGTCAGGAGGGGATATATCAACCTTTAAAGAGGGAATACCTGGATTTTCAGGTTTTCAGGACCCCCTAGACTTGGTAGAGGATACCACTAACGGAAATATATATGTATCGGACTATGGAAGAAGCCAAATTGTATTGCTGAAACCTAGCAATCAAGCCTCGCCTACGCCACTTATCGTATTGGATACGGAAAAGATAACAGGTGATGCTATTTCGAATTCAGGATCATTCACGAGCGAGATTTTGCTGTCCAATTTAGGAAATGCCAGTTTGATGGATGTCCAGGCCCAAATTTTGGGGGCGGACCAAGATCAGTTTTCGATTGTCGGTTTGCCAACTTCGATAAATGCCCAGAATTCGGCCTCGTTTCAAGTGGTATTTACACCAACGTCGAACGGACCTAAATCGGCAGAATTGACCTTGACGGGCACCAATGCCGAACCCGTAGTCGTGTCATTGAACGGTCTGGGTAAAACGGGACTGGGAGGAAATAATGAGCCTTCATTGCAGTGGATATTGGATACCCATTTGGGCGATGGCGCCGTAAATGTGGGAGATACCGATCCGACGACCAACCTTATCAATTTGCCGAATGGCAGCGGTTATAACGATATTTTAGGTGATGAGGTGGCCGTTCAAAAGTTTGAAAGGGCTGTTGATGCGCCGGTTACCGTAGAGTTATTGAGTGTGTACGGACCTACCAATACCACTCCGGTAGTGGCATTTGGATGGTATGTTAGTGGTGATACCAATACTACATCGGAATTGTTTACGGTTTCCAACAGTCCCGCTAGTAACGGACAGACACTTAACGCCCCAATCGTGGGGTCAACCGAATTTGATCCAGGCGCGGTGAGTTTTGGTTTCTATAGTCGATGGCCATTTTTTGGTGACCGACATTTGTTTAGCGAAGATGCCCTCAATACATTCGCCGATGCCATTCCGCATCATGTACGGGTATATGAGCTTCCTGGGGAAGAGAATGCCTATATTATCGCTACGGAGGAACATATTTCCGGGTTTGACTACCAAGATATTGTCGTCATTGTTAGAAATATTAAATCCTTTGACGATGCACCTACCTTAGCTTGTTCCCCTATTAGCATTTTTGAATGTGACGAGCTTGAAGTAAACTTGCCCTTTTCTTTGAATTTTGACGGAACCGAAGGTGGATTGGCCAATACAGGCTTTACCATGGTCGATAACCCTTCTGCAAGGCTTGCGGTAGATGGCCCAGTTTTCAATCCAAATGTTACAGGGTATGAACCCGGTAGGATAAGCTTGTCCAATGGCAATCTGGTTCTAAATGCCGCGAATGGTATCGCCTATTTGCGTAATGGTCCAGGTGCTGGAACGAGCACAGATGTAAATTCACAGATCAATACTTTGGGTGTAGCCGTCGATGCCGATAGTTACGGAAGTTTTAGTATAGAAACCTCCTTGGTAAATCCGTATAACGATGGCTCCAATAATTCGGAGCAGGCCGGAGTGTGGTTCGGTCTTGATGAGGATAACTATGTAAAGTTGGTGGCTTCAAATGGCAATAGGGTAGAATTACTGTCTGAAGTGGCTGGTCTTTCGGCAACCTCACAATCAATAAAAGCCGATAATATTACAGAGTTACATTCCAGTAACGTAGGTCTACGGTTATTCGTCGATATTGAAAACAGCCTCCTTGTTGGATATTACTCCTTGAACGGTGGAGCCGAAGTCGAAGTGGGTTCTTTGCCGCTGCCCTTGGGTTTTGTTGCCGGGAATTCTTCTTATGATGACTTATCTTTCGCGGGTATCTTCAATACAAAACGAAGGGAGGCCACGGCCATTGTAACTCATACTTTTGAACATTTTAGGATAGTTTCCGATGATGTAGTGGCCTTTGAGCCGGTTAAAATCAATTTTTCGCTTCCTGAAGATGTACCGCCCTTAGGATACCTGGTAGATTCCGGTTTGGCCTATGCCGATCGTGGCAACGGATACAACTATGGTTGGATGGCTACTGATGGAGTAACAGGTTTAGATCTGTCTGATAGAGTTCGCAATAGAGAGGTCGGTGGCGTTGATATTTTGCAGAATACCCTAGTACATATGCAGTATCAAAATGTAAAACCTGAAGGACAAGAGGGAATTTGGGAAATAGAAATACCCAACGGGAATTACACGGTTGCCGTAGGGGTAGGAGACCCCAATGTTGATGGTCAGGCGGGCACAGAACCTTTTCATACCATAAACGTTGAAGGTGTAAATGCGGTAAACCAGTATTCACCAACCGGTGCTGAAGGGGCGCCGACACGTTTCTCCTCGGGAGTTACGAACGTAACAGTTACTGATGGTAGGCTTACAATAGACGCTTCCGGTGGTTTCAATACAAAGATTAACTCTTTGGAAATTAGCCAAGGTAGTGGTGCGGTTCAACCATTTTTTGCGAATGTTAATCCAGTAGATAATGCAAATGATGTGAGAATCGAAGATTTTCAGATCAACGTTGAGGTTATCGTTCCTGACGATTATGAGATAGATAATAACACCCTTGCGGGCAATATCAATCTATTTGAAGTTACTGCGGGCGGAGATGTCTTGGTACCTTCCAATTCCAATGATACAGGAGGAGGAGACGCCATTACGCTCACTCCAATTCAAGATTTAAAGGAATTTACTACTTATCGCTTTGTTCTTACTAGTAACATAGAGGCAAACCGGAGGGGCGATTTAAATGATAGAATACCTTTCCGTGCTTTTGAGTCTACATTTGAAACGGGTGAACTCGATGATGGAACCACAACTATTCGAGATTTGACAGGAGTTGAATTTACCAAGGTTTCGGGTGTGGCCAATTTAGGCCCTGGTGTAGATAACCAGCGTTTTTCGAGTTTGGTAATCGGACCTGATGGTAAGTTATATGCCAGTACCATTGGCAACTTTAATTCAGATGGCCGAATTTATAGATGGGATATGGCCATTGATGGTACTTTGAGCAATTTGGAGATTTTAAGTCCACCCTTACAAGGCTCGCCCCATCCTGAAACTACTGTAGGGGGTAATGATGATAGGTTGATTATTGGCCTGGCATTTGACCCTACATCTACAGCGGATAATCTTGTTGCCTACGTAACCCATAGTAAAGCCTCTATTTCGGGCGGACCGGAGTGGGATGGCAAACTATCGCGTTTGACCGGTCCGGATTTGTCTACGGTAGAAGATCTTGTTATCCATTTGCCTAGGTCGGTAAACGATCATTTAACCAATAGCATTGCTTTTGATGCTCAAGGTGATTTATATATTAGTCAGGGCAGTAACTCGGCAGGTGGTAGTCCCGATGGTAATTGGGGCAATAGACCAGAACGCCTTTTGGCCGCAGCTATCTTAAAGTTGGAGTTGGACAAGTTGCCAAATGATCTACCATTAAGTGTTTATACTACGGATGATATTTCAGTAATTAACACGGCACCGAATGGTAGTCTGCTAATGAGTGATACGACTTATAATCCATATGCAACTAATTCACCGTTAACGGTCTTTGCTTCGGGTATTCGAAATGCTTATGATCTGGTATGGCATTCCAATGGTTGGTTGTATGTGCCCACCAACGGAACCGCCGGTAACAATAACAGCTCGCCTAATTCGCCTTCAACTTCTGATTATCCGTTGGCAAGGCGTATCGATGGCTTGACCACAATTCCCAATGCCCCTAAATTATTAGGCGGGGAAACACAAAAAGATTGGTTGTTCAAGACCAAAGGAGGGTCGTATCATGGTCATCCCAATCCTTATAGGGGTGAGTTCATCTTGAATCACGGTGGTATTTCGTACAGTGGATTACCAGGCCAAGTAGAGGCTTCTTATACTGATGTGGGCAAATACCCCAATGATTTGGCACCAGATCCAAATTATCGTGAGCCTGCATTTGATTTTGGAAAAAACAAATCGCCCAACGGGGCCATAGAATATAAGAGTGATGCTTTTGAAGGAAAATTACAGGGCCTTCTTATGGTAGTCCGTTTTAGCGGACAGGACGACTTATTGGTATTGGACCCCAAATCAAGCGGGGATATTGCCGAAGCCTATAGTAGTATTCCAGGACTTAGTGGTTTTGATGACCCATTGGATGTGGTGGAAGACCCCACAACAGGGAATATCTATATTTCGGAATACGACCGCGACAATAACGGAACTGCTCGATTGACCCTGCTTAGGGCGGCTACCCCGGCAAGCATGGGGCCATCCATAGTGGCTACTCCCGATGAACTTATTTTTGAAGCGACAACGAACAACGAAGGAAGCAACACTGATACAAAAACGGTAGAAGTAAATAATGACGGTAATGCCGTGCTGCATATTTCGAGTGCAAGCCTAACAGGTACTTTTGCAAGTCAATTCAGTGCTGTTCAACCCTCCGGATCCGTAACGCTAAACCCAGGGGAAAGTCAAATATATACGTTGACCTATACGCCCGGTTTAGACGGAACGGACTTAGGTTATCAAGATGCTGTACTTACTTTAGAAAGTGATGATACGGATACCCCCAGTCTTGAAATAGGATTACACGCCTTGAAAAAATCTGGTTTTGAAGGAGGTCAGGAACCTGCCTTGCAAGATGTTGTTGATGCTTTGGGAATCGGTATAACGGTAGGATGGACGTCCTTGTCCAGCTCCACGGATCCTACTCCTGTAGGTGATGAAGTAGAAGTGGAAAGATGGGTGAAGGTATCCGAGCAACCCGTTAAGGTTACTCCTGTTGGACGATATTCTCCAAGGGAAGAATTACCTTTCGGTTGGTATACCAATGATGGAGCTATTATAACCCATGAGGTAGGGGTGCTAGCAGATGATATAGAAAATGCACAAACCTTGTTTCCCCCAATTACTTCAGGTACTGATACCTTTGACCCACAAGGCGCGGTATTTGGATTTTATGTTGAATCGCAATCTTTCGGTAGGTTCAATTATACCGAAGATGCAATTAACACAGGCGGAGTGGCCCATAGGGTTAGGATATATCCCGTAAATGATAGGGAAGGGAATGCCGTTGAAAATAGCTATCTCATAGCTTTTGAAGATGCCTCCAATGGCGATTATCAAGATTATATGTTTATCATCGATAATGTAATTCCTTTCGAAAGTGGCGTTCTGGCCTTGGATTTTGATAAAGAGGATATGAGTTTCTTTACTTCGATCAACCAAGAGAACGTGCCGCTACAATCGTTGACATTAAACGGTAACGGAGGGATTACCTCATCAGAAATAAACTTGCAAAGCACCGAAGAATGGGTCGTTCTTCCCGATACCTTTGAAATGGGTGCGGCATTTGAAGTAGGTGTAGATGTTTCAGGTTTGTCTATTGGGTCTTATGTGGCTACAGTGAGTGCTATCGCACCAAATTACACCGAAGCTTTTGTGAATATTGCATTAGAAATCACAAACGAACTGGTTTATACCTATCAGTTCAATTTTCAAGACCCGGATGAATTGGAGGTGTCCCCAGAGGGGTATATTGATGATGTGGGTGCACCTTATGGCGTAAAAAATACCGTTCTCGGAGACCTTAACTATGGATGGGTAGTGCCAGGTACGCTTACCCCGGCCGATGCCGCCACCAATGCAAGGAATAGAAATACGGGTACGAACGATGATGCCTTGATAAAAACCTTTTCCATTGTAGGCCATAGGTCGACCAATACTTATCCGCTTCGCGATTGGATAGTAGAGGTGCCTAATGGAATATATTCAGTGAATATTGGTGTTGCCGGTGATCCTGATTTTGCGGATAGCAACCATGTCTTAGATGTAAACGGGGTTGTTGTGGTCGATTATAATCAAGCAAGTATCGTTCCCGAGAATTTTGATAGTTTCCAAAATACCAAGCAGGTAGAGGTAACCGATGGTTTGCTGCGATTGTCTTTGGCTCCCGCCGGAGATAACGCCAAAGTGAGCTATATTCGATTGGCTCCTGTTGATAGCTCCTTGTTGCCGCCAACTATTTTGGCGACATTCAATGGAAATGAAAGAGCTCCCGATGTGTTTAGGGGAGCGGTAAATATAGCTCTAGAGGCTACCGATGAAAGCGGAAGTGGAGGAATAGCCTTTATAGAATATGTGCTTGACGGGGCACCGGTTGAAAGCTATGCCGACGCGTTCGATATAGCCGACGAAGGAGACCATACCCTTGTCGTTACGGCCGAGGATAACAATGGTAATAGTTTAGCCAAGACGTATAACTTTACTATAGAAACCCCAACGGGTGCATTGTTGGCCATAGAAAATATGACCAAGGTACCAGGTACCGATAGAGGTTTTCCGGCAGATGATTATTATACTTTTTATCGCTTGGGCAGTCCGGGCTCCGCTCAATTTCATGATATAAATGTTATGCGTTTGAATAATACGGGTGCGGGTGATTTAGTCGTGACCGAGGTCAATATATCCGACGCTAACGACTATACTTTTGAATTACTCGATTTGAACGGGAACACGGCACAATTGCCTATAACGATTCCGTCAGGAAGCTATGCCGATGTAGACATCACATTTATCGCGACCACGGGAAGTGGCAACAATGGTATTTTTGTAGAAGATATTGAAATTGTTTCCAATGCGGACAATGCGTTGAATAACAAGGCTGTGCTTCACGGTGGGTATGCGCCACAACCAGAGGGAGGGGATGAGATCCATGCACAGGAAGTTTTCGATGCCTTTGGTTTTCAATCTAGTATGTTGAGCATTGTTAACGATGAGGGAAGCATTACCCCGCCCAATAACCTTGCCTACAGACCAAGTTCCAATTTTCCTATTGAGGTAAATATTGAGGCTGGATATGAAGGTGATTTGATTTTGAGCGATGCCTTTGTTCAGGCAGATCCAAATCAACCGGTTATCGGTATTCAATTATCGGCCTTGCACGGTACGGGTTCAAACGGAGCTAGATTTGTAGAGGTCGGTGGTACGGAAACCGTTGGTGGAATCAGTTTTTCCCATACTGGAAGCAACTACCAGACCTTATTGCCTAAGAATAGTTCGGGAGTGATCAATTTTGATACAAGTAATTCGATTTCCGAGCCTTTTAGAATTGCGGTTGCCAATTACCTAACGACCGGAGGAAACAATATTTCAGGAAATAGACCTGACCTGTTGGGGGCTAGGGTTTACAAAGTAATCGACCACAACGGCAATGTTGTTCCTAACGAGTATATCGTATTGCAAGATTTTGTTCAGGGTGGTTGCGGTGCGGGATCGGCAAATTGTGATTGGAACGATAATACTTTTTATTTCATAAACATCCGTCCTCAGGCCGTACCGACGGCGCAGCCCGACCAAGAGTACTTGGCCAATGTAGGGGAGGCGTTCAGTATAGATGTCGCCTCGTATTTTGATAAAGGATATGCGGGTAATATGTTGACCGTAACAGCTACGGTAAACGGGGCAAGCCTTCCGGCTTGGATGACCTATGATGCTCAGGCCGCTACGGTTTCGGGTACAGCCCCCATAGATGCTACAGGTAGTTTGCCGGTAGTGTTAAGTGCTGTAGACCTCAATGGTCTTATGGCTACCACAACTTTGACGGTCGCTATTAACGAAGCTCCGCTTGCCATGGGTGATGATATAGAAACGACTCAAGATACGGCCATTCTTTTGGAAGGCTTGTTGGCGAACGATTCGGAACCTAATGGTCAGGTCATTACGATTGTTACCGTAGATACACCTCAAAATGGTGAAGCAGAGCTACAAGTTGGTGGCACTTCTATTTTGTATACACCAAACTCTGGCTATGTCGGTTCCGATAGTTTTGAGTACACGATTGAAGATGAGACGGGACTTTCGGCTACGGCAACGGTTTCCATAACCGTTACCCCTCAGAATCAAGCTCCGGTAGCCATGCTTCAAAGCAGTGTACAGGAAGGGGAAGCTGCCTTGTATGTTGAGTTTGTGGGGAGTGGGTCGACCGATGAAAATCCGGCTACGTTACGATACGAGTGGAATTTTGGAGATGGAACGGCAAATAGTACCGATCCCGATACGAGCCACACCTTTACCTCGGTTGGTGTTTACACAGTCGTCCTTACCGTTATAGATGATGGGAATTTAATAGGAACGGCATCGACGACGATTACGGTTTCGGCACCACCTAATACAGGGCCGACCGCTGTTGCCGCAGTCACGCCATTGAACGGGGCCAATTCCCTATCGTTTAATTTTGACGGTAGTGCATCGAACGATCCCGAAGGATCGCTCAGCTATCTCTGGGATTTTGGGGATGGAAATACGGCTACTACGGCCATTGTAAACCATTCCTATGCCTTAGCAGGTATTTATGATGTCTCCTTGACGGTTACCGATGAAGGTGATTTAATAGATGCGGTTACGGTACAGGTAGAGGCCAAAGAGGCTGTAGTGTCCGACTTTGCCTTGAGGATTAACGTAGGTGGCCCAGAGCTTGTTTACCAAGGGGAAACCTTTGTACAGGATCAAGGCTTCGTTGGCGGTAAGGTATTTGAAAATGCCAATGCATTGGTGCCTGAGTTATACCAGACGGAGCGTAGTGCTACCCCACCTGTATTTGACTATAACCTTCCCTTGGAGAATGGCACCTATGAGGTAACCCTGCACTTTGCCGAAATTTATTGGGGAGCCACAGGTGGTGGAGCTGGAGGTGTTGGTAAACGTGTTTTTGATGTTTCCTTAGAAGAAAATGAAGTGCTAACTGATTTTGATATAACCCTTGTGTCAGGTCCGGAAACCCCAGTGGTAAGAGCGTTCGAGGTCATAGTGCAAGACGGTATTTTAAATATGCATTTTGATGCAGGTGGTGCCAATGGTGTTGACCAACCCAAACTATCGGGTATTGAGATAGTAAGTAAAGATGATCCGGTTATTCCTTGTGCATTGCCTGATGCTTGGACCAATAACGACATAGGCTCGGTTCAAATAGCGGGAGAAACCTGTTTTGAGAATGGTAGATACGAGGTCAGTGCTTCAGGTGCCGACATTTGGGGCAGTGCCGATGAGTTTCATTACGTATACAGAGAGTTGACCGGTGATGGTGAAATCGTTGCGCAAGTAATGAGTTTGGGGGCGACAAGTGTCTGGGCCAAAGCAGGTGTCATGATGAGAAATGATCTGGAGGCCAATTCGGTTTTGGCCCAAATGATTCTCTCGCCAAACCCTAACAGCTTAGGAGGGGTAGGACATAGCTTCCAAGATCGTCCTGTAAAGGGTGCTGCAATGGGTAGTGCCAACTTTACAACGCCACAATCGGTTCCGGGAGGCTTCCCCCACTATGTGAGATTGGTGCGATCGGGGAATACCTTTACCGGATATGTTTCCGAAACGAATGGAAATTGGACTCTTGTTGGATCTAAGGTGCTACCTATGAACGAAACTATTTTTGTAGGTCTAGCTACTACTTCCCATAACGATGATCAGCTTACGGATGCAGCGTTCGAGAATGTAAGTGTTCAAGAAGAAACACAACAGAATGAGGTTCCGGAAGCAGCCATAGTAACAAATATCTCTACAGGCACGGCTCCGTTGGTAGTTAGCTTTAACGGAAATGGTTCTAGTGATGATAAAAATATTGTAAGTTATACTTGGAACTTTGGGGATGGAACGGCAAATGGTGCAGGAGCCCTTGTCGAACATACGTTTACCAATACAGGGAGTTTTGATGTTACCCTTACCGTTGCCGATGAGGAAGGTGAAGTTGGTGTGGATGTGGTGACTATTGTCGTTGAAGCAGCGAACGAGGCACCCGAGGCCGTGGCTACGGCTACTCCCTTAAATGGAGAAGCTCCTTTGGAGGTGAGTTTTACAGGAAGTAATTCAACTGATGACGATGGTGCGGAAAACCTAAATTTCGCATGGTCGTTCGGAAACGGTGATACTTCATCGCTGGCCGATCCAGTTTATGTTTACAACACTGAAGGAACGTATACCGTAAGCTTAACGGTGACGGATTCAGAAGGACTTGCCGATCAGGAAACCCTGACCATGGTGGTCAAAGAGCCGGTGGTAGTAGGTGATTTTGCCTTGCGAATCAATGCGGGAGGGCCGCAATTGACCCATAACGGACAGGTGTACGTGGCAGACCGTGATTTTGTGGGAGGTAAATCTTATACGAATAGCAGTGCCGAGGTACCTGAATTGTATAAAACAGAACGCAGCGCATTACCTCCTAATTTTGGCTATGACATTCCATTGGCAAACGGTGAATATCAAATTACGTTACATTTTGCCGAAATTTTTTGGAATGCTACAGGAGGAAGGTCTGGCGGAGTAGGAAGACGCGTGTTTGATGTGGTCATGGAAGGAAATACCATTTTGGACGATTACGATATCTTCGATGAAGTAGGAACCGAAACCGTGGTGACCCGAACGTTTGACGTAACCCTTGTCGACGGCGTGCTAAACCTTGGTTTTGATGCCAATGCACCGGATGGGCGAAACGAGCCCAAGTTGTCGGCCATTGAGATTGTTAGTGTAGGTGTCGTCAACGAAGCGCCGGTCGCTTTTGCCAGTGCAACGCCTTTAAATGGTGTAGCCCCGCTAGAAGTTAACTTTAACGGTAGCGGTTCGATTGATGATGTGGAAGTGGTCTCCTATACATGGGACTTTAAAGATGGCGGTAACTCAAATCAAATGAATCCGGTCCATACTTTTGTTACACCAGGTGAATACAACGTTAGTTTAATGGTAACGGATGCCCAAGGCGAAACGAATACAGATAATGTAACTGTTATTGTGGAAGAGCCCATAATAAATGATTTCGTGTTGAGAATTAATGCGGGTGGTCCGCAATTGACCCACAATGGAGAGGTTTACGTTGCTGATGACAATTTCGTCGGAGGTAAGTCGTATACAAATGCAAGTGCTAATGTACCCCAGTTATATAAAACGGAACGTAGTGCTAATCCACCTATTTTTGCTTATGAAATTCCGGTTCCGGATGGTGAATATCAGGTGGTGCTTCATTTTGCTGAAATTTTCTGGAATGCAGAAGGGGGAATTCCTGGAACGGTAGGAAGACGTGTTTTTGACGTACAGATGGAAGGTCTTACGGTACTTGATGACCTTGATATAATTGCAGAAGTAGGTTCGGAAACCGTAGTGCTGAAGAATCTTAATACCACAGTAAATGATGGTATGTTGAATTTAGTATTTGATGCCCAAGGTAGTGATGGTAAAAATGAACCGAAATTATCGGCCATTGAGATTATAGGTAACGGTTCCATAGTTCAGATTGACCCTGTAGTTAACGCCGGTGAAGATGTCGAAGTTGATTTGATCGACAATGAAATCAGCTTGGTAGGAAGTGGGTATGATCCAGACGGCGGGGCCGTAAGTTATCAATGGTCACAAGTTTCTGGGCCGGATACTGCAATTATGACAAATAGTAATACTCCGGAATTGAACGCCATATTTTTGGTTGACGGAGTGTATGTATTGCGATTAACGGTAACGGATGATGAAGGAGATGCTACTTTCGATGAGGTTCAGGTTACCGTTAATAGCGGGGCTAAAGAAGAAGTGTGGTTAGAGGCGGAATGTGCCATAGTAGGCGCTGGCTGGACCGTGGTAGATGATTCATCAACATCGGGAGGTCAATATGTCTTGCCTCCGGCAGGCTTCAATTCTTCGTCCTCTAATATAGGGCAAGCCATAGTTACTTTTAACTTCTCGGTAGCAGCCGGTTCTTATACCATTTTCGGACTTGTTAAAACACCGAGTGGTGTAAATGATAGCTTCTGGGTACGGGTAAACAATGGCTCATGGGTAAGATGGAACAGTATTCCCGCAAGTAACGAGTTTGCATGGCACAGAATACACCTTAATGAGCAAGTAAATAGCCCACGAAGTTTTGATTTTATAGAAGGAGTTAACAAAATTGAGATTGGGCATAGGGAAGATGGTGCAGGTCTGGATAAGTTATATCTAACGAAAACAGGTGGTGTACCTAGTGACCTTGGCGGTTCGGCTACAAATTGTGGAGGAAGCGGTAAAACTATTAATGAGGTATTTATTACCGATAATT
This sequence comes from Zobellia amurskyensis, assembly GCF_009725985.1. Lineage (GTDB taxonomy): Bacteria > Bacteroidota > Bacteroidia > Flavobacteriales > Flavobacteriaceae > Zobellia > Zobellia amurskyensis. The sequence goes on from NZ_RCNR01000026.1 coordinate 46,579, forward strand.
TACAACCAGAGGCTATTGCAGATGCTGTATTTTACAGTGAAAAAGTTTCGAATGAAGTAGATTTATATCCTAATCCCGCAATAGTGGAAACAAGGATTAGACTTCAGAATCCTGAAGTTGAAATAACACTGGTTTATCTACACGATGTTTCTGGTCGTCTTTTAGGAGTTTATGAAGGACAAGAGTTGAAAACAGGTGATGGAGAATATTTACTTAATGTCTCTAACCTTACGAACGGCATGTATTTACTTCGTATAGGTATTAGCGATGGAGATATTTTTGATAGGAAATTAATTGTTGATCATCGGTAGATGAGAGCGAGTCCAGCCTAGTCTAATTAAAAAGGGAGCAATTAAATTGCTCCCTTTTTTAATAATAAGTCTCATTGAACAATGTCCAGAAAATTATTTAATTACAATACCAGACATTCATACTTTCCAGTTTTCCTCTAATAAATGTATTATTCATTAGGGTGCCGCCCAGTAAGAAACCATGTTTGCTAAAGGTTATGTTCAACCCATAGGAAGTGGCTCTTACCAGTGCAAAAATGGTTTTGTGGTTCCCGTTTGAAATGTGCTTTTTGATTTCCTGAACCAAATAATACGAGAAGTTTTGACCGTTATAATTGGGGTGAGTGGCAAAATCTACGATTTCGATATAGGATTCCTTTTCGTGTATCTTTAAAATTGCCGTTACCAATAATTCATCTTGGTCAAAAAGACCGTAAAATTCATGGTTGTCATCAAGAAGTTTTAAAAGATATTCGGGCTCATGTATGGGAAAAGGATATGTGTGAAATGCCATTTGGTGCAATTCCACCATTACTGGAATATCTGTTTTACGCAATTTGCGTACCTCCATATGATCAGGTAATGAAAAATGAGCGTCTTCTTGAGAGCTATTGGCGGCTAAGGCAATAGTTTTTACGGAAGTAATGGTTTTTTTCTCATGGATATCGCTTTTGCTACGTTCTATTGTGCGATAGTCCGATAGAAAATATCCCGCTTTTTCACCATTATAAAGGTTGGGTATCTTGGCTTCTACCACATATCCATTTGATTGAAAAATTTCTTTTGCATCTTCAGGAACACGACCTACAATCTTGTCATAATTCTTTTGATGCGCAATATCTTCCATTCTTTTTATGAGCGAACTCCAATTATACCGCTCCGCTTCCATTAGGTACACACGATTGTGTGTACGGCCGTGATGCATTGTGGCACCGTCAATTTTTTCTAAGGTATCAAACATACGCTTATCTAATTTGTACTGGTGTGTAATATATCTCTACTCCCTTATTTGCCCTTCACCAAAAATGTAATATTTATTGGTGACCAATTGTTTGAGGCCTAGAGGGCCACGATGGTGTAGCTTGTCTGTACTAATGGCTAATTCTGCACCAACTCCCATTTGGCCTCCATCCGTAAAGCGTGTGGAAGCATTTTGATATACTGCAGCACAATCTACTTGCTCCATAAAACGTTGGGCAGTTTCTTTGCTCTTGGTCATAATGGTAGCTGAGTGCCCTCCTGAATGCTCATTGATGGTCTCAATAGCGTCTTCAGTCTTGTCTACAGTACCAATACAGCACTTCATGGCTAGAAATTCTTCTTTCCAAACTGATGCTTCAGGTATTAACGTCTCATTTTTTAGTATTTTTTGTGCGCCTTCGTCAACCAAAAGGCTGACGCCGTTCGCCTTCAGTACATTGGCCAAATCAACCATTTTTTTGGAATAGTCTTCAATGTCAGTATGGATAAGGATTTTATCCAGTGCGTTGCATGCCGATATTTTAGCTGTTTTTGCATTAAGAATAATTTTCAGGCTCATTTCCCAGTCCGCTTGCTCATCAACATATAAGAAATTATTACCTCTACCACTTACCAATACGGCACATGTAGCATGCTCTTTTACAAAAGCAATTAACCGTTCACCACCTCTGGGAACAATCAAATCCAGCTTTTGGTCGGGATTTTTCAAGAATGCTTGGGTTTCTTCCCTGTTCAGGTTCAACAATTGTATATAATCTGTTGAAAGCCCATTTTCCTTTAAGGCACGATGCCAAAAATCCACAAGAACTGTGTTGCTATGAAGCGCTTCTTTCCCTCCTTTTAAAAGAATTTTGTTATTCGCTTTAAAAGCAAGTACAGCAGCTTCAATAGTAACATCGGGACGGGATTCGTAAATAATCATTATTGTCCCAAATGGAGCTGTTTTATTGGTCACCTTTAATCCGTTGGGCAAATCTTCGTTAGAGATTTCTTTGCCTACTGGGTCCTCTTGAGAACGTACTTTTTGTACGGCTCCTATCATTTCTTTAATTTTCTTGTCGTCTACTATTAGTCGTTCGTAGAGCGCCTTATCATCTTTGTTGAATAGGTCTAGATCTTTCTTATTGGCTTCCAGTAGTTCTGTTCGCTTTTCGTCCAGAATACGGGCCATAGAGTCTAGTACCTTGTTCTTTATATTTGTTGTAACTAACTTCATTTATGCTTCTATTTTGTCTAGGGCTACTCTGGTGCCCACATTTTTACCGTCTATAATATCTATTACTGTACGGTCTCTCTTGCCGTTCGCAATATAGGTGGGGATGCTATTAGCCGCCGCTTGTTGAGCGTAATCTAATTTTGAACCCATGCCACCTCTGCCTTCTCCTGCTTCCTTATTGTTGTCTTGAATGTATTTATCCAGATTTTCTTCGGGATTTACGTGCTCCACAAGGTCACTGTTCTTTGAGTCCGGGTTTCCGGTATAAAGACCATCAATATCCGTTAGGATAATCAATTTGTCCGCATTCATCAATTGCGCGATCAAACTGGCCAACTCATCATTGTCCGAAAACATGGACATGGTTACGGAGACCGCGTCATCTTCATTAGCAATGGGCACGACACCTTCGGCTAATAATCCTTCACAACATTTAATCATATTTTCACGATGCACGCCAGGACTAAAATCTCGTTTAGTGGGTAGTACCTGAGCACATTTTAAACCGTAATCATGAAAAATATTATAATACAAACGCATCATTCGTGGTTGGCCAATAGCTGAGTACACCTGTCTTCTTTGTGTGTTATTTTCAATATTGGAATTCCCTAAAACCTCTTTTCCGGCAATTACGGAACCAGAGGATACTAATATGGTTTGAATGCCGCGCTCGTAAAGTTCAGCAATTTGTTCTACCAATCTACGTAAGACAGGGCGTACAATACGGTTATCTTTATTGGTCATTACGTTAGTGCCGACCTTTATTACTATAAGTTCTTTATGCATAATTCTCTTCTTTACCAAGTTCAACTGCACGGTCAAAGGCTGCGAAGGCAGCATCTTTTATAAGTTCACTTACATTGTTGTCGTCCATAGAATCAAGGGCCGCTTGTGTAGTGCCGCCTTTACTGGCTACGCGGTCCATCCAAGAATTAGGGCTAAGATTGTTCTGGTTGAACAGCTCAATGGCACCCGTAAAGGTTTCGCTCACCAAAACGGTAGATACTTTTTTGGAAAAGCCCATTTGTAAAGCAGCTTCCATCATACTCTGCATGAAATAGAAAACGTAAGCAGGACCACTGCCGGAAATCCCCGTAGAGGCATCTATAAAGTTCTCATCAAGCACCCTGATGGATTTTCCCGTGGTATCCAATAAACTTTCAACCGTTAATAGTTCTATTCTTGAAACAGCTTTAGAAGCTGTGTAAGAGGTAAGACCTTTTCCAATTTTTGCCGGTAGGTTGGGCATAGCACGAACAATTTTGTCCAGACCTGTTTGCTCGATCATAGAGTCAATGGTAATGCCTGCCATGATGGAAATCAAGATTTGTTCTGGGTTCACCATAGGTTTTATGGTCTCGAACAATTCATTGGCATGATAGGGCTTTACTGCTATAAAAATTATATCCGCTTGCGGCACACATTCCTCTAGTCTCTTAAAGGTGTCAAAGTGTGCAATTTCATCCAGTTCTTTCAGTTTCTCTTCGGAACTGTCCAATACCATAATGTTCTTTTTTTTGAGCAATTTTGATTTAGACATGCCTTCTGCATAGGTTAATCCCATATTTCCGGCTCCGATTACTAATACTTTCATGAATTTTTGTTTAAAGGGTTTCTTATGAATTTCTAAAGTAAAGTGTTGTGGTTGGTTTTAAATAAAGAGTTGACAATCGTCATAGTTTTTGATTTTTCCGTAATAGGTTTTACGGTATTTCTGTAGGGTGTTTAAAGGTAGCCCTAGGAAGTAGCGCTTAATGGAAGTTACTCTTGTTGTTAACGGTCCCATTTTCGCGCTATAGTGCTTTTCTGTTTTTGTCTTTCTTCTGATATATAATAGCCTCATAAAATTTATTTAGCTTGTAACATACTATAAAACATTGCTATCGCAAGTATATGATGTTAAGGTTTTGTTATTGTAGTCCAATTGGGTTACTATCTTACTTGTTATGTAAGATATATCAATATACATGTAGTTGTTTTATAGTTGAATGATAAAAATCGTGATAATCAGCATAATAATAAATACGGAGGGTTTGTGAAAAATATAAGATTACTGACGGTATTTGTTTTGTAAGAAACAATCTTACAAAATTTCTGATAGCAAGTAGTTACCTAGGAATTGCCCTCTGTTTGAATCAATATTGATAAAAATAATGCGTAAGATATCTCTCGATAAAATGATAGGGGGTGTATTTTCAATAGGAGTTAATTTGATAAAACCTCTAAAAACCAAAAAACCCTCGAAAATCAGAAGATTAACAAGGGTTTAAAGTACTCGAGACGGGACTTGAACCCGTACGGACTAATGTCCATTGGATTTTAAGTCCAACGTGTCTACCAATTCCACCACTCGAGCCGCTATTGGTAAAGTCTTTAACAAAAAAACGCCGTCAAGCAGCGTTAAATATGTTGAGCAACATTTTGCTCTTAGAGCGAAAAACGGGATTCGAACCCGCGACCTCCACCTTGGCAAGGTGGCGCTCTACCAGCTGAGCTATTTTCGCATTTTGTATTAAGGTAAAGAACGTGACATCTTTCACAGATGCGGATGCAAATTTAATACAATTCTCTAAAACGCAAAGAAAATTTATATGAAATCTTAAAAATAAAAATGAACCTATTTTTATGAGCTAAAAATTAAGAAGTGGCCTTCTTATTTTTGGTTAACAATCGTTTTATTTCATTCAATTTCATCAGGGCTTCAACCGGAGTTAAGGTGTTGATATCTAGGTAGGTGATTTCTTCTTTAATTTGCTCTAACAATGGGTCGTCTAAATTAAAGAAGCTAAGTTGCATCTCATCTTGGGCGCTTTGTAATTTATCCGTTAGCTCTTCACTTGAGTGCGATTTTTCAAGTTTTTTCAGAATTTTGTTCGCTTTGTGGATGACTTGAGAGGGCATTCCCGCCATTTTTGCCACATGAATACCAAAACTATGCTCACTTCCGCCTTCTGTTAATTTTCGAAGAAAAAGTACGTTGTCCTTTAATTCTTTTACCGAAACGTTGTAGTTTTTAATGCGGTCAAAGGTATTGCACATCTCGTTAAGCTCGTGGTAATGCGTAGCAAAAAGCGTCTTTGCACGAGCTGGATGCTCATGAAGATACTCGCTAATAGCCCAGGCAATGGAAATACCGTCATACGTGCTCGTTCCTCTTCCTATCTCATCCAAGAGCACTAGGCTGCGCTCAGAAAGGTTATTTAGGATAGAGGCCGTTTCGTTCATTTCTACCATAAAAGTAGATTCGCCCATAGAGATATTATCGCTGGCACCTACTCGCGTAAAAATCTTGTCTACATATCCTATTTCGGCAGCTTCCGCGGGTACAAAAGAGCCCATTTGTGCTAAAAGCACGATTAAAGCGGTTTGCCTAAGAATAGCAGATTTACCACTCATATTAGGTCCCGTGATCATAATAATTTGTTGCTCGTCTCGGTTTAGGATTACATCATTGGCAATATAGGCCTCGCCCAATGGCAACTGCTTTTCTATAACAGGATGTCTACCGTTCTTAATATTAATTTCGGTAGAGTCGTTTATGACCGGTTTGGAGTAATTATTTTCTTTTGCAAGCTGAGCAAATCCACAAAGACAATCTAGTTGGGCAATTTGCTGAGCGTTATTTTGAACAGGGGCAATGTATTCTTGTGCCCAAACCACCAACTGGGAGAATAGTTGCTGTTCAAGATTTAGGATACGTTCTTCTGCGCCTAAAATCTTGGCTTCGTATTCTTTAAGTTCCTCTGTAATGTAGCGTTCTGCATTCACTAAGGTTTGCTTACGGATCCATTCTTCTGGTACTTTATCTTTATGTGTATTGCGGACTTCTATGTAATAGCCAAAAACATTATTGGAGGCTATTTTAAGGGAAGTAATGCCTGTACGTTCGGTTTCGCGGGTCAACATTTTATCTAGGTAGTCCTTGCCTGAAAATGCCAATCCACGAAGTTCGTCTAGCTCATCGGAATAGCCATCGGCAATAGTCTTGCCTTTGGGAATGTGTACCGGCGCCTCCTCGTTAATCATTTCTTTAATCTTACTACGTAACATATCGCAAGCATGTAATTGATCGGATATGAGCTGTAGCGATTCATCTTCGCTCTGCGCCGTGAGCTGCTTTATGGGAATAATAGCCTCAAGTGAGTTTTTAAGCTGAACTATCTCTTTTGGGTTTACTTTTCCTGTAGCTACTTTGGATATGAGGCGTTCCAAATCGCCCATTTGTTTAATGCGTTGCTGTATTTTCAACAAAGTATCATCATGACCCTGCAAATAGGAAACTACTTGATGTCTTCGGCTAATTTTTTCAGTATTTTTTAGAGGTAGTGCCAGCCACCGCTTAAGCATACGTCCGCCCATAGGGGACAGGGTTTTGTCTATGATACTTAAAAGAGTTACCGCATTTTGGTTGTTGGAATGGTACAGCTCTAAGTTTCTGATAGTAAAACGGTCCATCCAAATATGTTCCTCTTCGGCAATGCGCTTTAAACTATTAATATGCTGAAGTTGCCTGTGTTGTGTTTCCGATAAGTAATGCAAAACTACGCCGGAAGCTATAATGCCATGACTTAAATGGTCAACACCAAAACCTTTTAAGGTACTTGTTTTAAAGTGGTTGGTAAGCGTTTCTTGGGCATAGTCGTTTTGATAGACCCAGTCTTCCATAAAGAAGGTGTGAAACTGCTTCCCAAAAATATCTAGAAATTCTTTTTTGTGTTTTTTTGATACCAAGACCTCGTTGGGAGCAAAGTTCTGTAAGAGCTTATCAATTTGTTCTTCCGTACCTTCTGAGGTCAAAAATTCACCTGTGGAAATATCAACGAAGGAAACACCTAGCAATTTTCTGCCAAAATGAACGGCGCAAAGAAAGTTGTTGGTCTTTGCGTTTAGAATATCATCGTTCATGGCTACACCGGGAGTAACTAACTCCGTAACGCCACGTTTTACAATGGTTTTGGTCATTTTTGGGTCTTCCAGCTGATCGCAAATAGCGACCCGCTCACCAGCTTTCACCAGTTTTGGCAAGTAAGTGTTGAGCGAATGATGAGGGAAACCGGCCAATTCGGTCCGGTCACCACCATTGTTTCGGTGGGTGAGTATAATGCCTAAAATCTTGGAAGCTCTAACGGCATCTTCCCCAAAAGTTTCATAAAAATCGCCTACACGAAACAATAGTAGAGCATCAGGATACTTGGTCTTGATAGCATTGTACTGTTTCATTAAAGGCGTGACCTTTTTTGTTTTTTCGGTTTTTCCCAAAGCGATAAGAATAGTTTAATTTTACGGCGAAAGTCTGTAAAACGAAAGTACTATTTTTTCTAGGGAAGATATACTATTGTTGATATTTGAGGATAAGTTTATCTTCAGCGTTTTACATGGTAAGTAACCTTAAAACAACTCCTGTACGGGAACTCATAGCATGCGTAAACTTAAGAATGAAGAACTAGATCGATTAGATGTTGAAGCCTTTAAAAAGGCGGATAAATCGCCTATTGTTGTTGTATTGGATAATATTCGAAGCTTAAATAACATTGGTTCGGTTTTTAGAACTTCCGATGCTTTTCTGATCGAAAAGATATACCTCTGCGGTATCACGGCGCAACCGCCACATAAAGACATTAGAAAAACGGCCTTAGGTGCAACTGAAAGTGTGGCTTGGGAGTATAAGGAAAGTACGGTTGATTTGGTGAAAGCATTGACTGCGGACGGATATACGGTCTTGGCTATTGAGCAGGCTGAAAATGCTATAATGCTCAATGAGCTACAAGTTGACTCGGCTAAAAAGTATGTTCTAGTATTCGGTAATGAGGTAAAAGGGGTGTCGCAAGAAGTAGTAGATGCTAGTCACAATGTAGTAGAGATTCCTCAATACGGAACCAAACATTCATTGAATATTTCTGTAAGCGCCGGAGTAGTTGTTTGGGATCTATGGTCTAAAATAAATACCCTGAAATCTTAGTTCGGCAAATGAATGGCGAACTTTGTGATTTTATCGATAATGGTTTCGTAATCATCCTCGTTTTCTACAAAATCAAGGTCGCCCAATTCAATAATTAAATTATTCTGTTCAGGATATCCTTTAATGAACTCAAAATATCCTTTGTTAATCTTTTGTAGATAGTCAGGAGCAATTTTTTGTTCGTAATCCCTGCCTCTTTCCTTAATGTTTTCTAATAAGCGTTCAGTAGTTTGGTACAGGTACACGTAAACTTTGGGCTTTTTTACCTCTTTATACATGAGGAAGAAAAGCTTTCTGTACAGTTCAAATTCTTCTGCTTGCAGCGTTATACGGGCAAATATGAGGGATTTGTAAATATCATAATCACTCACCATGAACTTCTTGAACAAGTCATATTGAGAAGTGTCATCTGTAAACTGTTGGTATCTATCTGCCAAGAAAGACATCTCTAACGGAAAAGCGTAACGGCTTTGGTCTTCATAAAATTTGGGTAGAAAAGCGTTATCGGCAAAACGTTCCAATACTAGTTTGCCATTAAACTCTTCAGATATTTTATTTGCCAATGTAGTTTTACCGGCACCAATATTCCCTTCAATGGCTATAAAGTTCAAATGAGAGAAAAGGTCAGACCTGTTCCTGTGTAATTTATAAGAGGTGCGTTCCAATTTTCCCTTGTCACGGCATTCTTGAACAAGGTTTCGTGTATCCTTGTTCAGGATAGGGTGATAAAACTGTGGAGCAATATCAGATAAAGGTTTAAGTACAAACTTCCGGTAGGTGAGTTCTGGATGCGGAATAACCAAATTTTCGGATACAAAAACTTCCCTTTCGTAATATAAAATGTCTATATCAATAGATCTAGGTTGGTAGCCATCTTCTGCAAATCGTATCCTGCCCAACTTGGTCTCAATGTCCAAAAGAGTTCGTAAAAGCTCTTGCGGAGGCAGTGTTGTTTTAAGTGATAGGCAAATATTCATGAAGTCGCTAGACTCAAAGCCCCAAGAGCTTGTCTGGTATACATGAGATATCCTTTCAACTTCTCCGGCGGTATTGTTTATAGCAAATACCGCATCCTGTAGGTTGTTCAAAGTATCACCAAGATTGCTGCCTAGTGAAAGGTATACTGTTTTGGGGTTGCTCATAATATATAACAAAGAAACAAAAAGTAGATGTGAGTTCATTATCTTTGAGCAAAAATACTAACCCAATTTTCATGAAATTTTTAAGAAATCTTTTGGCAGCCATTATCGGTTGCCTAATAGCTTTTGGCGTTATTTTTATAATGTTCGTTATTTTCATTGGGATTGTAGGGAGTTCTGAAGAAACAGTTTCCATAAAAAAGAACTCAATACTAGAGCTACAACTAAAGTTGCCTATTAGTGATTATGTAGGTGATAATGAACTAGATCCCTTTACTGGAGCATTTATGGAGCAATCCCAAGGTCTGGATGAAATTTTACATGCCATTACCGTTGCCAAAGATGATGATGATATTAAGGGAATAAGCATCAACAATAATTTTATGATGGCCGGTCTTGCCCAAACTCAAGCGGTAAGAAAAGCATTAGAAGAATTTAAAGGCGCTGGTAAATTTATTTATACCTATGGTGATTTTTATATGCAGAAAGATTACTACTTGGCCAGTGTGGCAGATTCTGTTTTTATAAACCCGGTAGGTGGATTGGATTTTCGCGGATTGTCTTCGGAAGTTCTGTTTTTTAAAGACTTACAGGAGAAAACAGGTGTAAAGATGGAAGTCATTCGCCATGGAAAATATAAGAGTGCCGTAGAGCCTTTTATTGCCAATGAAATGAGTGAAGCAAACCGGACCCAGATTAAAGAGTTGATCGGTTCGTTGTGGGGCTCAATAGTTGAGGATATTTCTATGGGAAGAGGAATATCTACTGCCGACTTGAATATCATTGCTGATACTTTAGGAGGAAGAACTCCGGAATACGCTAAGGAAACAGGATTGTTAGATGATGTTATTTTCTTTGATCAATATGAAGAAAAGCTAAGGAATGCCATCAATTTGAAGAAAGATGATGATTTAAATATTGTAGCCTTAGAAGATTATGTAATTCGCTCCAACAAGAAAGTGCTAAAAAGCGGAAAAGATAAGGTTGCTGTTGTTTTTGCGCAAGGCGAGATTTTATACGGTGAAGGTGGTCCGGATGTTATTGGGCAGGGCATCATAAATGAAGCTATTATTAAGGCGAAAGAAGATGATGATGTAAAAGCGATTGTTCTTCGGGTGAATTCACCAGGAGGAAGTGCTTTGACTTCCGATATCATTTGGCGAGAAATTACATTGGCAAGGGAGAAAAAGCCTGTGGTGGTTTCTATGGGTAATGTGGCCGCTTCGGGAGGGTATTATATTTCAGCGGGAGCAGATAAGATATTTGCAGAACCGACTACAATTACGGGTTCAATAGGAGTTTTTGGGACCATACCTAATATGACCGAACTTGCCGCCGACATTGGTATTAATGCGGAGCAGGTGGGCACGAATAAAAACTCAGTAGAATATTCGGTTTTTGAACCAATGACCAATGAGTTTAGAGGATATGTACAAGAAAGTATTGAGAGTACCTACAACACTTTTTTACAACGGGTGTCTCAAGGTAGAAATATGAGTATGGCCGAAGCGGATAGTTTGGCGCAAGGTCGTGTTTGGAGTGGGGTAGATGCAAAACGCATTGGTCTTGTAGATGAATTGGGTAATCTGGAAGACGCCATTGCGGAGGCTGCTAAAATGGCTGAGCTTAGTAATTACGGGATCAAGAAATTTCCTAAATATAAATCCGGTTTTGAACGTCTAATGGAAGATTTAGGTGGTGCCAGTGCCAAAGTAAAGCAAGAATTCATAGAAGAGGAAATTGGTACAGAGGCCTATTCCATATTAAAACAAGTGAAATCTGCCATGGAGCAGGAGGGGGTACAAGCACGTATGCCGTTTGTTCTTGATATAAAATAACATTGAAATAATTGAACCAAAATAAAAAGAGCCAGCTTATAGCTGGCTCTTTTGGTATGTAATTGTTTTGATATTTTATTTCACTAAATTAATTTCTACCCTGCGGTTTTGGGCACGACCATCTTTGTACATGTTCGTGGCAATGGGTTTATCTTCACCATAACCAACGGCTGTTAATCGAGAGCTGTCAATTCCTTTTTCTACTAAAAAGTCTTTTACTGAAATAGCTCTAGATTCAGATAGTTTTTGGTTGGTAGCTTTACTACCTACGCTATCCGTATGGCCTTCTACGGTAAATTTCGCATCTGGGTATTCTTTTAAAATTCCAATAATGTCTACCATAACACTCGTTGATTCTGCCTTTATACTCGCTTTTCCTGAATTAAAAAGAATGGTTTTGGCATAGTCGTTTAATTTTTTCTGTACTTCCTCTGTTACTTCAGGTGCTTCTGGACAACCATTATTGGCAACTGTTCCGGCTTCATTAGGGCATTCGTCATTTTTGTCCAAAACACCGTCACCATCAGTGTCAGGCCATGGGCATCCTTCGTTTTCGGCAGCTCCTGCTTCATTAGGGCACTTGTCATCCTCATCCAATACATCATCACCATCAGAATCTACTAGCGGGCAACCATCGTTAAGTACTTCGCCTGCTTCTTCAGGACACTTATCGTCTTTGTCAACTACTGTGTCACCATCGGTATCGGGCCATGGGCAACCGTTGTTTTCCGCTGGACCAAATTCATCAGGACAATCGTCCTTTCTGTTTACTATTCCATCGCCATCCCTGTCTTTTGGTTTCCCTTGGTAAACCGGTATTTTTAATCCTGCATAAACATCGGCTGCTTTTGAGTTATCGCTTAATAACAACGTCATGACAGACCCCGAGCCTATATATAGAGGTCCAGCTCTAAAACCAGCGCCCCACTGTGCACCAGAACCTTGTGTAAGACTTACAGGCATGTAGAAACTAAACCACTTGCTTTCAAAACGAGGTGTAAAAGAAACCATGGTAGGTATTCTGTTCGTGTTCGCTTTGGAATTAGAACGCAATGAAAAATCTGTATTTAAATTGAGGTAAAATCTATTGTTCAAACTATAGTCTACGTTGAAATGAAGCGCCGTAGGCAGTGCGAATTTTTCAGAAGATCCTGTTCCTGTTTGAGTATATAAGTTGTCTAGGATATCCTCTAGATTGTCTTCGTTCTCAAAATCATCTTCGTTTACGGTTCCTGTAATATCATAGGTGTTCTGGGTACCATTTTGATAATTGATGGAACCTATATCACTAATGGCAAGAGCGAACTTTAATTTGTATTTATTTAGGTGTTTGAATGAGTTTGAAACGTCTTTTGAAGCATAAGATGCATAATCTGGTCTCCATTCGTAAACTGCTCCTAAATCTACGCCAAAGCCTGTTGCGCCACCTACGATTTCAACTTCAAAATCCTCAAAGTTATCATCAATATTGTCACTATGCCCATAGTTTACTTCCCCAACGGACTCAATGCTTCCCGTGGTTTGTCCACCAGGAAGGGGAGTGCCATCGGCATCATAATCTATGGTAATGTTTTTTCCGCTGGCATAAGCATTGCCCATACCCTGTAGGTATTTTAAAGAGATACCTCCTTTTAAGAAATGCTGGTCTTTGTTCATGAGAACCTGCGCATAGGTAACACCAACTTCTGCCCAAGCATTTGCTGTAAGGTATACATCGTCTTCATCGATCATGAGGTCATCGTTCTCATCAAAATCATTGGAAAGGCTTTCAAAAGTATTTCCGTTAATTTTGTTTACGTTGTACCCAACTCTTCCTCTTGTAAATATGGCCAAGGAGCTTTTGGGCGTTAGGTTGAACATAAAAGAAGGACCTAGAACATCTGCATTACCAAAGAAATTGTTGCTGTCTTTGGGATATTTCTTGCCATCGGTATCAAAGTCAAAATCTGATGTAACTACATCGCCCAATTTTAAGCCGTAGTAATCATTACTGAAGAAAGTACTTGCACCTACAATATTAATGTCGGTTTTAAATCTGGAATCGGTAATATTTGCAGGGTTGGCAATTAGGCTGTGAACACCGCTGTAATTATCTGTCAGAAAACCGACATACGATTGTGCTTTGGCACTTAGTCCGCCCAAAACAAGTAATGATGTAAGTATCGTTTTTTTCATGCTTGGTATTTTTTAAGCTATTTTTGGTTTTTAAGTAGTCTTGCAATAACGAACAAGCATCGGTGAAATTGTACCGTTCATCGATCACTTTAATAGGAAAACACTTATGAATGTAAAAGATAGCCGTTTGGCATATCAGATATATCTTTATTTGGGAGCCCTTTTTATTACCTCTTTAGTGGTCTCGAATCTTATTTTTCAGAAGTTTTTCTATTGGAACCCGTTTGGTGATTTTACTATTTTTGGAGTTTCTTTGTTTGAGGTGTCCGTTGGAATTTTGCCTTACCCCATTACCTTTTTGATCACAGATTTAATTTCTGAGATTTATGGCAGGAAAAAGGCCAACCAGATTGTTACTGCCGGTATTTTTGCGAGTTTATTTTCTATGGGGATTATTCTTGTGGCAGAAGTAGCGCCGGCCATACCATCTTCTCCAGTAGATGACAGTACGTTCACTAGTGTTTTTGCACTTTCTCCTGTTGCTGTTTTGGCGTCTATGATTGCCTACCTCTTTGCCCAGTATATTGATATTGCCATCTATCATTTCTGGAAAAAACTAACCAAAGGCAAATATCTTTGGGTACGTAATAATTTTTCAACTTTTCTTTCTCAGTTTGTAGACACCTTTACCGTGGTGGGGCTACTCTGTGTTTTTGGGATTCTGCCGTGGCACCTATTTTTTGGCTTGGTGGTGAGCGGATTCATTTTTAAGATTTTTATAGCATTTCTAGACACTCCTTTTTTGTATTTGCTCGTATATATCATGAGAAAACGGTTCAAATTAGGTGTAGGTGAAGAAATAGTCCTAGAGGTATAATATTCAATGCTTTTTTGAGTTGTATCGGATAGGGTTAAGAATCTTGATTTAAGAGCTAAAAAGACCGAGCCGCTTTCATTAGGTTAAAACTTGTTTAGAAGCGGTTTCAAGGTTTGAATAAATCCATATCTATTTTGTTCCGTTAAGTTTTATAAATCAGCATTTGAAATAGAAGTATGAAAAAGAAAATAGTTAGAATTATTGGCGTAGTAGTGCTACTTATATTGGGTATATTGATTGCGGCGCCCTTTTTTCTTGAATCTAAAATTGGTGATATCATTAAGAATAACGTGAACAATAATGTGAACGCTACGCTTGATTTTTCGAAAGCCGATTTAAGCCTTTTTAGTAATTTTCCTAATGCGGAGGTTAGTCTGGAAGATGTAGTGTTATTGAATAAAGCTCCATTTGAAGGTGATACACTTTTTGCATCTAAGAAAGTAGCTCTTGCCATGGGTATTGGAGAGTTGTTTAAAGGGCAGGATGAACCTATAGGGATTAAAAGTCTAACCGTAGATGGTGCTCTTGTAAACGTTACTATAGATAAGGAAGAGAATGCAAGTTTTGATATAGCCATACCATCAGAAGAGCCCAATGCGCCTGCTGAGACTGAAACAACTGATGGATTCAATCTTGATTTACAATCGTATGCCATAACGGATACCAGAATTATTTACGATGACCAGTCTACCGGTATGCGTTTGGAGATTTCGGAGATGCAACATAATGGTAAAGGAGACCTTTCTTTAGAAAAATCAGAGTTGGATACGTTTACCGAAGCTTTGGTTTCTTTTGAAATGGACAGTACTAATTACTTGAACAAGAATAAAATTCAGTTAGATGCCCTTATTGGTGTGGATTTAAAGGAGAGCAAGTATACTTTTTTGAAAAATGAAGCACTTATCAATCAATTGGCATTGGTGTTTGATGGTTTTATTAAGGTGAATGAAAACAATCAAGAGATTGATATTTCGTTTAAAACCCCATCTTCCGACTTTAAAAACTTCTTAGCGGTTATTCCAGAGGAGTATTCCAAGAATATAGAAAATGTAAAAACTACCGGAAACTTTATACTTGAAGGTAAATTTAATGGTATTGTTGATGAGGAGCATATTCCTAAATTCAATATAAAAATCAATTCTGATAATGCATCTTTTAAATACCCGGATTTACCTAAATCAGTTAGGAATGTCTTTATTGATACTGAAATAAATAATACAACAGGTATTGCAGAAGACACATATGTAGATATAGATAAGTTGTCCTTTATGATTGATGAGGACAAGTTTAATATGACGGCCAATATTAAAGAGCTTATGGGCAATACAAAAGTGAAGGCCCATATAGATGGTAAAATGAATTTGGCCAACCTTAAAAAAGCATATCCTGTGCCTGCGGACCTGGACCTAAAAGGGCTTTTAGTGGCAGATGTAAGTACGGCTTTTGATATGGCTTCCATAGAAAAAGAGCAATATGAGAAGACCACTACAAACGGAAAAATCAGTGTTAGCGATTTTGAATACAAGTCTGCTGAAATACCAAACCCCGTAAAACTAAAAACAACAAGCCTAACTTTTAATCCTTCTACGGTTACACTTAATGAGCTAAGTGGTACTACCGGGAAAACAGATTTTAGTGCTAAAGGAACTATAAAAAACCTGTTGGGCTTTATGTTTAATGACGAAAAGGTAGAGGGTGATTTTGATCTTTCATCTAACACCTTTGCATTGAGCGATTTTATGGTTGAGGAATCAGAACCGGAAGCTACAAATACTAAAACCGAAGGAGAAAAAACAGCAGGTACTACAGAAGAAAAAATTAAGATTCCTTCTTTCTTGGATGCTAATATAAATGCATCGGCAAATACCGTTCTTTATGATAATCTTACTTTAAAGGATGTAAAGGGTAATTTGAAGATTAAAGATGAGAAGGCAACACTTTCTAATATGACGTCTTCTATATTTAATGGTAAAATGGCTTTTAACGGTGAAGTTTCTACCAAAGAGGAGACACCAACATTTGCGATGAATTTAGATATGAAGCAGTTGGGAATCAGCGAGACCTTTAAGTCGCTTGAGCTTTTTAAAGCTGTGGCGCCAATTGCTCAGATTTTAAAAGGAACGTTAGATTCGGATATAAAACTATCCGGTAGTCTTACGGATGATTTATTGCCGGACCTTTTGACTTTGACCGGTGATATCTTTGCGGATATTATGACCAAGGAAATTGATTCGGAAAGCGCCCCATTGCTAACCGCATTAGACAGTAAATTAAATTTCATCGACCTTAAACAACTCAATCTAGATGACTTGAAAACCAAGCTTACTTTTGAAAACGGTCTGGTAAATGTGAAGCCGTTTACGGTGAAGTATAAGGATATAGCCATTAATGTAGGAGGTAGTCACACTTTTGATAAAAAAATGGATTACAAGGCTACTATGGAAGTGCCTGCTAAATACTTGGGTAGTGATATAGGCAAGTTAATCGCTCAAATAGGTGAAGATGATCTTAAAGATTTGAAAATTCCTGTTGTTGCGAATATTGGCGGTAATTATGATAACCCTAGTGTAAGCACGGATTTAACCTCTGGAGTAAAGACCTTAACAAATCAGTTAGTTGAGATTCAGAAGCAAAAACTTATTAATAAGGGTAAGGATAAGGCAAAAGATTTAATCGGTAATGTTCTAGGTGGAAATTCATCTAAAACCGATTCTACTAAAACATCCACCAAAGATGGCGTAAAAGAAGTTTTAGGAGGCCTTTTAGGAGGTAGTAAGAAGGATACGACCACGGTTAAAACGGACACTGCGGCACCAAAGAACAAGGAAGAAGATGTGGTTAAAGAGAAAGCCAAAAATATTTTAGGAGGTCTGTTGGGCAAGAAAAAGGAGAAGTAGAGCCAATTCAGGCATTTTGCTTGAGTTTTTTATCGTACCAAACGTAGCCTAAAAATATAGCCAGGCTAATTAAAGAACCCCACAGTAGACCGGTTCTCATGCTATTGGTGCTTTTGCCAAGAATGGCAATAAAAAGAGTAAGTGGGGCAATTCCGATAAGGGTTGCCCCTATAAATTTCCAGTAGCCCATTCGTAGAATACCACCAACAAAGCTAATAGCGTCATTTGATAAAAAAGGGTTAAGACGGGTAATAATAACTGCCCAAAAGCCATAATTCTCTAGAAAATCCGTCACTTTCTTTTCCGTTCCCTTTCCAATTATACGTTGCACGCGGTCTTGGCCTAAAAATTTCCCTATGGTATAACCTACGGAAGAGGCTAAAAAGACGGCAACTAGAATAATGACACTTCCCCATACGGGGCCGTACGCCAATATAGAAGCGACCATTAGCATTATAGAGGGTACAATGACCATGAACATTTGGGCAATCATGGCAACAATTAGGATTATAGGACCCCATGCCCCGAACTGTGCCACCCAATTTTCAACCTCTTTTTGATTTCCGCTGGTAAGTACTTGCCACGCCTCGTTAAAGAATGATTCAATGGAAGGCACGGTAAAATAACTTGCGACCAATAGTCCTAAGGCTATAAGTGATAAGTATACAGGCCACTTACTTTTCTTTTTTGTATTGGTGGTGTCTGTGTCCGCCATATAATGCTAATAAATTTGTACAACCATCTTCCCTTTATTTTTCCCTTCGAATAAATCCAGGAAGGCTTGAGGGATGTTTTCAAATCCATCAACTATAGTTTCTGAATAGGTTAATTTGCCGTCGTTCAACCATTCTAAAAGTTGCTGTGTTGCAGGACCAAATTCTTTAACATGGTCTCTTACCAAAAAGCCCTGCATGAGAACTGTTTTCTTTACGAAGATGCCTTCGTATCTGGGTCCGGTTTGCGGACCGGTTTCATTATAAAGTGAAATAGCACCACAATTGATGACGCGACCGTTTTTATTTATGTTGTTCATGGCCGCATCTAGTATTTCACCACCTACATTATCGTAGTAAACATCTACCCCGTTTGGACAGGCCTTGGCAACGGCCTCGTTCATGTTTTTCGTAGTTTTGTAGTTGATGCCTTCGTCAAACCCGAATTTATCTTTCATTAAAGTTAATTTTTCATCACTACCGGCAATACCCACTACGCGACATCCTTTGATTTTTCCAATTTGGCCAACAGTGCTGCCTACGGCACCGGAAGCCCCTGAAACAAGTAAAGTCTCACCTTTCTTTAAATCAGCTATTTTATCCAAGCTAATATGTGCGGTCAACCCGGTTAGCCCTAGGATTCCCAGATAGGCAGACAGGGAGGCTTTATCGCCATCAACTTTGTTCAGGCCTTTTCCATCTGATACTTGAAATTCTTTCCATTTAAGCATTCCGTTTACGAAATCACCTTCATTGAAGTTACTGTTGTTGGAAGTTACTACCTCTGCTATAATATTTGATTGTAGTGGTTCATTCAATTCAAACGGGTCTATATAAGAAGCTACATCGCGCATTCTACCTCGTAAATAAGGGTCAACGGAGACGTATTTAGATTTTAGAAGAACCTCGCCATCTTGGGGTTGAGGTTTTTCTTCTTTGGTGAATTCAAAATCGGAGAGTTGGGGTTTACCGTCAGGTCTATTCTTTAAAAGGATTATCTGGTTCATACATTCTACTTTTTAGAAATTCAAGATAGCCGTATTAATGACGGAATAATGATGCAAACCGTTCTATTTTTGGTCCTAAAATAAAACGGTACACCAATTAAAACTTAGTTCTATAATCTTTGAAATATTCTAGCGGATCTGAAGCGATACATAATAGCCCTCATTGCTACGAACATTAAAGACGGTGTTGTCCTCAAAAATAAAATACTGGCCCTTAATGCCCTTTAAAATCCCTTTGTAATTGGGGGTTTTGGTTAGATTAAGGCTTTTTACTTTTTCAGGGTATTCTAGAACGGGAAACTCAAGATTCGTTTCGGAATTATCTGCAATATAGTATTCTTGGGCCTCGTCAGGAATGTACTGTTTGAGCTTATTTCGCCATTCAACAAGATTTTCATCCTCAACGTTATTGGTCAGCATTTTTCGCCAGTTGGTTTTGTCGCCCACATGGTCTTTTAAGGCAACTTCCGTTATTCCGGCTAAGTATCTATTGGGCACTTCTACTATTTCAATAGCTTCATGAGCGCCTTGGTCTATCCATCGCGTAGGTACTTGGGCCTTTCGTGTAACACCAACTTTAATGTTGCTTGAGTTGGCCAGATAAACAATATGGGGTTGTAATTGTGCTTTTTTCTCATATTCTAAGTCGCGATCTTCTTTGTCCAAGTGTGCGGTACTTAATTCTGGACGCATGATCCAATCACCGGCAGAGGGGGTTTCGTAAAAACAAGTCTTGCAAAACCCTTGACGGAAAATTGGCCGGTCTCTGCCACAATTTAAACATTGGAATTTTATAAAATTTATTTCTAGCTCTTTGTCCAGTATTTGATTTACATTTAAAAAATCATTTTCAAAAACCATGTAGTATTGAATGGGGTTTCCTATTTCGGTCTGCATTTTTCTTAGAACGCCTTCGTACTGCATAAAAAAGTGTGATTTAAAATGTATTTGAAAATGATAAGTATTAAAGCTAAATTTAGCGAATTCAAAGATACCCAAAAATGCCGATTACCTTATTCAATTCTATTGCCTCTTGGTTGCTGAAAAAGCGATATCACCAGATAGAACTTTTTCTGAAATACCCGGAAGAGGTTCAGGAAGAAGTGCTCCATCAATTACTGGATATTGCCGATGGTACGGAAATAGGTAGGAAATACGATTTTGAGTCTATTAATAGTTATGAAACTTTTAGAGAGCGTGTTCCCATTTCTTCCTATGAGGAACTTGAGCCTATTATAGAGCGTACACGTCGCGGCGAACAGAATATTTTTTGGCCAACCTCCATAAAGTGGTTTGCCAAGAGTAGCGGAACAACGAATGCCAAGAGCAAATTCATTCCAGTAAGTGAAGAGGCATTAGAGGACTGTCACTATAAGTCGGGCAAAGATTTACTTTGTCTGTATTTGAACAATAATGAAAATTCTCAGTTGTTTACAGGTAAAAGTTTAAGATTGGGCGGGAGTAAAGAATTGTATGAAGACAATGGTTCTTATTTTGGAGATCTATCCGCTATTCTTATTGATAACATGCCGTTGTGGGCAGAATTCAGCAGTACACCAAGCAGTAAGGTGTCTTTGATGAGCGAGTGGGAGAGTAAGTTAAAGGCTATTATTAAAGAGAGCACACAGGAGAACGTGACGAGTTTAGCGGGTGTTCCTTCATGGATGTTAGTGCTTCTTAACAACGTGGTTCAGGAGACGGGTAAAGATCACCTTTTTCAGGTGTGGGAAAACCTTGAAGTCTATTTTCATGGAGGGGTAAGTTTTAACCCTTATGAAGAGCAGTATAAAAAGTTGTTGCCCCGTAAAAGTTTTAAGTATTATGAAATTTATAATGCATCGGAAGGCTTTTTTGCAATTCAGGATCGTAACAATGCAGACGATTTGTTATTGATGTTGGATTACGGCATATTCTATGAGTTTATTCCAATGAGCGAATATGGTACGGAAGGCCAAATGGCCATTCCGTTATGGGAAGTGAAAAAGAATACCAATTACGCCATTATAATTACCACCAATTCTGGACTCTGGCGATATAAGATTGGCGATACCATTAAATTTACCTCTACAAGTCCTTACCGTATTAAAGTTACCGGTCGTACCAAACACCACATTAATGTTTTTGGGGAAGAATTGATTATAGAAAATGCCGAAGAGGCTCTTAAGAATATTTGTCTTAAAACCGGTGCAGAAATCAAGGATTACACTGCTGGCCCCATCTTTATGGTCGAGAAAGAAAAAGGAGCACATGAATGGGTCATTGAATTTAGGAACCCACCTGAAGATATAGACGTCTTTACGGAGTATTTGGATAATGCCTTAAAGTCTTTAAACTCAGATTATGAGGCCAAACGTTATAATAATATTACCTTGAATATGCCTACGGTTCATATTGCGAGAGAAAATCTTTTTTATGATTGGTTAAAGCTGAAAGGTAAGTTGGGAGGACAACATAAAATTCCTAGATTGTCCAATAAAAGGGACTATATCGAAGAATTACTTCATATGAACAATTAAAAGTGGGATTTGCCCGTTTAATATTGAAATTGATTCCCAAAACTAACCTAAGGCAAATTAAATTTAATATTATGGCAGAAAGACTTGTAATCATATCCGATATGTGGGGGGCTAAAAAAGGGCTCTGGATAACTTCGTATTTAGGATATCTTCAACAGTATTTTAATATTACTTTTTACGATTGCCAACAATTGGGAAATATAGATGTGAAAGTAAACTCTGAAGAAAATGTCCACCAAGCTTTTGTTAATGGTGGAATTGAAACGGCAGTGGCGCATCTTCTTAAAAAGGAAAAAGAACCGGCACACTACCTTTGTTTTAGTGTTGGAGGAGCTATAGCATGGAAAGCTGCGCTTTCCGGTTTGCCTATGAAATCATTATACGCGGTTTCATCAACTAGAGTTCGCTCAGAAGTTCAGAAGCCAGATGGTCCAATAAGACTTTTGTTTGGTGATGGTGATGTGTATAGACCAAAAGCATCATGGTATAAAGAAATAGGAATAGAAGGAGAGCTGATAAATGGTTTTAGCCATAATATGTATACCGATGAAAAGATAATCAAAAAGGTTTGTCTGGACTTGTTGAATACGGTTACACAGGTTTCAGGAAAAGTAAATAAACAAAAAGCGATTTAAAGAGTAAATTGGTTTTAAACTAACACTCAAGGAAATAAAAAAAAGCGGAGTCACATTAATGT
>NZ_RCNR01000027.1 GCF_009725985.1 Zobellia amurskyensis
CCGATCCGCTAGCTTTTATTATAGGCATTTTATCCGTAGCTATGGTAAAGGTACCAGTACCGTCGTTGATTAGTAACCTATCTACATAAAACGAACTCTCTTTGTCAAATTCATTACTTCCAGAGACTAAATATAGATCTAGGTCTCCGTCATTTTCCAAATCAAACAAAGCTATGCCTTCTTCTTCAAATTTCATGTTTTCTTCGTCAGAGAATAATTGTGAACTTTTAAAAGTCCCATCTTGATTTTGAAGAAAAATTATGGGAGAGTACCCTGATGAGCTACCAACGATAAAATCCTCAGTACCATCACCATTTATATCTCCAACGGCCAGACAAGGACCATTTTGCGTAAGTTTATGTGGTAAAATACGTTGTAGGTTATAGTCAACTTTGTCCTGTTCTTGATGCACATAGTCTACGCCAATCTTTTCGGAAATTTCATTAAAAATAGTAGGTAGCTCATTTTGAACAAACGGGAAAGTTAAATCATTTGATTCTGCTATACGGGCGTCATTGTAGTTAATGGTGATAATTTGATTACTCTTCGTATTTTTTATTTGTTGGTACTTCCCATCGGGCCATACTATTTCTAATGAATTAACAGTTTTGGTATTAGCCAAGCCAAAGTGAATAATATCTTGTACAGATGACATATATCCTCTGGTTAGATAATGTTCTTGATATTGAAAAGCGCCATCTTCATGCCTAAGTACAATTTTTGCACCTATACCAGATGGATTTGTTTTTGGCCCTTGTAATTTAATATCTAAGTAATTGTGTTGCTCTCCTTTGATGGAATTAAGATTGTTTTCAAAAACAAAAGCTTCTTCATCTATATTATTTACTATATAATCCATATCCCCATCGCCATCTAAATCAGCAAAAGCGGCTCCGTTTGAAAAAGACGGAATATTAAGTCCCCACTTCTCACCAACATCACTGAAAAGACCATTTTGCTCATTTTTATAAGCATAGTTTGGTATTTTGACAACAGGAATAGAGTCTAAAATTTGGCTGGGACTAAGAAAACGGCGTACGTTAAAATTAAACTCTCCGAAGTCTAAGTCAGTAATATCGCGTGGAAATCCGTTTGTAATCAGTAAATCTTTTGCACCATCATTGTCAACATCTACAAACAAAGGGGACCAGCTCCAATCCGTTTTGGATATACCGGCCATAAGTCCAGTTTCGCTGTAGGGAACTCCAAGGCCTTGACCTGTCTGAAGCATATTTCTCATATACTGGTAACCATAACCGAATTTTTCATTCAAATTATAATCATTGTATTTGGTGTTGCGTACTGTGGTTTTTTGTCTAAAATTGGTTTCGCCAAGCATATCAATGGTAATGATATCCAAAAAACCGTCATTATTGTAGTCGGAAATATCCGATCCCATTGAAAATTTACTTTGGTGTTTTATTTTGTTATCTATGTTATTGGAAAAGGTTCCATCCCCATTGTTGGTGTATAAAATGTCGTTCGTAAGGTAGTCGTTGCTCACATAGATATCTGGCCATCCATCATAGTTCAAATCAGAAATGGCTAATCCTAATCCATACCCTTCAATAGTTATACCTGCTTCTAAAGTTACATCTGTAAAGGTATTGTCCCCATTGTTTTTGTACAACCTGTCATTACTTAACGCAGAGCCGTCTGTAATTTTTTCTCGGTAATTTGAAGGAAGTTCGTGAATGTCAACATTGTTAAGTACATAGAGGTCCAGTAAGCCATCTTTGTCATAATCAAAGAATGTGGCATTCATACTATTTCCTGTATCTGCTATGCCATACTCATTTGCCATTTCCTTAAATATTGGCTCTCCGTTTTTATTAATGCCTTGGTTGACAAAAAGCATGTTTGCTTTTTCTTCAGGCTTGGTGTACATGGCAGCACAAACGTAAATATCCAATAAGCCATCACTGTTAATATCTACAACCGCAACACCGGTTTTCCAGGACGTTTTGGCTTCAATACCTGCATTTGCAGAAATATCCTGAAACTTAAATTTTCCCTGATTTAGATAAAGTTTGTTAGGTACTTGGTTGCCCGTAAAAAAAAGATCAGGTTTTGAGTCATTATTGAAGTCACCGACAGCGACTCCCCCGCCATTAAAAATATACTCAGTGGTAAGAATATTAAAGCTATCACTTTCAACAATTTTGTTGTTGAAAGTAACCCCTGAGTAGTCAGAGTTTACTTGGGTGAATAAGGTGTTTTTTTTCTTCTCACAGGAGCTAAATACTATAAGTGTTATAAATGAAATTAAGAGAAAATTTTTCATTGATTTCGACTTGTGTTGTAAAATTCCATATAGTAAAATACTATCTGGGTGCTTATCTTGACTAGTAGGCAAATTTAGAGAAATACATGGTAACGTGGAGGAAATTAACTGATTCCCTTTTTAGATATTTGAACAAAAAAAAACCACCCTGTACCATAGTGCACAGGGTGGTTTGTAATTTTGGACGTTAGAAAATAACGTTAGTGTAAAACATTTTATTACTCCATTGAATTAATAAAGTCTATTACACTTTTAGGTAGTAATACCTTATCAATAATATGGGCAACACCATTTCTTGCAAAAACGTCAGGTGCTGTTATATTGGCATTTACATCGTTCGTTGCATCGCCAATAACAAAATTTTCAGTACCAACAACACTAATGATTTCTATATCGTTTTCAGAAACCGTAGTAACCGTTCCAGCCTCTAAGTCTGCACTTACTATTTTTCCTTTTAAAACATGATATTGAAGTATCTCCTTAAGAAGTTCTTTTTCTTCATCTGTATCAAAGCTAGCTATGCTGGTATAATCAGGTCCTAAAGCCGTGAATAAATCAGCAAAAGCAGCATCTGTTGGAGCAAATACAGTTGCAGGCATGTGATAACTAAAATTAGTCGCCGTGGTATCCTGTACATTAGTCATATCTTCAAAGGTTTCCACCAAATCAGTTTGAGCCAAAGCTTCTGCTAATACACTTAATTGAGGGGTACTACCTACTGTAGTTGCTAAATCGTCAGAACCTAATAATGCTATAAAATCTAAAGCAGATTGTGGTATGAGAACCTTGTCAATTATGTCAACAAAACCATTTTTAGCATCTATGTTGGGGGTGATGGTACTTGCTGTAATAGCAGTGGCATCCCCGAACTCAAATCCGCCAGATACGGCCGTTACATCAACAGTGTTGTCTTTTAAAAGAGTTTCAGCTGCACCTGCCATTAAATCGATAGAGCCATCCGCAGGTTTTAATATGTGATACGAAAGAACTTCACCTAACAAAGAGATTTCGACTTCATTGTCAAAATCATCAAGATCATCGTAATCATCACCTAACGCTTCAAAAAGGGCTGTAAAGGCTTCATTGTTCGGAGCTAAAATTCTTGCCGTGTCCAGGCTTGCAACCGCATCTGTTAAACCAGCTTTATCTAAAGCACTTGCCAGAGAACTAAGTTCGTCAGTTCCGGATACCCATTCTAAGACGGTTGGGCGAGTATCAAAACTTAAAGCTCCGATAGCTGCTGCTGGTAGAAGAACTTTATCTACAAAATGAACAATACCATTATCCGCATAGTTGTTTGCCTGCGTAACAGTAGATACTGGATTTGTCTGTGATAACTTGGTAGCATCCAGTAATTGAACGTTCCCATCTCCATCAACTACTACTGAAAGTTCATCTCCTAAAACAGTGGTTAATGACGTGCCATCCGATAATGAACCAGCTCCTAGATTACCCGGTACTACATGATAAGTTAATATCTGTGAAAGTAATGCCGGATCAATATCTGCTAACAAAGCTTCGCTTGCTGATCTATCATCGTTGGATTCAAAACCAAGAGACTCAGCTAAAGCGGTAAATGCCGCGTCAGTAGGGGCAAATACAGTGAAGGGACCAGCACCTTCTAGAGTTGAAGGGAGGTCGCCCGTAGCCGCATTAAGAGCAGTTTCTAAAGTTGTTAGATTGCCATTTGCGCTAATTCTAGTATACACTGTGCCTGGACCAACAATAGCTGCCCCAGGAGATTCGACATCATCATCATCACAGGAGTTGAATCCTATTAATGCGAGCATCGAAAATACAATACTTATAGTTCGAAATTTATTCATGTCTATATTTTGTTAAGATTTTTTCTTGAAATTTTAATTAATACCCAGGATTCTGTTCTAAAACGCCTCCACTTTGATCAATAGCATTAATAGGAATCGGGAACAAGTCAAATTTCTCTGTATACGTCCCAAACTTGGTGCCATAACTAGCTTCGTCAATATCTGCTGATTCATTAGCTATGTAAGCGTTAATTACTTCCGCAGCAACACCCCATCTTCTTAAATCAAACAAACGATGCCCTTCCATACCAAATTCTAAACGACGTTCAAAACGAACGGCCTTTCTAGCGAATTCTTGACCAGCAAAAGTACCATAAGGTTCAATCACATAATTTGCAGCAGCATCATCACCAGCTTCATTTTGAACATAGGTCATGTTTTTTGCTCTGTTTCTTACCTGATTCACATAATCAAGAGCTACAGTAAGATCTGGGCTGGTTTTTTCAACGGCAGCTTCTGCGGCCATTAATAATACATCTGCGAAACGCATTACGTTGTAATTAATTCCAGACCAATCAGATCCCCAGCCACCTGTACCGCGGTTAGCGTCTACTTCATCTGCTTGGTATACATTTTTCTTTGGTAAATACGGACCGGAAATATCTTTAAAAGTAGCTCTTATCCATTCTTTTCCGGGATTTGGCCCAAAACCATTGTAATCTATACCTCTTCTAGATACAGTGTAATCTAATCTAGGATCTAGAGGTCCCGTGTGAGGAGTGAAATCGTCTGCACTGTCTATTCCGTAGTCACTTTTTACATCAGTATCTGCAAAAGTATCCAATAGGGGTTGCCCGCTGCCATCAGTTTGATAAGCATTTACCAAATCTTGGGTTGGTTGATAAAAACCACAGCATGTTCCTAATGGTCCACCACCAGGAAAATTTAAAGTGCCAGCACCGTTACCATTAAAAGAACGTCCGTCATCAGAAACAAACTGTATGGCAAACATTGATTCTGAGCTATTTTCTCCCGCAAAATTAAAGTTGCTTACATATTCAGGATTTAATGAATATGGGCTTGCAGTAGCAACTTCATTTAACAGGGTAAAAGCCTCGTCCCATTTTTCTTGATATAAATAAGCTTTTCCTAAAAATGCTTTTGCAACCCAGGAATTGGCTCTACCATTAACCACTTCTGGTCCTAAGTTGTCAATTGCAGTTTGAAAATCTGCTTCAATTTGAGACCAAACTGGCCCTGGATTTGGTTGGTTGAACTCTAAGTTATCCAAATTTTCTACGGAAATAAAAGGAACATTTCCGTAAAACTTCTGTAGCTCAAAGTAATAATACCCTCTAAGAAAGGAAGCCTCTCCAAGTTGTTGGCTAAAATCTCCATCTGGTATTGTTTGAATTAAAGAAATTACTGCGTTTGCGCTATTGACCCCGCCAAATAGTGCACTCCACCTTCCTAAGAACCAACCGTTACCGGTTTGCCAATCTAATGTTTCAACCTTGAATAGTTCGGGATTATCGCCATCAGTACTTCCTCTATGTGCATCATCTGCAACCACATCGGTCCACCAGTTATCTCCACCAGCTGAGACTCCTTCACCTAGTCGGCCAATACGTTCACCGTCCATTGCGGAATAGGCTGCAGTTAATTTCAAGTCTACTCCTGTTGCATTTTGCAAAGCTTCGTCAGATAAAGCTCCTGTTGGAGCAATCTCTGTAAAGTCATCACTACAGGCACCGAGCATCATGCATGTAAGCGTTATTGAGTAAATTATATTCTTTTTCATTTTTTAAAATTTTAAGTTAACACCTAATGAATAAATTGACGCTAACGGGTAGTTGTTATCTGAAACACCTATAGTAAGGTTATCAATAGAACCATCATCTTTGAACCTTGGCTGTAATTCTGGGTCTACACCATCGTAACCGGTAATAGTAAATAAGTTAGTACCTTGAACATAAAATCTAACACTATCCATACCTAGTAGACCAGAAACCTTATCATTAAAGGTATAGCCAATCTGTAAGTTTTTCATACGCATGTATGAGCCATCTTCTACAAAAAATGAATTTGCAGTACCTTCATTATTAGAGATACTTTGGCTAAGAGCTGGTAAAGATGCATCAAGATTTGTTGGAGACCATGAATCCAACACTCTTACACTTCTGTTTGCATTGAAAAATGAAGGAAAGTCTGTATAAACTTTGTCATTGTTGAAAATATCATTGCCTTGAGATCCTTGGAAAAAAGCCGATACGTCAATACCTTTATAAGACGCGCTTAAATTAAGACCGTAAGTGAAATCTGGGTGCGGAGAACCAATAAATGTTCTATCATCATCATTTATAGTTCCGTCATTGTTCAAGTCTCTATATTTAAATCTACCAACACCATCTGCTGCAGTCGCAAAACCTTGATCGGCACTGGCATTTACTTCAGCTTCTGATGCAAATATACCATCAACCACTCTTCCGTAAAATGATGAGATAGGTTGTCCTTCTTGAGTTCTGGTAACCGCACCAGTAGTTCTGAAACCATCAAAACCTACTTGAAAAGCACTGATTAAATCAATAACCTCATTTTTATAACTTGAGAAGTTAAGGTCAATACCATATTTAAAACCTGAATTTAATTCGTCAGCAAAACTAAGCGCTGCATCAATACCCTTATTTTCAATAGAACCAAGGTTTACATATGGAGCATTTGCAGCAATAGAAGTGGTGCTAAATGAACTATTATCTTGGCTAATTAAATCTTTAGTGTTGATAATAAAATATTCGGCCTCAAGGTTTAATTTGTTGTCAAAAAAACCAAGTTCTATACCAAAGTTTGTAGTTTCACTAGTTTCCCATTTTAAGTTTGGGTTACCTGCTGATTCTAAAATGGCACCTTGCGATACGCCACCACTACCATTGAAACCGTAGTTAGCATATTGCTCGCTTAAAACAGAAATGTTATAGGTAGGGTTGCCAACTGGCAATGTTTGGTTTCCTAATTGACCCCAAGATCCTTTGAATTTTAATCTGCTTACTGTGGCATCGTCAGGCCAAAATCCTTCATTACTAACAACCCATCCAGCACTAAAGGAAGGGAATATGTCACTTTGATTATCTCCTAAAAACCTAGAAGATTTATCTTGACGAACAGTAGCTGTTAATAAATATTTACCTCCGTAGCTATAATTTGCGGTTCCAAAAACCGAAAATAAAGAAGAAGCATTGTCATAAGCTTCTGCTACGTTGGCAGCGCCGCCACCATTTTCTAACAAATAGTATTCAGGAGTCTCAAAGAAGAAATCGGTTCTTGAAATATCTTTACCTTTTGAAGTAACGTTTAAGGCTTCAATACCTACTAAAGCATTAATACTATGTTCACCAAAAGACTTGTTGTAACTTAAAGTGTTGTTCCATACCCATTCGTAATTGTCATAATCACGCTCTTCCAATGTATTGGTAGCAATTGGCTCGGATGATTCAGGAATCAACGCTCTAAAACGTCTATCATTATAGGCCTTAATGGATCCACCAATAGAAGTTTTGAATTGTAATCCATCAATAATATCAAGTGTAGCATAAATGTCACCAAAAACTCTGAAGGATTTTTCAAAATTGTCTGCTTGTCTATTTGCTTCGGCAACAGGGTTATTTGGGTTTGAAAGACCTGTGTCGTTGCTATAGTTACCAGCATAGTTGCCCTCATCATCGTATACAGGTACTAATGGAGACATCCTTGTCGCGAAATTATACCAAGATTGACCACCACCTTTTCTGTCAAAAGAGATATTGGCATGTTGTCCTATTTTAATTCGATCTCCAATTTTGAATTCAGAATTCAATCTAGTTGCTCCTCTTTTAAAGCCAGTAGCAATCTGAATACCTTGACGGTTCAAATAACTAGCTGAAAACAAAAATTTAGATTTCTCGTTACCGTTTTCAAGAGTTATCGAAGCGTTTTGAGTAATGGCGGTTCGATAAATTTCATCTAACCAATTAGTACCCCCATTAGGTGCAACTGTAGCGCTTACAGGAGCTCTTTGCAAAGTTGTAGGTGTTACTGGGTTTGGTCCATCACCATACTGAGCGTGAGAAGGTACACCACCATCATTTCTGATACTTTGCCATAGTACATCACCATGTTGCTCAGTATTTAGTAATTCTGGTAAGTTCCTAGCTATAGAGAAACCTGTGTACGTATCAACTGAAACACGTGCAGTATCCATGTTATAACCTCCACCTTTGGTAGTGATGATTACAACACCGTTAGAAGCCCTTGCTCCATATATAGCCGCCGCACCATCTTTAAGCACGTTCATTTGTGATATATCTGCAGGGTTTATTGAGTTTAAGATACTGGCATCATCTGTCTGTACTCCATCAATAATATAAAGTGGATCGTTACTGTTACCGGTACCGTACCCTCTTATCCTTACCGTAGGAGATGAGCCTGGTGTACCGTTATTGGTTATAGTAACACCGGAAACTCTTCCTTGTAACGCCTCTGCTGCGTTTACAATAGGGGTTTTGGTTGCCTCTGAGATATCCACGCTACCTACGGAACCTGTAAGGTCTCCTCTGGTTTGAGTAGAATATCCTGTTACAATTACTTCCTCAAGAGCTGCTGCATCTTCCACCATAGTAACATCTACAGTGGTTTGGCCATCTAAAGTTACTTCTTGGTTTTTAAAACCGATGTAGCTAAAAACTAAAATAGCCCCTTCATCTGCGTTGATCGTGTAATTACCATCAAAATCAGTTTGTGTACCAGTAGTAGTTCCTTTGACTATTACATTGGCACCCGGTAACGGAAGACCTCCAGAGTCCAATACCGTTCCAGTAATTGTTGTTTGATAAATGTCCTTAACCTCAATCTTGAGGTCTGAACTTGAATTTGCTAAGGCCATTTGCGGCCCAGCACAAATCATCATTGAAAAAAGCCCAATTCCGAGAGTAGAAATTTTACTCTTGGACCTTAACGATTTGTAATCGCGTCTTTGGTTCATAGTGTGAGTGTTGTTTGTTAGTTTATTAATTCTTTGTTTTTCCTGTAACTGTTAAGAAAAACAAAAATAAATGTAATAATAATAAACTTATACTAAAAATGATATTGGAAAATTTCGGATTCAATACTTACACGATAGGTGACAGAAAAATTTTATTTTACGAGGCTTGGTAATTTTTGGAATGTATTTAAACTTGAAGTTCAGCAGATTAGTGGTGTTTAGGCTGCTTTTATTTATGGATTAAAGGTTAATCCGTTACGATTTGCGTGTTTGTTAAAGTTTGTAGTGGATGTGTAGAAAGTTATCAATTTTGGAAAAATGTAGATTTTTTAAGTTTTTCTACAAATTATGAAGATTACTCTTTCAGAAGAATTGGTAGTGAAAAATAAATAGAATTCACCTCCATCTGATATATGAAAATTCTTACGTATATCAGCAACGCTATTTGGGAAGTTTCGAGTAGTAATGTTAGCTTTTTTTATAGAACTTCTTTTAATTTCTTTCTTATTGTAAGGAAGTGTCTTTTCTATTCTAAACCTTCTTCCAGGGAAATCAATCAGGCTATCAGAGGTGTATAAATGGGTGTTGATATTGAGCTTTTTTAATTGATGTTCTTGTCCTACCGTTTTAAAGGCTCCAGATTTTAGAACTGCCGCATTGGGCTCATAGAGGTAGGTAAGCGGTTCGGAGAATTCAGAAACGGCATTTTTTTCAGATTTTAGATCAAAATTGAATGTTTGGTCTTGTTTTGGTGTTTTGTTTATTGTTTTAATAGCGATACTTCCGTTGTAATCTCTTTGTAAAATATATAGCACTTCTTTCACGTCATTATTTATGGCCACAACATGAATTTCCTTTATATATTTTAACTCATTTATTCCAGCGGTAATATCCAAAAGCGGAGCCGTTTTTATGAGTATATTTTTAGATTTAGAAAAAAGAAGGTCCAGATTCTCAACCACATTTGGTAAGCAATCTGATAAGAAAAAAACACGTTGTTTTAAATCGTCTCGTCTGGAAGGGTCAATATAAATCCAATCAAATTCCGATCTGGAATTTTTGATGAAATCTAGTCCGTTTTCTGCATGTGTTTTTACATTGGTGACGTCTAAGATTTGGAAATTATGTGTTGCGATTTCAGATAGATTCTCATCTAATTCGCAGTGGTGAACTTCCTCTGTTTTATGGCTGAAAAAGTAACTGTCTATTCCTAGTCCTCCGGTAACATCCACAAGCGATTTTCCACTCACTAAATCGGCTTTATATTGGGCAGTGATTTCCGAAGATGTTTGCTCTATATTTAGCTTATTGGGATAGTAGATATTGGTAGCTGAAAACCAAGTTGGTAATTTCTTTTCACACTTTTTTCTAGCTTCTAACTGTTCTGCTAGTTCACGATTGGAAATCTCTTCAAAAATAGGTTTTTTTAGCAATACTGACATGATGTCAGTATTTAAATTTTTGTGTATAAATTTCTGTACACCAGTATGTAATATATTTTTATTCAAACTAAAACTATAAACTTTTTGTGAGTGATTTGACTAGCTTGTTTTCGGATAAAAATTCTTTTAAAATTACCTTTATAGCGGTGTAACCGGGTACTGCCACTATCATTCCTACCACTCCAAAGAGCAATCCAGCAATAATGATAATCAAGAAAATTTCCAGCGGATGCGACTTTACACTGTTTGAAAAAATGAGGGGTTGCGAGAAGAAATTATCTACTAGTTGGCCAATCAATAATCCAATTAAAACATACCCTGCTTTCGGCAGGATTACGGTGCTAAAATCCATGCCCAAATTACTCGTCATTGTGAGTACAACCATGATGACTCCGCCAATGATAGGACCCACATATGGAATGATATTGAAGAGGGCGCATAGGAAGGCAATTACAATGGCATTTTCTATGTCTAAAATTAGCAATGTTATGGTGTAAATCACGAACAAAATAAAAATTTGTAACAACAGACCTACGAAATATCTCGATAAAAGATTATTTATTTTATCAATGGAGTTTACCGTTTTTCCTTCATTATTTTCGTTTACAAAAGCTAGTATACCACTTTGGAAAAGATTACTGTCTTTCAAAAAGAAAAAGGAGATAAACAATACAGAAAACAAGCCTATACTAGCTGTACTCAGAACGTCCAAAAATGAATTAAGAAAATTGGGTATAAAACCAACATTCAGACTATCTACAATGGTCTTTTCAAAATCTGTTTCCTCTATAATTTCATCTACAACATTTGGGGCCGTGCCTATGAAGTTTACGATTTGTTGATGCAGTGAGTTTAGATTCTGTTCTAGTTGATTAATATCCAGTAGGGAGAGGTTCTTGCCTTGCTCCGTCAATAAGGGCACAAAAAGGGCTATGATGCCACCTAGTACACTGATCATTAAAGCCATTGTTATGATGACGGCCAAGGTGTTTGGCAGCTTTAATTTACGTCTTAAGAACAAGACAACGGGTCTGCCTATTAAAGCAATAACCGCAGCTATGGCTAGATAGGCAATTACGGATTGTATTTTCCATAAAAAATATAAAAGGAGGACTATGCCGAGTATAATCCCTACTGAGCGTAGAATTCCTTGACTAATGGTTCTTGCGTTCATTTTTTTGGTTTGTTTGTGGACTTTCAATTAGTTTTTAAAAGCATAAAGGATGATGTTAGCTCCCATTTGTAAGGCCTGGGCTCTTATTTTCTTCGGGTCATTATGTACCGTTGGGTCTTCCCAGCCATCACCTAAATCACTCTCAGTGGTGAATAAGAGTATGAGTCTATTCTCATGAAACAGGCCTAAGGCTTGCGGTCGTTTTCCATCGTGTTCATGAATTTTTGGTAATCCTTCGGGGAATTTATAAAACTCTTTAAAAATAGGATGGTCGTTACCTAATTCTTCCAAAGTGCTATTCGGGAAGGCTTTTTCCAGAGCTTTCTTTAGGTAGGGGGCCATTCCATAATTATCATCAATATGTAAAAACCCACCAGAAAATAGATAAGTTCTTAAATTTTGGGCTTCATTATCGGAAAAGACAACGTTGCCATGACCGGTCATATGTAAAAAAGGATATTGAAAAATTGTGCTACTGCCTACTTCTACGGTTTCCGGTTTTTCGTTTAATGAAGTGCCTGCATTTTCGTTGCAAAACTTAATAAGGTTGGGTAGTGCTGTAGGGTTCGCATACCAATCTCCGCCACCGTTATATTTTAAAATAGCAACTTCTTGCGCCTGTAATTGTCCGGTAACCATGGTTATAAGCGCCAAGTAGAATGTAAATTGTTTCATCTGTTAGAAAACTAAATAACAATAACTCAAATGTATGAATTATGGTGGGGAAACGAATTGCACTTAGGTTTAATGTTTTAATTGGGCATGCAATTTTCATTTTTTTTTGATAAGAATATCTTTTGAGAAATTCTTTAGTTAAAAAGCAAATCGGTCAGTGTTGTTATAGTCGAAAAATAATCCTCAACTATAGTTTGTTATAGTATTTAGTTGATTGTCAATATTTTATAGGTCGATTAAAACTTTTTGCCGATTCTATTTTTGCGGATTAGCACATATAGGGGAATCAGGTTAGGAAACTAAAGGGGGTCCATGGCCAAGGGTGTTCAGCCGTTGTTTATCATATTTACGGTGGCACAGGCCACTATTGCCGCGGTTTCTGTGCGAAGACGATATTCGCCTAAGGAAACTGGTAGAAAACCTTTTTCGTACGCTCTACTGATTTCATTTTGCGAAAAATCGCCTTCAGGGCCAATGAGTATAGTTATGTCTCTGTCTGGAGCAACTCTTCGTTTTAAATCAACTTTTTCTTCTTCCTCGCAATGTGCAATGAATAGGAGTCCGTTTTGCTCCTGTTCCATAAAGTCTTTGAAAGAAATGGCATCGTTTAGCTTAGGTAGATAAGTGCGTAAGCTTTGTTTCATGGCAGATTGAATCACCTTTTCTAAGCGCTCTTTCTTTATGATTTTTCGTTCTGATCTATCGCAAAATATAGGGGTAATCTCATTAACACCTATTTCTGTAGCTTTTTCCAAAAACCACTCCAGACGATCGTTATTTTTGGTCGGGGCCACAACTATGTGTAACCAATGTGCTTTTGCGTGTTTTTTTTGGGTGGATACAATCTGCGCCTTGCACCTTTTTTGATCTGCCAGTAGAATTTCAGATTCAAAAATATACCCTTTCCCGTTTGTAATATGGAGTACGTCTCCTTCTTTTTTCCGCAGTACTTTAACAATATGCCTGCTCTCTTCTTGAGAGAATGTAAATTGCGTAATGCTCTTGTCTAAATCCGGGTTGTAAAATAGTTGCATGGGGTAAAGGTATAAACAATTTTGAACGATTGAAATTTACAAGGATATCCGTAATTCAAATTTCAAAGCACAATTTATTTAGAAGATAGCACGTAACGTGGTTTGGCGGAAACATCTTGTTTTACAAAATTGTGCTGTTGGTACTTGAGGTGGCCTACAATACCGATCATTGCCGCATTATCCGTGCAGTATTCAAATTTTGGAATATATGTTTTCCAACCTCTATTTTTTTCTGCAATTTTGAGAGCGTTTCTAATACCTGAATTAGCACTTACCCCGCCTCCAATAGCTATTTGCGTAATTCCGGTCTGTTCAACGGCTTTCTTAAGTTTGTCCATCAAAATAATGATGATTGTTTTTTGGATGGATGCACAAATGTCTTTCAGGTTTTCTTGAACAAAATCTGGATTTTTTGCCGTTTCTCTTTGAACAAAATATAAAATATTTGTTTTTAATCCGCTAAAACTAAAGTTTAAATCACCAACCTTTGGTTTTGGAAAAGGAAAAGCTTTTGGGTTTCCTTCTTGGGCGTATTTGTCTACCAACGGTCCACCAGGGTAGGGCAAGCCAAGAATTTTAGCACTTTTATCATAAGCTTCACCAACGGCGTCATCAAGAGTTTCCCCTAAAATTTCCATATCAAAATAGTCTCTGACCAGTACAATCTGTGTGTGGCCGCCACTAATGGTCATGGCTAAAAAGGGGAACTCGGGCGTGCCATCTGGTTGTCCCTCAATGAAGTGGGCCAAAATATGTGCCTGCATGTGGTTTACCTCAATTAATGGCACATTAAGACCTAGTGAAAGAGACTTGGCAAAGGAGGTTCCAACAAGAAGTGAACCCATCAATCCAGGGCCACGCGTAAAAGCTATGGCAGATACTAGTTTTTTGTCGATATTTGCTTTATTCAAAGCTTGGTGTACTACCGGAACAATGTTTTGTTGGTGAGCCCGTGAGGCAAGTTCAGGTACGACACCCCCATATTCCTCGTGAATCTTTTGAGTGGCCGTTACATTACTGAGCACTTTTTTATTGCTTAAAACAGCAGCAGAAGTGTCGTCGCAAGAAGATTCTATAGCAAGAATATAAATAGTTTCGTTTTTCACCGAGTTTGGAATAAAAGTTGACATCGCAAAGGTAAAACATAAAGACCTATCAAAAAACTTAGAAAAATACTGATTAGAACCATGATGGTACTTGTGCTGATCTGTATTTTGGGTACGGTCATCCTTTCTTTGCCTTTTGTTCAGACAAGTTTTGCTAAGTATGCTACGGATACCATCAATAAGGATTTTGGTACCAATATTAATATTGATAAGCTTCGTATATCCCTAATTACGTGGGATACAAATCTAGAGGGGGTTTATATAGAGGATTATCAAAAAGACACGCTTTTCTACGTTAACAAGCTTACTACTTCCATTCTCAGTGTTCGTAATTTGAGTAAGGGGAAGCTTGAGTTTGGGGATATTAAAATTGATGAACTCGATTTTAAATTGAAAACTTATCTGGATAATAGGAATACCAATCTTGAGGTGTTTATTGATAAATTTGATGACGGAAAACCTCGTAAACCCGGTACTGCTCCTTTCTTTTTCTCGTCCTCAGATGTTGAGATTAATAACAGTACTTTTCGATTGATAGATGAGAATTTCGAAAATGAACTTTTGTTGGATTTTGAAGAACTGAATATAGGGGCTACCGGTTTTCAGATTTTGGGTCCACAAGTATCCGCTAAGATTAACTCAATGGCTTTTAATAGTCAGCGTGGCATCAACGTTGAGCAAATGGCTACTGAGTTCAAGTATACAAAACAACAAATGCGCTTTGACTCTTTGCGTATACAGACGGTAGGTTCACATTTAAAAGGGGATTTGGTATTTGATTATGAACGAAAGGACTTTGCTGATTTTCTGAACAAGGTAAATCTAACCGCGGAGTTTACGGAGTCTGTAGTAGCTTTTGACGAGATAAATTTGCTCTATGATCAATTTGGAAAAGGAAAGGAAGTAAATTTTTCATCTAAAATAAGTGGTGTTTTAAACGATTTGGATGCTAAGGAGCTTTTCTTGCAATCTGATAATACAGGAATAAGGGGCGACTTTAATTTTAAAAACCTCTTTGTACGAAAGCAGCCGTTTATCATGAGAGCCGATATGAAAAACGTAACTTCTAGTTATTATGAGTTACGTGCGTTAATGCCCAATATTTTGGGGGAATCATTGCCTTCTTCATTTCAAAAACTAGGACAGTTTACCATACGTGGTGATGCGGTTATTACCGAAAACTCCATAGATGCCAAGGTAAACCTAAATACGGCTATTGGTAGTAGTTATGCAGATCTTGAGCTTTCGGATATTAATAATATTGATAATGCTACTTACAAAGGTTTTGTTTCTCTTATAGATTTTGATCTTGGAGATTTTGCAGAAAATAAAAGGCTGGGTAAGACCACGTTGGATTTTAATGTGGAAGGAAAAGGGTTTGTTCAAGAAACTTTAAATACCGAAGTGATAGGGGAGGTGTACTCGGTAGAATTCAATAACTACGAATACAATGATCTAAAAGTTTCGGGAATTTTAAAAGAGCAATTATTTGATGGTACGCTGTTGAGTAACGATGAAAACATCAAATTTAATTTTAAGGGACTCGCTGATTTTGGTGAAAACCGCAATGATTTCAATTTTATTGCTTCGGTAGATTATGCGGACCTTAATAAACTAAACTTTATAAAAGACAGCATTTCTATCTTTAAAGGAAATGTAAATATGGATGTTACCGGGAACACACTGGATAATCTTGTGGGTGACATAAAATTTACGAAAACTATATTTCAGAATAAGAACGACACTTATTATTTTGAGGATTTCAAGGTGTCTTCAACATTTGAGACAGATGGCGATAGGGTCATAGATATTAACTCTCCTGATATTATTACCGGTTATATGAAAGGGCAGTTCAAAGTGTCCGAACTTGGGCGGTTGGTTCAGAATTCCTTAGGAAGTATTTATACCAATTATAGACCATTTAATATTTCCGGAGGACAAACTCTTGCCTTTAACTTTAAGATTTATAACAAAATTGTAGACGTCTTTTTCCCTGAAGTGAAATTTGACCCCAATACCTTTATAAAAGGTAATATAGTGGCAGATGAGGGTGATTTCAAGCTTACATTCAAATCGCCCAGTATAGTTGCTTTTGGTAATGAAGCTGATAACATAGATATTAAAATAGACAACAAAAACCCTTTGTTCAATACTTATATTTCGGTTAGTGATCTCTCTACCAATTATTATGATGTAAAAGATTTTAACCTGATTAATACCACTCTAAAGGATACACTCTTTTTTAGGACGGAATTTAAAGGGGGGAGCGATCTAAATGATAGTTACAACCTTAACTTTTATCACACGTTCAATAAGGACAACAAATCGGTTATAGGCTTAAAAACCTCCGATGTAAATTTTAAAGGAAACAAATGGGTTCTTAATAAAGATGGCGACAATAAGAACAAAGTAGTAATTAATCGTACGCTGGATAGTATTGATATTCGCGAAATTGTAATGAACAACAGTGCCCAGGAACAGATTAGGTTGAAAGGGCAACTGGCGGATTCCACTTATAAAGATTTACAACTCCAATTTAAAATTGTTTCGCTTAATAAGATAACACCTGCAATAGATAGTCTTAGGTTACAAGGAGAAGTGAATGGTACGCTTAATATTTTGCAAAAAGACAATATTTATCTGCCCTCCTCCAATTTGGCCGTAGAAGATTTTTCTATTAACGATATGCGTTTGGGAGATTTAACCGTGGGAATAGTTGGTAATAAAGACTTAACGGAATTTGCAGTAAATTCTCAGATTACTAATGAAGGTGTTGAAAAACTTAGCGTAGTTGGGAGTATTAACAATAAGACTGATATGCCCGATGCCAATTTGCTTGTGAGTTTGGACAAGTTTGATTTGGAACCTTTTGCGCCTTTGGGGGAAAACATCATAAGTCGTATACGAGGCTTTGTTAGTGGTAATGCACGTATACAAGGGCCGGTAGACAACCCTGATTTTAGTGGAGTCCTTACGTTGGATAAAGCAGGTCTAGGTATTCCATATCTAAATGTTGACTATAATTTTGCAGCAAATTCCAGGGTTAATCTTAGTAAACAAACGTTTGATTTTGATCAGATTAAAATTACTGATGTAGCCAAGAATACAAAAGCAACTTTAGATGGGACTATTAGCCATTCTTTTTTTGATAATTGGCTTCTTGATTTGAATGTGGATACCAATGGCGACCGACTTTTAATTTTAGACACGGATTTTGAAGAAGAAGTTCTGTACTACGGCACGGGTTATTTAGATGGAAAAGGAAGAATATTTGGCCCCACAAAAGCATTGAATATTAAGGTGGAAGGAGAAACGGCTAGAGGAACCTCGTTAAAGATTCCGTTGAGTGATGTGGCTTCTATTGGTGATTATTCTTTCATCAACTTTGTGGAAAAGAATCAATTGAATCATGTGGAAGAAGAGCGCATTCTTGATGAATTTCAGGGGTTGGAACTTACTTTTGATTTAGATGTTACACCAGATGCCGAAGTAGAGATTGTTACCGATACCAAAACCGGAAGCTCATTAAAAGGTAGTGGAGTAGGGATTTTGCTAATTCGAATCAACACCCGTGGTGCTTTTGAAATGTATGGGGATTTTGTTGTTGTAGAGGGGCAGTACAACTATAAGTTTGGAGGTGTCATCAATAAAACCTTTCAGGTAAAACCAGGGGGTACTATCGTTTGGGACCGGGAACCTTTAAAAGCAACGTTAGATCTTGAGGCGGTATATGCTTTAAATGCTAATCCGGCACCACTATTGGATAATCCAGGGTATACACGGCGTATAGCTACGGAAGTGGTCATTAAGCTAACCGATGATCTTGAAAGTCCTGATATTGAATTTAACATAGATTTTCCGGGAACGAATTCTATTGTTCAGTCAGAATTGGAATACCGCCTTCAGGATCCCACTGTAGAGGAAAGGAACGCACTTTTTCTATTGGCACAGGGCTCATTTGTAAATGACCAGACCGGAATTGACCAACAAGCGGTAACCGGTAATTTGCTACAGTCCGCATCAGGACTATTAAATCAGGTTTTGGGAGATAATGATAAGTTTAATTTGGGACTGTCTTATGAGCAGGGTATTTTGGATAGAAGTGCGGATTACCAAACAGAAAATAGAATCGGGGTAACGGTGTCTACCCAAATAAGTGATCGTTTACTTTTTAACGGAAAAGTAGGGGTGCCGGTTGGTGGAACTACCGAAACGGTCGTAGCTGGTAATTTTGAGATACAGTTGTTGTTAAATGAAGAAGGGACTTTGAGTGCTAAATTTTTCAACAGAGAAAACGAAATACAGGAATACTTAGCGGATAGATTAGGGTATACCCAAGGTGTAGGTATCTCTTATGAAGTGGATTTTAACAGTTTTAGAGAGCTTTTTAGAAATTTAATGAGGAAGGAAGAGTCG
Organism: Zobellia amurskyensis; assembly: GCF_009725985.1. Classification (GTDB taxonomy): domain Bacteria; phylum Bacteroidota; class Bacteroidia; order Flavobacteriales; family Flavobacteriaceae; genus Zobellia; species Zobellia amurskyensis. Next base: position 18,912 of record NZ_RCNR01000027.1, read on the forward strand.
AAGAAAAAAGTCCCTAAGCCGGATCAAGTTCCAAGCTCGGTAATGGGTAAGGATAGTTTATTAAAATTTTACCCAAAAGATAAACGGTTAAAGTAAAACTAGTTATAGGAAAAAATGCACCTATAACTATGCTTCAATTTGTATGAATTTAACTTCACAGAACGGTAATAATTTCACGAAAACGTTATAGTTTTTCGTAAAATCCCATTTTGCCACATTCTCAATATATAAGGGTATTCTGGGGTAATTTTGTTATAATTTAAAGAAAAAGCTAAGAAAATGTTTGCTAAGTTACCATGACGTTAAATTAGAAGGATAACACAGTTGGAATTCAAATAAGTTTGTTAGTTTTGCAACTTAGTTTTTTTTAATGGCTTCAGAAATAAAGAAAATAGGTGTTTTGACCTCAGGAGGAGATTCCCCCGGTATGAATGCAGCAATACGCTCCGTGGTTAGAACTTGTGCCTACATGAAAGTAGATTGCGTAGGTATCTATAGAGGGTACCAGGGCATGATAGAAGGGGATTTTAAGCCAATGGATGCGAGAAGCGTTAACAACATTATCAATAAAGGCGGTACTATTCTTAAGTCTGCCCGTTGTGATGGCTTTAGAACACCAGAAGGTCGTAAAAAGGCGTATGAGCAGTTAAAGGCAGAAGGTATTGATGCGTTTGTGGTTATAGGTGGCGATGGTAGTTTTACCGGCGCAATGGTCTTTAACCAAGAGTATCATTTTCCAATAATAGGAATTCCTGGTACAATTGACAATGATATATTTGGTACCTCTAATACGGTAGGCTTTGATACGGCCATGAATACTGTAGTGGAAGTAATAGATAAAATCAGGGATACGGCCAGTTCTCATAATCGACTATTCTTTGTAGAGGTTATGGGTAGGGATGTAGGTCATATTGCATTGAACGTTGGTGTTGGTGCAGGTGCAGAAGAAATTCTTATTCCAGAGGCCAATCGTGGGCTTGAGCGTTTGCTCGAGTCGCTAAAGCGCAGTAAAAAATCAGGAAAATCTTCCAGTATTGTAGTTGTTGCCGAAGGTGATAAAATTGGGAAGAGTGTTTTTGAGCTTAAAGAATACGTAGAAGAACATCTGCCTATATATGACGTAAGGGTATCCGTATTAGGACACATGCAGCGCGGTGGAGCTCCATCTTGTTATGATAGGGTTCTGGCAAGTAGAATGGGTGTAAAAGCTGTGGAAAGTTTGTTGGAAGGCCAAACCAATTTTATGGTAGGTATCCAAAACAACAAAATTATATTAACTCCTATCAGTAAGGCTATAAAGGGCCACACAAAAATAGATAAGGAGCTTATTAGGGTTTCAGAAATAATGACAACATAATTAAATTCAAAACAATAGAGCATGTCAGATTTAAAAATAGGAATTAACGGATTCGGCCGTATCGGAAGATTGGTCTTTAGAGAAACTGTAAGAAGAGAAGGCGTAGATGTGGTTGCCATCAACGATTTGTTGGATGTTGAGCACTTAGCTTATCTTTTGAAGTATGATTCCGTACATGGTAACTTTGATGGTACTGTTGATGTAAAAGATGGTCACTTGATCGTTAACGGTAAAACAGTTAGAATTACTGCCGAGCGTGATCCTAAAAGTATTAAGTGGGATGCAGTTGGCGCTGAAATAGTTGCTGAGTGTACTGGTATCTTCACAACTTTAGAAACGGCACAATATCATATAGATGGTGGTGCTAAAAAAGTAGTTATTTCTGCTCCATCTAAAGATGCACCAATGTTTGTAATGGGTGTTAACCATAAAGAAGTAAAAGCTTCTAACACAATCGTTTCTAATGCATCATGTACTACTAACTGTTTAGCTCCAATGGCTAAGGTATTGAATGATAATTTCGGTATTGAAGAGGCATTGATGACTACAGTTCATGCTACTACTGCAACACAAATGACTGTTGATGGTCCTTCTAGAAAAGACTGGAGAGGTGGTAGAAGTGCTATGTTGAACATCATTCCTGCATCTACTGGTGCAGCTAAAGCGGTAACCAAAGTTATTCCTGCATTAGAAGGAAAACTTACAGGTATGGCTTTTAGAGTTCCAACTGCTGATGTTTCTGTAGTAGATTTAACAGTTCGTCTTGAAAAAGAAACTTCTTACGAAGAAATCAAAAAAGCTTTCAAAGCTGCTTCTGAAGGCGAATTGAAAGGTATCTTAGGTTATACTGAAGAAGCTCTTGTTTCTCAGGATTTCGTAGGTGATAAACGCACAAGTATTTTTGATGCCGGTGCAGGTATTGAATTGAACTCTAAGTTCTTCAAATTAATTTGCTGGTATGATAACGAAGCTGGTTTTTCTAACAAAATGGTAGATTTAGCTCAGCACGTTGCTAGTTTGTAATTTTTTTGAATATTACTAATTGTAATCCTGAGAGTGGGCAGAATTTTGCTTATTTTCAGGATTATTTTTTTAAACGAACATTATGATTTTAATTGTAGATAGTGGTGCCACAAAATCAGATTGGATTGCCTTGGATGAAAAGGGAGAACAGTTATTTATGACTCAAACTTTAGGGTTAAGTCCTGAGGTGCTTACAAGAGAGGTAATCGAAGATAGATTGGCCAATAATTTTGAGCTTTCAAAAAATCGGGATAAAGTTTCTAGATTGCATTTTTACGGTGCAGGTTGTGGAACGGACCGTATGAAAAATTTCTTAAGGGATATCTTTAAAGACTTTTTTCCGAACGCAAAAGCGGATGTAAAAGAAGATACTTATGCGGCTATTTTCTCAACCACTAAAATAGGTCACCAGGGTATAGTTTGTATTTTAGGAACAGGTTCTAACTGTAGTTATTATGATGGACACCAGTTGTTTCAGAAAGTAACCTCTTTGGGTTATATTCCTATGGATGATGGTAGTGGTAACTTTTTTGGAAGAAAGTTGATAAGAGATTACTATTTCCATAAAATGCCTCAAGATTTGGGTATTAGGTTTGCTAAGGAGTATGACTTGGATGCAGATGTTATAAAAGAGAATTTATATAAGCAGCCCAACCCAAACACCTATCTGGCTACCTTTGCTCGTTTTTTAGTAGAGAATAAGAACCACCCGTATTGTAAGGGGGTAATTGATAAAGGCTTTCAGCAGTTTGTAAATAATTATATCATGCAGTTTGAACTAGCTACCAAGGTGCCTATTAACTTCGTGGGAAGTATAGCGCATTATTTAAGTGAGGAGTTGGTAACTGTGCTTGAGCGTAATGATTTAATTGTTGGTGTAATAAGACAGCGACCAATTGAAGGTTTGATGGAATTTCATAAAGAAACGCTATAGGTTTTCAATAGAAATAAAAGTAGTAACAGGCCTTGATGAGAATCAAGGCCTTTTTTGTTTACCGAACCGCTATCACTGAGATTTCAATGTTAACGAATTTTGGTAGATTGGCTACTTCAACTGTTTCTCTGGCTGGGGCAGTTTCACTGTTAAAATAAGAACCGTAAACTTCGTTTACCTCAGAAAATTGGTTCATATCCTTTAAGAAAATTGAACTCTTCACCACATTTTCAAAAGTCATCTCGGCTTCTGTAAGTATAGCTTTTAGGTTTTCCATGGATTGGCGGGCTTCCTTCTTTATGTCACCTTCAATAAGCTCACCTGTGGAAGGGTCAATTGGTATTTGACCGGAAACATATAAAGTATCACCACTTAAAATAGCCTGGTTGTAAGGACCTATAGGGGCCGGTGCATTAGAGGTGTTGATTATTTTTTTCATGTTTTTATGATTTTAGTTTTGCAAGGAATTTTATTGAAAATAACTCTTTTCATTCTAGCGAATAAATTAAGAGTGGAAGCAGCTATTTTCTTATTAACGCTGACTTCTGTTTTCCCATTTCAAGTCGCTAAGAATAGAACTCTTTATACCAATAAAGAAATACCATCTGGAGTATTGCCCAAACGGGGTCCAGTTAAAGTTCATTCTAAAACTCTTTAAGTCCCGCTCAAAGCGCAACTGGGTAAGGGTGAAGCCTTTATTTTTAAAATCGTAACCGCTAGAGCCGCCTACTTTCCAGCGAGGTGATAGTTCTATATCTCCTGAAAACATCAAAGAATGGCTGCTAAATTCGTTCTGACGGGCCGAGTTAAAATAGCTGGCCGAATAAGCTAACCTGAAATTCCAAGGTATTTTTGTGGCATAGCGAGGATTCTCAATATCTTCATCTTTGTCTCTGTCGTAATCATCTCCACCTCGGCGGTCGTCAAAATTGTCGGCTCTACCAAAAAGGTCATCATCTCTACCGCCACTTTGAGCTACATAGTCATAAGCACCGGCCTCTTCTTCATCTTCTTCTTCATCCTCTTTCTTTCTTCCGAAGGTTTCACTGTCTATGGAGTACCCAATGTTGATATTGGCTTGTGTCAATCTAAAAAGACTTCCTCCGTTATCAATATTAAACTTTTCAATTCTACTGCCGTTATTGTCAATAGCATAAGGATCTAAACCCGCTGAAAAGTTAATGGACATTTTATTATCCAAAATATTCGTACCTCCATTAATTCTAAGGGGGCTCAGTTTTAAAGAATCCGATTCAAAATTATATCCTGTAGAAATATTGAAGTTGCTAAGAATAGGCACCTTTTTGGGTTCGGTAGCAGTTGAATCTTTATCCCTTACCTTAGCTTCTAAAGTGTTGGCCAAAGAAAAGCTAAGACTATTGCTCTTGCCTAGGCTAGGAGCCCCGTTCAGCGTGCCCTCAAAACGGCTATATTGTACAACGTCACCAGTGTCATTATTGAGGTACTCGTCATAAAACTGGTCAAAAGAAGGAGAGTAGCCATAACTTAAAGATGGCCTCATAACATGCCGTAAGGCTTGAATTTTCTTGTCCTCTCCAAAATTAAAGGTACCATAAACGGTTGTTCCGATACTGGCACTCATGTTATACTTATTGTAGCGATCAAAACCTGAAATCGTATCCCGCACTACGGATCCTATTGCGCCATCATCGCCCAGTTCATAACGTTGGGTGTAGGTTTCTAAAGCCCATACATCTTCGTAGCTACCACCCATAGTAACGCTAAAGAATTTAGCTACTTTAAAGTTTGTGCTAATTGGTATTCTGTGTTTAGCACCCACCAAGGCATTATCGAACATGGCCGCCTTTAAAAAATCTTCATCGTTAGTTGTGAGTGAATTACGTGCGTTTACATCATATTGAAAATTAATATTCTGTATCACTCCTTTTTTAATGCCGTCCTTTTTTGCAAATGGAAATATACGCTCCATACTAGCCTGAAAAGTAGGTAAGGTCATCTGTATGTTGTCCAAATCAGGGTCGGCCCGTGCCGCTGGACTCGTATTCTGAGAATGACTTGCTGTTAAACTCATATTTACCGAAGGATAGGCGGGAAAAGTTTTGGAGTACGATATAGATGATGATAAGTTGTTGTTTTGCGTTAATGGCAAGTTTACCTGGTTCAAAGAGTTTTGGTAATACGAGCTGCTTCCTAAGTTTACGGATGCGGAGAAACGTGAATTAGGGCTTGCTTTAGTATCTTGAGAATGAGATATTTGGATGTTCCAAACCTTGCTGTTGCTGTAATCATCAAACCCTTTTTGGCTCGTTACCAGGTTTTCATATCTAAAGTTTACGTTACCCCTATATTTGTAACGTTTTGTGTAGACACTCTGGGTTCTGAAACCGTAGCTTCCATTGGTGTAAAAATCCCCAGTAAGGGTGATATCTGCAAATTCGGAAAAAGGAACGTAGTATCCACCATTCTGCAGAAAGTAACCTCGGTCAGGGTCATTACCAAAAGTAGGCATCATTAGACCTGCAGAGCGCCCCACGGTTAAGGGAAAATAAGCAAAAGGCAACGCTACCGGTGTAGGTACATCGGCAATATAAAGGTTACTAAAACCTGCAATAACTTTCTTTTTGGGTACAAATTTTGCTTTACGAATCCGGATATAATAATCAGGGTTTATCGTGTCTGCAGAGGTGGTCAATTTTCCTTCATGTAAAAAGTAAACAGAGTCGTTCTCTTTTTTTGTGATTTCGGCATATACTTTCATAGCATCGCTCCCCAACTGTCCAAGACCTGCTTGTTGTTCTGTTCTGGAGTTCCAAATAAGCGCTTTCTGAGTGTCAAAATTAAACCGAATGCTATCGGGACGTATCTCATTATCACCTTGTTTAAAGTAGGGGAGTTGAGTATAATTACCTAAAGAGTCTTTAATTCTTCCCGCATAAACTTCGTTTTTGACATAATCCATTATGATCATACCGGCTTTTAATTCGGTATCTTGATAATAGATTTCGGCTTCGTTATATAGGTATATTTTTTGTTCTTTTTGACTAAGTTTTACGTGATCTTTAGCCTTGTATTTAATTTTATCGAGGAGAAGGGGCTTTTTTCCGTTGTTCTTGTTTAAAGTGGTTGAGTCGCCCGCAATACTGTCTTTTTTTGCTGGGTCCGGAAAAAGTGGCGCAATAATTGTGTCCTTTTCTGCTTTAATAGGTAATGGTATTAAACCATCTTCTTGAGCAAGAGAGGAGAAAGTGCCAACAAATAGCAATGCTAGTAAAAGAAAAAGATGTTTGTTTGATTGCAAGGCTATATATCCTATTTTTGTAACCGTTTGGCTTTATTTTCGGAGTTCAAACTTACATATATTTTTCGTTCCCCATACAGGGTGTTACCATAAATTTAACCATAATGAAGGCTTCTAAATACAGTGTGAACATGCGCGTAAGACGGTTTTTTTTATTTCCTATTGTTTTTTTAACGCTAATTTTATCTTCTTTTCATCAAAATAACACCGAAGATAACGATAATGGTAAATTTATTGTTGTGCTTGATGCGGGCCATGGGGGCCACGATCCAGGAAATTTAGGAAATGGGTATTTAGAAAAAAAAATAGCCTTGAATATTGTTTTGAAGGCAGGAGAGATACTTGAGAAGAATCCGGATATCAAAGTTATCTATACCCGTAATGATGATACGTTTGTGGATCTTTATGAACGCGGACAGATAGCCAATGAGGCAAACGCAGACCTTTTTGTTTCGGTACATTGTGATTCCCATACGTCTAATGCACATGGCGCTGGTACATTCGTCCTAGGACTTCATGCTAATAAACAGAACTTTGAAATTGCTAAAAAGGAAAACTCAGTAATCTATTTGGAGGATAATTACAAGGCCAAGTATGCTGGTTATGATATAAATTCACCTGAGTCGGTAATAGGTTTAACTATAATGCAAGAGGAGTTTTTGGACCAGAGCATTGCATTGGCCAAAACCATTCAAGATAATTTCTCGAATAAATTAAAAAGAACAGATAGAAAAGTGAAGCAAGCTGGCTTTATAGTGCTACACCAGACGGTAATGCCCAGCGTATTGGTGGAAACCGGATTTTTAACCAATAAAGAAGAAGGTGCTTATCTTAATTCAAAGAAAGGACAATCTGAAATGGGTTCATCTATTGCGGAAGCTATTATAACCTATAAAAAGAACGCCATGGCCAATATGGCCGATTTTACAGTGAATAGTATTCCAGACGCTCCGGAACCAGAAACAGTTAAGAAAGAAGAAAAAGAACCAGCAAAAAAACCGGCAACCTCAAAGAAGGAGGCTGCTTCTAGAAAAATAAAAGATGAGCCTGTTGTAGCTAAAACTACAGAGGTACCTGTGGCGGAAAAAGAGAAAGGGGTCAATGAGATTATAGCTGAAGCAAAAGAAAGCGCCAATACCGTTGTGCCTAACGAAGAATCCAAAAAAAAACCTGAAGCAAAACCAACTACGGGTACTGAGGCAAAGAACAATGTAATATATAAGGTGCAGATTATGGCGAGCGCCAAAAATATTCCTTTGCGTCCTTCTTCTTTTAATGGGTTGAATCGCGTTGAGAAAGAACCGTTTAAAGGTTTGTTTAGATATGTCTACGGTAGTGCCAATTCACTAGAAGAAGCAAAAATGTTGAAATCAAATGCAGATTTAAAAGGCTATACAACATCGTACATTGTTGCTTATAGAAATGGTAAACGAATACCTTTTAAAGACAGCCTCAAGTAGGTTTCACGGCAATAAATAATTACCTTCCATATTTTATTTCTAATTTTGTTAGAGACCTATAGGTTTAGATAAGTCTCTTATTAACCCAAAATCGATCCTTTTGAAACTATCCAGGGAAATCAAAACAGGAATAATCGTAATAGGCGGTATTCTGTTATTTATATTAGGCTTTAGCTATTTAAAATCATCCCCGTTATTTGAAGACGGAAAAAGTATATATGCCGTTTACAAGGAGGTTGGCGGCCTTCAGGTAGGCACTCCCGTAACCATAAATGGTTTTGTGGTGGGGAACGTTACGGATGTAAAATTCAAGGATGAAACCGGTAGTCTTTTGGTGGGTCTTTTTATTAAAAGTGATTTTGATTTTTCTAAGAATAGTACCGCGGAGTTATACGATACTGGTATTATTGGAGGTAAAGGCATACAGGTTAAACCTGTTTTTGACGGAGCTCCGATGGCAAAATCAGGAGATACTTTACCAAGTAGGATCCAATTGGGTCTTACGCAGTTGGTTCAGAAGCAACTTACACCGTTACAACAAAAAGTGGAAGGCGCGGTTACCAATGCGGACAGTCTGCTTATGAACGTGAATGAAGTTCTGGATGATAGGGCCAAAAGGGATTTAAGGGAAACCCTTAGCGGGCTTAACAGTACCGTAGCCAGTTTTCAGAAAAGCGCAGATGTACTCAATAGAATTTTAAGTAGTAATGAGAGTAGGTTGAATGAATCTTTGGACAATTTTGAAACATTGACATCTAATTTTGCTAAATTATCGGATTCATTGAACAATGCAGGCTTGGGACGTACACTGGCCAATTTGGAATCTACCATGGGCAACTTGAATAAGTTAATGGCCAACATAGAAAATGGAAATGGTACACTAGGCAAATTAGTGAAGGATGAAGAGTTATATGAAAACCTTAATAATGCATCAAGAGAATTAGATCTCTTATTGCAAGATTTCCGTTTGAACCCTAAGCGTTACGTAAACGTATCTGTTTTTGGTAAAAAGCAGAAGGAATATGAACTTCCAGAAGAAGACCCAGCCAATCCTCAACAACCAGAACAATAGATGGAATACCTGCCAAATATTTTATTTGTAATCGTACTAATAGCCGGTATCGGTTTTTTTGCCCGTAACGTAAAACGGCTATCTAGAAATATTAAACTAGGTAAAGATGTAGACGTTTCCGATAATATAGGTCAGCGTTGGAAAAATATGGCAAAAATAGCTTTGGGCCAGACTAAAATGGTCGTTCGCCCAATTGCTGGTTTTCTTCATATTATAGTATATGTTGGTTTCATTATTATCAATATTGAGGTGATTGAAATTATTTTAGACGGTATTTTAGGAACACATCGTCTTTTTGCCCCCTTCGGTACAGTGTATGATATTCTAATTGGTTCTTTTGAAGTCTTGGCGTTCTTGGTTATTGTAGCCGTAACCGTTTTTTGGATTCGTAGGAATATAATCCGTGTCAAAAGGTTTCTTAAACCCGAAATGACAGGTTGGCCAAAACAAGACGGAAACCTCATTCTGTATATAGAATTGGTATTGATGGTACTGTTTTTAACCATGAACGGTGCTGATTATCAATTACAACAAATGGGTGCGGCTCATTATACCGAAGCCGGTATGTTCCCCGTAAGCCAATTTATGGCACCATTTTTTGATGGTATGTCCATTAGTTCATTGATTCTTGTTGAGCGAACGGCATGGTGGTTACATATTATAGGCATACTTTGTTTTTTAAACTATCTGTACTATTCAAAACATTTACACATACTATTGGCCTTCCCAAATACATTTTATGGAAAATTGGTGCCAAAGGGTCAATTCCAAAATTTAGATGCGGTAACGGCAGAAGTGAAATTAATGATGGATCCTTCGGCTGATCCTTTCGCAGCTCCTGCAGAGGATGCTGCTGAACCTGCCAAATTTGGTGCTTCGGATGTTATGGATTTAAGTTGGGTACAACTTTTAAATTCATATACCTGTACAGAATGTGGCCGTTGTACGGATGAATGTCCGGCAAACCAGACGGGGAAAAAGCTTTCACCCAGAAAGATAATGATGGATACCAGAGACAGGCTGGAAGAGGTAGGTAAAAATATAGATGCTAACAAAGGGCAGTTTGTTGATGACGGCAAGCAGCTTTTAGATGGTTATATTACACGAGAGGAACTTTGGGCTTGTACTACTTGTAATGCTTGTGTTCAGGCTTGCCCGGTAAGTATAGACCCTCTTTCCATTATTATGGATATGCGTCAATATTTAGTTATGGAGCAATCCGCGGCACCTACTGATTTGAATAACATGATGGGCAATATAGAGAACAATGGCGCTCCATGGCCTTTTAATCAAATGGACCGACTAAACTGGGCCAAAGAAGAATAGCTAGGCATTTACAGTGGCTTAATTAATTTAATTGAACTTGAATTTTTTAGAATGGCGAACGAATTAAAAGTTCCAACAATGGCAGAACTCTTTGCCGCAGGTCAAAAACCAGAAGTATTGTTTTGGGTAGGCTGCGCAGGAAGTTTTGACGATAGGGCAAAGAAGATTACAAAGGCGTTTGTTCAGTTATTGAACAGGGCAAATGTTTCGTTTGCTGTTTTAGGAACGGAAGAAAGTTGTACCGGTGATCCAGCAAAAAGAGCTGGGAACGAATTTCTTTTCCAAATGCAGGCGGTTACCAATATAGAGGTAATGAATGCCTATGGAATAAATAAAATTGTTACGGCTTGTCCACATTGTTTTAATACAATAAAGAACGAATATCCCGGTTTGGGAGGTCATTATGAGGTTGTTCACCATACACAGTTCTTGAAAAAACTTTTTGAAGATGGAAGAATTACTCTTGAAGGTGGCAAATTTAAAGGCAAGCGTATTACGTATCATGACCCTTGTTATTTAGGTAGGGCAAATAATGTTTATGAGGCGCCTCGTGATTTGATTCGGAAATTAGATGCCGAACTTATTGAAATGAAGAGTTGTAAGGAAAAAGGATTATGTTGTGGTGCTGGTGGTGCCCAGATGTTCAAAGAGCCAGAGAAAGGTGATAAAGATGTAAATATTGAACGTACCGAACAAGCCTTGGAAACCCAACCTGAAATTATTGCCGCTGGATGTCCATTCTGTAATACAATGATGACTGATGGTGTAAAGAACAAAGAGAAAGAAGGAGCAATTGCAGTAATGGATATAGCCGAACTTATTGCTTCGGCAGGAGATTTGTAAGCGCCCAAATATAAGAACCCCAAATTAGAACACTTTATAATGCTAGTAGAATTCAATACTTTACCTGATGCTTCTCGCATCTGGATTTATCAAGGGAGCCGTAGTTTTACGGAAACCGAACTTGAGGAAATACAAAAAGAACTCAATGATTTTATAGGTGAATGGACAGCTCATGGTAGTCAGTTAAACGCCGGTTATGAAATAAAATACAGGAGATTTATTGTCTTGGCCTTAGACCAAAGCGCTACCGCAGCATCAGGTTGTTCAATAGACGCATCGGTACATTTTATTCAACATTTGGAGAAAAAGTACAATGTTGAATTGTTAGATAAGATGAATGTCTCTTATAAGCAGGGAGAGCATGTTGCGTATAAAACTTTGGTAGATTTCAAAAAGATGGCAAAGCAGAAAGCGGTCTCTAAAAACACTATCGTTTTTAATAACTTGGTAACGAATAAACAGGAATATCAAGAGCATTGGGAGGTGCCCGCTTCTGAAAGCTGGCACTCGCGTTTCATGTAGAAACTATATACCTTTTGTTTTCTGAAGTATTGATTTCATTATATATATCGGATGAAATGCAATATTCTTTTTAGTTTTTAGTTATTGCCATAGATCTATTTTGTAATGCGGTTTTTCCCTGTTTTTTCCTTACTTTTTTTTGTATTTCTAAGTGCTAATGCCCAGCAACATCCTTTGGTGACCAAAGATAGTTCAGCTCAAAGCAAATGGGTTGATGCGCGCTACGATGAAATGACTTTAGACCAGAAACTGGGACAACTCTTTATGGTTATGGTGGCATCCGATCAAGCAAAGGCCAGCACGGATAAAGTAAAGGCTTTAATTAAAGAACAGCAGATAGGAGGCGTTATATTTTCTACAGGAGGCCCGGTAAGACAGGCAAAATTAACCAACGAATTTCAGTCGGTTTCAAAAGTACCGCTCATGATCGGTTTGGATGCGGAATGGGGTCTGTCCATGCGTTTAGATTCCACCTATGCTTTTCCTTGGAATATGACTTTAGGTGCTATAACGGATAATACAATTGTATATAAAGTAGGAGAGCGTATTGGTGAACATGCCAAACGTTTAGGGGTTCATATCAATTTTGCTCCGGATGTAGATATCAATACAAATCCTCAAAACCCAATAATAGGTAATCGTTCTTTTGGAGAAAATCGCGAAAATGTAGCTGAAAAGGGCATCGCTTTTATGAAGGGGATGGAAAGCGCTGGTGTACTTTCAAGTGGAAAACATTTTCCGGGCCATGGAGATACTTCCACAGATTCCCATAAAGCCCTACCTATTATCAATTTTACTAGAGAACGACTGGACAGTGTTGAATTGTATCCTTTTAAAAGATTGATAGATGAAGGCTTAAGCAGTGTAATGGTTGCGCATCTAGAGGTTCCTGCGTTAGAATTAAAAAAAGAACTTCCCTCTTCATTGTCCGAGCAAATTATTTCCGGATTGCTTAAGGAGGAAATGTGTTTTGAAGGATTGGTGTTCACAGATGCCCTTAATATGAAGGGGGTTACCAACCATGGTAAGGATGGTGACGCAGAACTGGCTGCATTTATGGCTGGTAATGACATCTTACTTATGCCTACTCAAGTAGAAAAAGCGAAAGAAAAGCTTGCCAAAGCATACGATAAGGGTAAAATTACAGAAGAGAGGCTGGCTAGTTCTGTCAAAAAGATTTTGATGGCCAAATACAAAGTCGGCCTTAATAAGTATAAACCAATAGAGTTAAATAATCTTTACGAAGACCTTAATTCCAGAACGGATGATTTGGTTTATGAAGAAGCTATTGAGAATGCTTTAACGGTGGTAAAGAACAATTTTTACCTAATGGGTATAAAGCAGTTAGAGAACAAGAAAATCGCATATGTAAAATTTGGTGATGCAGACAGCGACCCATTTGTTGAGGAATTGAACAAATATGCCAAAGTAACTCAAGTAAACGGAAGTGATATTGGTACTTTAAAAAATAAACTCAAGGATTATAATTTGGTGATTATTGGCCATCACAAGAGTAATGAAAGCCCTTGGAAAGCCTATAAGTTTTCAAAAAAGGAGCTACAGTGGTTGCAAGAAATTGCGGATGAGAGAACATCAAACCTTATACTCTCTGTATTTGCCAAGCCGTATGCACTCCTAGACGTGCCATCGTTCAAAAGTATTGATGGAGTAGTGGTAGCGTATCAAAATAGTGAATTGGCGCAGCGTAAGACGGCTCAATTGATTTTTGGAGCTATAGCGGCAGACGGAAAGCTTCCGGTTACGGCAAATAAAGATTTTCCAGTTAATACTCAAGTGAAACTAAAATCATTACTTCGGTTGGGGTATAGCTACCCGGAAAGGGTAGGTTTTGATGCGGCCAAATTGGCTGAAGTAGATACTTTGGTGCAGCACGGCCTTGACTCTTTAATGTTCCCTGGTGCCCAGGTTTTGATTGCCCGTAAAGGAAAGGTGATTTATAATAAGGGTTTTGGAAAACCAACCTATGACTCCAAAGACAGTATTACTACAGAGAACATTTATGATTTAGCCTCCATTTCAAAAATATTGGGTACACTGCCCATGATTATGAAGATGGAAGAGGAAGGTACTATTAAGTTAAATAATACATTTCAAGAATTGATTCCTGAATATACCGATTCTGAATTGAAGAACGTTACGGTTCTAAAAGCCTTATCTCATTACGGGCGGCTTCCTGCATGGATTGCTTTTTATGTTGATACACTAGATAAAGATAGAAAGCCATCAAAAGAGTTTTACAGGACAGAACCTACAGATGGTTTTTCATACAAGGTGACGGATAAACTTTATCTAACGGATGCATATAAGGATTCCATATACAACAGGATCGGTCGTCAAGATTTGAAATCTAACCGCTACCGATATAGCGATGTGGCGTATTATGTGATGAAGAATTACGTTGAAAAAATTGGAAAAAAGCGATTGGATAAACAAGTTGATGAGTTTCTGTATCAGCCAATTGGTGCCATGAGCACAAGTTACAATCCACTTGAAAAATTCCCCAAAAATAGAATTGTACCATCAGAGGAAGATAAGTATTACCGTTATGAGACTGTTCAGGGCTATGTTCATGATATGGGAGCGGCCATGCAGGGTGGAGTAGGTGGTCACGCAGGTCTTTTTAGTAATGCGGAAGATGTGGCCAAAATAATGCAGATGTATTTACAAAACGGCATTTATGGAGGTACTCGATTTTTAGATGCTCGTACCGTCAAGAAATTCAACACTTGTTATTTCTGCGATGAAAATGTTAGGCGGGGAGTTGGTTTTGATAAACCACAGTTAAAGGACAGTGGTCCCACATGCGGATGTGTTTCTCGCAAAAGCTTTGGCCATAGTGGTTTTACGGGAACGTTTACATGGGCAGATCCAGAAGAAGAAATTGTTTATGTGTTTTTGTCTAATCGTACGTACCCAACATCTTCTAACACACTTTTAATAAAGTCAGGTTTAAGAACCAGGATTCAGCAAGTAATTTATGATGCAATCGTAAATTAAATCTAGTTGAAATTTCAATACCATCTTGCTGGTAATTAGGGGCTAAAATTCTCAGTCCCGTTCTTATTTAAATATTCTCACCCATCTTGAAATTAAAAAGGGGTTTTACCGACTTACTTTATAGATTTAGCTAAATTTGACTGATGAAAATAGCAATAGTTTGTTACCCTACATTTGGGGGCAGCGGTGTAGTAGCCACAGAACTTGGTATAGCTCTGGCCAATAGAGGTCATGAAGTACATTTTGTAACTTACAAACAACCGGTTCGCTTGGGCCTTTTGGGTAATAAAATATACTTTCACGAGGTTCACGTTCCCGAATATCCATTGTTCAAGTATCAACCTTATGAGTTGGCTCTGTCTAGCAAGTTGGTGGATACCGTTAAACTTCATAAGATAGATATTCTCCATGTTCATTATGCCATTCCACATGCCTATGCGGGTTATATGGCAAAAAAAATGTTGGAAGAAGAGGGAATTCATCTGCCTATGATTACTACGTTGCACGGTACGGATATTACCTTGGTAGGTAAACATCCGTTTTATAAACCTGCTGTAACTTTTAGTATTAATCAATCTGATATTGTTACTTCGGTTTCTGAGAATCTTAAACAGCGAACTATGGAGTTCTTTGATATTAAGAATGAAATTGAAGTAGTTCCTAATTTTATCGATAAATCTAATTACAGTACTTCTTTTACAGATTGTCAGCGCTCTTTAATGGCTGAAGATGATGAAAAGATAGTTACCCATATCAGTAACTTCAGAAAGGTAAAACGTATACCGGACGTAATTGAAATTTTCAACCGCATTCAGAAAGAGATTCCTGCTAAATTAGTGATGGTAGGTGAGGGACCTGAAAAGGAGAATGCCGAAAGGTTATGTGAGGAAAAAGGTATTGCGGATAAGGTCATATTCTTGGGTAATAGCAATGAAATAGATAGAATTCTTTGTTTTTCAGATTTATTCTTATTGCCTTCTGAGTCAGAAAGTTTTGGTTTAGCGGCTTTGGAAGCAATGATTAATAAAGTACCGGTAATATCTAGTAATGCTGGAGGAATTCCAGAGGTAAACCAACATGGTATCACTGGCTTTTTAAGTGATGTGGGTGATGTTGAGGATATGGCTAAAAATGCATTGACTATTTTAAAAGACGATTCTACGTTAGAAGAATTCAAGAAAAACGCTGTAATATCTGCAGGGCGATTTGATATAATGAAGGTTTTGCCACTTTATGAAGCACTTTATGATAGAGCGTATAAAGGAAGGTTTAATAAATCCTATAGTTAATATGAAGCCTATCCTCTTAATTATAGTTTTGTTTTTTTCATCTTGTAAAGGACAAGAGAAGGGGATAAGGAATGAAAGAGGTGTGCAAACGGAAGAACGATTACTACTTGTGGAAAGTGATAATTACAGTGGCTCTGATGAAGAAGAGTTTATAGTTGTTACGGATATGAAGACCTTACAGAAGTTTTATTCCAAAGTAAATAGAACCAGAAAACCTGGATTACCGCTTCCTCAAATAGATTTCACTAAAGAATTGCTTATTATTTACTGTGCAGGAAAGCGCAAAAATTCTTATGAGCCCAGGCTTTTTGTAGCCAATGAGTCAGAAAATGAGCTCGTTCTTGGAGTTATGAATGAGAATAAGAAAGAAACATCTACATCTATTACCACGCCTTTTTCAGTTTATAGATTACCACTTACCCAAAAGGAAATTATACTACAATAGTACTGTTAACGGCTGTTAAGGATATTGTAAATCCAGCAGACTGCCGAATTTTGTTACCGTTCAAAGTGTATTGTAGTCTTATTGGTTTGATAGTCATTACTTTGTGGTCAGGACACCCAAATCTAATTATTATGAAATCCTATATCTATTTTATAGTGTTTGTGCTGTGCGCTTCAATGAACCTGCTACAAGCCCAAGGAGAATTTCAACTAACTCCCAAAGACAGTATTGTAAAGAGTTCATGGATGTTTGGCATTGGCTACAATATTGTAGATGATTCCGGAGATGTTTTTGATGAGCTACTTTCATTTGGAGAACAGTGGAACGCACTTCCCTATCCATCTAGGGTTAGTATTGGTAGATATTTTGAAAGTGGAATTGGTATAGAGGCTATTGGTAGTTACAATAAATATAAGGTAGGTAAATTTATTGACGGAAGAACGAACCTTGAAGAATCTCACTATTATGGATTGGATGCACGATTAACTTATGATCTTAATAAAATTATAGGGCAAACAGGTTGGTTTGATCCTTATTTAGGTGTGGGTGCTGGATATACGGAAGCTAATAATGAGCCAAGGGCAACTTATAATGCGGTTGTTGGTTTTAGAACTTGGTTTTCAAATAGAATAGGTTTGGATTTTAGCTCTTCGGGAAAATGGGCCGCTAATAATGATGAGGCCACTAACCATTTACAACATGCTGCAGGAGTAGTGTATCAGTTTGGTATTAAAAAAGGATTGTCCAAAAAGGGAGCAGAGAAGTTGGCTTTAATGGAAGAAATGGCCCAAAATCTTGAAAAAGAAAAAGATTCCCTTGCTGCTATTCAGCAAAGGGAAAGAGAACAAGCCGCTTTGGCTGCGCGTCTTGCAAAAGAAAAGGAGCAGGCACTTCTGGCGGCGGCTAAAAAAGCCAAGATAGATGCTGAAAACCAACGTAAGGCAAAAATAAAAACGGAAATAGATAATTTAGGTTTTGCTTATTTTGATCTTAATTCGTCTTATTTAAATTTAAAATCTAAAAAAGTTTTAGATGGATTGGCTCTTATTCTACAAAAATATCCTGAACTAGAATTAAAAATCAGTTCTTATACCGATTCAAGAGGAGCATCAGCTTATAATGATTGGCTGTCCCAAAGAAGGGTGGATAGAACCAAAGCCTATCTTTTGAAGAAAGGAGTAGAAGCAAGCCGGTTGACTACTGAGGCCTACGGTGAAAGCCTTTTGTTAAACGAATGTGATGACAATACCTATTGTAGTGAAGAAAAGCATCAGGTAAATAGACGTTCGGAATTTGTAATTACTAAATTTTAAGCTTACTAAGAGATTAAGCCTTTCTTAAGCCATTTTCTCTTGGCCCAAAAATTGAATTTAATATAGTAATAGGAGATGTTTACAGGCCAAGAAAGCCAGTAGAAGCCCTTGTAATAAAGGAAAGGTTTTATCTTTACTAAATACCGAAAAACTTTTTCAGGAGATTTTATAAAGGTTTTTATTAGACCCACTTTGGAAATAGTTATGTGATTGGGGTTGTATTCAAGTCCCACCTTATTCTCACCTACGTTTTGGTAAAAACCTTTTGTAATTTGGTTGATGAATTTAAGTTTCTTTCTATTAGTGAATATACCTGTTCTCAAAGCCATATCCGTGATGTATTCCTGTGTTATTTGTTGAGAATAATCTATAGGACGTAGTTCTGTAAACAGATTTTTAAATTCTGTAAACATATATTCCTGAATAGGGGCAATAAACTCATCAAAAACCATTTTTTCATTAGGTTCATGATACTCAACGGTTGGAGATTCACCTTCCGTTGCAAACTTATATGCTAATGTACTGCCATGAGGTGCAGCTAACATTTGCTCATAAAGTTGGCCATTGGCCATTAGAATATCATCATAGAAATCTTGACTTGGATATATTGAAAAATTTAAACCAAACCTTTTAGTATCCTTTTCAATATTATAAATTTCTTTTAGTCCTAAATAGTAACCTGTAACGGGTGTTTTCTTTTTTAGAAACTTGTAAATACTCTCTTGCATAGTCCCGCCCCAACCTACATCAACTAGGGCAAGACCATCTTTTTCATAATTGGCGCCAAATGATTTTAAATAAGTTAAAAATGCGGTTTTCTGTATGTTTCGGTTTTTCTCGTAGGCAACTTGAAAAGCTTCGTTTTCTCTAAGAAGGCCCATTGTAGGTGACTTAAAGAAGTCTGCAATAGTTTCATCCTTGGCTGCAGGAATATCTTTAATAATATTGTTCTTAGTTGTTTCCGAGAAAGGAAACCAATCAAGAAAATGTTGCAAAGACATGTCTCCAAATTTCTTTAGCAACTCTTCAAAATCTTCGTTTTCTAAAGGGCGCAATGCCAATTGCGTAGCAGATTGTCTGGAGGCCTTTAAGTAGTGGGTGTTTATTTTTTCTTCAGACTGGAACAGGTTCATTTCTTGATAACAATCAAACAATTGTTTTAGAAAATGCCCTTCTCTAGCAAGAAAGAATAGATCTTTGGTTCCATTTCTTTTAGCGTTAATATAGAGCCTTTCTGTAAAGAAGTAAAAGTGTATTATATATTCACTAAACGTATAGTCACTTTTTAAACATCTTGACTTTATAAGGTGACAGGCTCTTCTAAAGTCACTTTTGTCTGAACCTAAAAGATTACGTTTATTTCTGAATTTATGTGAAAAATGCTTTAAGTGTAAGGATTCAATAGAATGCTTAGCAGCATTGATGTCATCACTCTTCTTATTGTCTCCAATCATTAACACAGATTTAGGTTCTGTATTGGTTACATCAAGAACATGTGGGTATAATCCTCCTTTTTCCTTGCTGAGTCCCACGGTACTTGATATAAAGACAGCATCAAAAAGGTGTGCGATTTTATGGTATTCTAAGACTTTTAAAATTACTCTTTTAGAGAGGTAGAAATCTGATAGTAAATAGATTCTATATCCTTTTTGTTTGAAATGAGAAAGGATTTCAATCAGTTCCTCATTCTTAAACTGAACAGATATTTCCGCGATGTAATCGGCTTTTTCAAAGAGATTTTTGAATTTAGCAAATGGAATATCACTCAGGTTCTCTGTATTGATCAGCCTTCGGTAAACCTCTTGAATAACATCTTTATACTTTATTTCTAAAGTAGAGCGGTTCTGTTTCTTTCCAAGATAAATTAATGACTCATTACGAATAGTAAAGAGTTTTTCAGAAGAGAATTTCATACCGAGCTCTCTTACCATAAATTTACCCCACAAGCGTATGGCATAATTGGGATGTACGGTACGGTGAACTAGGGTATCAAAGAAGTCTGTGAAAAGAACTTCCCGATTAGGAAACCGCGAAATTCTACGCTTCAGGTCTATCAAGGGGAATTATTAAAGTAAGTTGAATTAACTTCTAATTGATAGGTCTAACGAATAAATAGAAGAAAAATTATTGGTGATCTATGATATATTGAAAGAATAATATCTTCTTTTAACTCAGCGAACCATAATTTAATATTCGACTTTTTTGACGTCTTGTTTAATTCAGCCACGGCGTTCTCGTTTACGGGGTTTAACTGCGAATATATACGACGAAGTGCAGTGTTTGGACGTTTTTTAAGAAAATATTAAGAAAATACTCGATGAACCGCAGAACTAGGGCCAAAGACGTGTTTTTTTTACACACTTTATTTTATAAAGATGCAGGAGTTATAGTATTTGAAAGCACGGCTTTACTCTTTTTTCCTATAACTAAGTAAGACTTAGGTTTGTTTGAAATTGTGTACACGTTAATTTCGGACTGTTTTTCGTCGCTCTCATAAAGAAAATCGTAAATAGTACGTCTTAAAGGTTTGAATTCTTCATCTTTACAATTTATGGCTTCACCAGTTCTGATTTCTGTTTTGTACGGAATGGTTTCATAATTTACAGTTGATGAATTTTTCGTTTTGCTATATTTTGCCAAGTATGTATGATACTTTTCAATCAGCCCTTTTTCCCTAACGTATTGTTTTAATGCTTTTATAAAGTAGTATGATTTTGCCTTTATTCTTCCGAATGCGGAACTCTTTTTAAAAAAAATATGATAGTGGTAATCATAAACGGTATTACACCAGCGTCTCTTCCAATAAAAGTCGCCCTTTGAGAAAGTGATGAATTTTATCTGGTTGGTAATACACCATTCTATTTGTTTCATTAAGTCTGTATAGCCTGTATTAAATTTTGAATAGTCTATATCATACGTTCGTATATATTGAAAAATTACGTTTTTCATATGAAAATTAAGACAGATATCAATTGGCATTTTTCCATTATATATGACGTAGAAAGATGCTTTTTTATCTAGAATCATTTGATACACATTAGCTTTATAAAAGTTTTGTGTAGCTAGGTTAATGTTGTCTTTTATACCTTTTTCTAATGAACGTAGTTCTAATAAACGATAGAATTCATCCATTATAAAATCATAATCCGATTTATCAATAGTCCCAAAATACATTTTGTAACTAATGTCAAAACACTGTTCTAATTTTTTTTGCTCCCTACGTAGCTTATAGCGACTAGACTTACCAAAGCGTTCATTTAAATAATCGCTTAAAGAAGGTACATTTTCAAAATTTATAAGAAATCCGGGGTATTGTTTTATAGAATGTAGGCCAATATTTTTCGGAAGCTTATCTGTTGTTACTTTAAAATAACCGGGTACATCTTCAACAATGAAAGTAGACTGAGATAAATTGAATGAAGTGTCATTGGTGTTGTTGAACACAACATCACCCGTATATAAATTTTGCAACTGTCTGTAATAACTAGGCAATTGCTCTTTGGTATAGGCGTCGAAGAAAAAATTTGTAGAATTCATATAATAGCCGGCGCAACTTACGTAAAAGTTGATAATTTCGTTAACCGTCTTACTATTTTTGTTGCTCTTTTAAATCATGGGCTAATACTTTTGCGATAATAGATCTACCATGGGCATTCCAGTGATGATCATATATTAAAGTAGTTGGCTTTTTGGAATTCTTGAAGCTGGTAGAAAAGTCTATATAGCGTATATTATTGCTCCGACAAAACTCTAAAAATCGTTCGCTTGTTGTTCTACTATCTAGGAGTAAACTGGTTTTGTTTTTATCAAAGCCGTATACCTCGATTAATTTTTTGAAATTAGCAATTCGTTTTTGGTCAACTTTTAATTCTTCGGCTTTGCTGCCTTTAAGTTCATTTGTTTGGTAACCTTCAGTCGAATTGTTAAATGCCATCCCACGTTTAACAAGATTCTTAATTGGAGATAGAATACCAATTTTTGTACCGTAGGATAATAATTTAATATTATTCCTTATTTTGAAAATAGTAGAAGAAAGTAATTTAATTCGGTCCGTGTTTGGTTTGTATATATCCCGTTCCAAGTCGTTTTCATATTTCAAGTATAAAACGATTTGATCAATATATTGAAAATCATTTTTATAGGCATGTACCAAATATATTTGATTGGCAAAATCATACCCTGCATACCCATATTCATATACTTCAATACCGTGGGTTTGGTCTTCTATTTGTTTTCCTATTGAATTTGAAAAATCTTGGTGAAAGCCCTCAATAAAAGAATCCCCTATAAGGGCCATTTCATATTTATCTATAGATGGTGTGAATTCTCTGAACGAATTGAAACCAGCTTTGTTGATGTGAAATTTTGAATAATTCATTTTTCTATTACCCGTAACTGCGTATCCATCATTATCAGGTACTCGCTTCTCAACGCCATATTCATCAATATACCGTGGTGGGTCTTCACCGTAGAGATGGCAAACCCTTACAATTATTTCTAATAAAATAAGAATCAGAAATATATATAGAACAGATTTTAGAATAAATTTTTTCATCTCAATTAAAATTGAAAATAAATAAATGAACGATTTACACCATCGTCATAAAATAATAGAATACTCATGACTACTAGTGCATACAATAGGAACCGGACTATAGGTGAGCTAAATTTAAAAGGATTGCGCTCATCTCTTCGTATTAGGTATTCATAAATAGTGAACAACGCTATCAGTAAATAAAAGTCGAACATTCTATACCCCATTGGGTGCATATAGGGTTCATAGCTAAAGTTATTTTTAATTTGCCCGATAAATTCAAATGATGAAGATAGGGTAGGCGACCTAAAAAATATTCTTGAAAATGTTACTAGAAAGAAGGTTAGAAGTACTTGAAATACCTCGGTAATACTAGGTAGCCATGTTTTTTCTGCAATAACATTATCGGCATAAACTCTATTTCTTCCCATTAAAAATACAGGAATATAAAGTAATGCGTGAATACCGCCCCAGAAAACGAATGTCCAGTTTGCTCCGTGCCAAAGGCCACTTACCAAGAAAATTACCGAAATGTTTCTCAAGGATTTTAACTTACTTACCCTTGAACCACCCATAGGAATATAAAGGTAGTGCCGAAACCAGGTACTGAGCGATACATGCCATCGTTGCCAATACTCTGCAATATTTCGTGAGAAGTTGGGAAATTTAAAGTTGGACATAAGTTCTACACCAAAGAGTTTTGCGGTACCTATTGCAATATCCGTATACCCACTGAAATCTCCGTACACCTGAAAGCTAAAAAGAGACACGCCTAAAATTAGAGTAGAGGCAGGGTAATCTGCATAGTTGGTAAAAATATCATCTACAATTGGTGCTAGGGAGTCTGCTATAACTAGTTTTTTGAAAAAGCCCCATAGAATTAATTTTAGACCACTTGTTGCTTGTTCGTACTTGAATATACGACGTGTATTAATCTGACTTAATAAGTTTGAAGCTCTCTCAATTGGTCCTGCAACAAGTTGGGGAAAGAAAGCTACGAAAGCCGCAAAAGAAACAAAATTGGTTGTAGGCTTTAATTTTTTATAGTATATGTCAAAGGAATAGGACATGGTTTGAAATGTATAGAACGAAATGCCTATAGGTAGTATAATACGAAGCGTCCAGACACTTTTCATATTATAGCCTAATGCATTTAAAGATTCTATAAATGAATCAACAAAGAAGTTGAAATATTTGAAGAAACCTAAAAGTCCTAGGTTAAAGGCAACACTGACCCATAACCAGTATTTGGCTTTCTTGTTGTTATCTTGATTTTTGAAAATTTGCTGACCCACCAAAAAATCAAGAACGGTACTTAGAAAAATTAAAATAAGAAAACGCCAATCCCACCAGCCATAAAAGACGTAACTGGCAAAAATGACCAATAGATTTTGAATCTTCAGGCTCTTCTTGAAAACAAACCAGTACAGCACGAATACCATTGGAAGAAAAATCAAAAAATCAAGCGAATTGAATAGCACTGTTATTTTATTTTAGTTGAAAATTATTCTTTACTACTTATTCTAAATGAACTGAATTGAAACTAGTTGATGATGACCCTTACTTTTTTAGCCTTTCCAATAAAATAATATTGGTCTTCAGTATTAGTAAAAGTCTTAAGGTTAATAGAACATTCATCGTTTAGATATAAAAACTCAAATGCTAAGGTCTTTATTTTATGATTTTCGGATAAGTTTAAATCGATTTTAATAAGTCCGTCTGGAATAGGCTCTGAAGAGATATCTTCAAATTTATATTGGGTTTCTAAATTTGTAGTATCCATTTTACGATTCTTAAGTTTATAAGTAAGACGATGTAACCTTTCATTTACATTTTTATCCCGTAGTTTTTGTTTAAAATCAAAAAAGGATTTCAAACCTCTAGCCAATGTTTTAGCTTTAAACGAAGCGGAATCATATAAAATGTGATATTCAAAGTCATAGGTTTTATTGGACCATCTTGTTTTATAATCAAAGTATCCTTTTGAAAAATCGAAAAATTCAATTTTTTCGGATATGCAATACTCAATGAGTTTCATAATAGTAACAGAGCCCAAATGAAATTTGGCATAATCTATATCAAAAACGGTAATAGCATCAAAAAGGATGGTTTCTGAATGATAATTTAGTGTAACTCCAATAGGGTTACTACCATCATAAATTACGAATAAAGAAGCTTTGTTCTCTAGTATCAAGGGATAGGCAACATCATAATAGAACTGCCATTCCTTAGGGTTTAGATTGTTGTTGGTTATTTGCTTGTCATCAAAACGTTTGGTAAGCAATTCTTTGAAAGAATCAAAAACTGCGTCGTATTCATCTTTTGAGATTTCACCACAATACATCCTGTACGATACTTCAAAACAAGCTTCAAATCGTTTTTTATACTTATTTAATTTATACCTACTGCTTTTACTAAACGTAGAGAGCATGTACTCATTAAAGTTGTTGTATTGGCCTAGTTCTATTCCAAAGCCTGGATACTGCTTTGATTTGTGTATTTTTAAAGTTGAACCAGAAGGCGTGGACGAATTTATATTGAAATACCCGGGTACATCATAAATTAGAAACACCTTTTTTTTATAGTCTTCTGAATTTTCAGGAGCTAGGCTATAGTTCATACCCTTGGTAAGGGATTTTCCTAAATTAACATGAAGCGGTAAACTTCCATGTTTATAAAAGCCAACATTTTTAAGGAAGTCTAACTTCAGGGCCTTTCTTCCTTGGTCAAAATGCTTTGACCAAATAGAGGTATATGTATCGGATAGAAATGGATTATTCTTTACCAAAAGAAATTAAAATTAGTGAGGTTTGGGTATTTGACGGTAAGCCGGGAAAAAGTTGCTTTCGCCATCATTTGTAATGTCAGATAAATGTTCCTTTTGTTTTTTAGTAAGCTCCTTATATACTTTTGGATTGACAATATACTTCCAAAATTTGGCCGGTCTATGATTTTTTGAAAAAGTGGACTTAAATGCAAATAGAGAATCGCTTTTAACGCCTTTTCCTCCACCTAAATTAAAGTACTTGTAACCTTCTTCGGTTGCGTCAATTCGCATCGTATCAATGATTAGTTTAATAGCATTGAGATCTAAATATTCTTCTTTATAACCGGACAAATGGTATTGTACAATATCATCCATCTTAATAAACATGGCGCCACCTATTACCTCGTTGGTTTCATCTATAACACATAGTAAAAGTTCAGTCTTAAAGAACGAACTGAGCATAAACTGGTAGAAATAACGAGCATCAAAAAAATAACTTTCATCTGCACTTACCCTACGCATATTCTCGTAATAGATTTCTATAAAAGTGCGGATATCTTCTTCTGAAGTGCCTTGTCTAACAGAGCAAACCTTTCTTGATTTGTTAATATAAGTTTTTAAACGGCTGCTGTACTGTTGGCGCTGTATATCTAGGGGTAAAGTAAGGTCAATATAGACCACTTCGCCAGGACTGGAAATTTCACCAATATTGGCAAGAATTTCTTCTTGATGATCTATATACGGATGAAGTCTAGAAAAAACGGATACTATCTTGTGCTCTAAAAAAAGCTTTTTCAGTTCACTTTTAAAATTTGTGTTTTCAAAATTAAGACTCTTAGTACTGCATAAAGGCCCTGCATAGCCATAAACTGAGGTAACGTCTTTATAGCTGGTACCCTCAATCTCGCGTAGCATTAAAGGTAGTATAATACTCGCACCCTCTTCCTCGTAATGTATAAGTATAGGGGTCTCATCTTCCCCTTTTGAAAGGTAGTGATAATGGTAGGTATGGTAAAAGTCACAGTGGTCAACGGTTTTTATGATGTCGTTCCACTCACTTCTTTCCGTTATGATTTCAATCATTTAAGTTGACTAAATGGCTGAGGAGACAATGAAGTCTGCCTCATAGGTTTTGGTTCGGGTTTGATTTAAATGTGATTTAAAAAACGAACCTTATCCGTAATGGACATTTCTAATTTCAATAGTCAGCAAATAACTTGTCTTAGAAGCCATTTGATTAAGAATTAATTAAAAACCAGTTAAATTAAATACTTATTAAAGCCTTTGTGTACAATGAATTAGAATAACAAATTTACTGCTTTGGTAAAGATTAACAAAAGAAAGCTTGTCAACTTTTTGCTACTATCGATAAGAAAATAACTGCTATTCTAACGGACATTAATGTCTTTAATATTTTTCACAAAAACCTTAGGAAGGTTCGTTTCAGTAAAATAAAGAAACGAATCATTATGAATGTTTAGTCCATTGTCGATTAACCCTATACTGTTCCAGCCGAGAATATTTGGGGAAATAAAATCCTTTCTTACATTATCTGCAACATAGCAGTAATTATGGTTTTTGAAAATTTGCTCTATCGCTAGGTAATTTTTCCTATCCGGTTTTTCTGTACCTAATTCTTCGGAAATTATAATTTTATCAAAGAACGCTTCAATGCCTAATGCTTTAAGTTTTGCTCTTTGAGTTTTACTTCTACCATCTGTAATTACCGCAAGCTTACCTTTCTTCTCTTTAATTGATTTTAGGAGAGGAAGGACACCTTCAAATGTGTTTATAATTGGATTGTGATTTCTATAAAGACTTAATAAGACTTCTTTGTCTACCTTAAAGGTAATAGTTAAATACTCAAATACATTTTCCTTGTTTCGGTACATAGAAAACATCTGGGCAAAAAGATTTTCCCATTGCTTAGGAGCTAGTTTTTTGGCAATAGTAGAATAAGCCGACCTCAAGTATTCAATTTCATTATAGAGTGTATCGTCTAAATCAAAAACGACGACCGTTGTCTCATCAACCTTTATATCCATGCACTAAAATTTCATCGTCATACCTGATCATAAGTAAGTCTTTTTCCCAGCAATCAAAATTTTCTTCAATCTGCTTTCCTTGTGTAAACTCTTCTATAATCCATTTTGGATAATTGGCCCCGGATAAGTAGGATAGGGGGTAGCCACCACCAAACCTAGGGTTAATTTCAATAGCTCTTACTTTATCTTCTGTGCTGTGTACAAAAAATTGAGCGGTAAGACATCCTACCGCGCCACTAACACTAGCTAGGTTTTCTTTGATATAATCTACCAAAAGATTCTTTACGGTCAGAGCTTTATAAACCTCTCCATCCCTAACTTCAATTCTCATACGAGGAACAACACATTTAAGTTTGTTGTCCTTCCCATAATACAAATCGCATGTGAATTCCTCATAAACATCATGGTCAAGATACTCCAAGAACATGAGTTTATCATTTTCAAAGTGATAATCAGTTAGGTCTTTTTGATCTTTTATTAGATACGTGTCAACACTTCTGCTACCATCAATGGGTTTAACAAATAGGGGTAAAGTGTAGTCGTCTTTGGTAAATTCTTTTGCGACGGCAACATTATGCTCTTCAAAAAATTTATGAATTTGTCTTTTGTCTCTGCATTTACCAACAAAATCAGTAGAAGCTACAACAGGGGTAATTCCGTTCTTTTCTAAAAGCAATCTATTTTGTGCTAAAGGCAAAAGTTCCGTATCAATTGTCGGAATGAGTAATCCTATATTACGACTTTTACACTCTTCGATCAACACATCAAAGTAATCAGGATGGGTAACAAAGGGTACTTTAAAATAACCATCGGCTATTAGGCATGCACCAGAAAGTGTTGGGTCTGCATCTGAGGCATAAACTTTTGCATCAGGATATATTTTTTTAAGTTCCTTTTGAAATGCTCTAACAAGAGAGACACGTCTACCGGCAGAAGATATGAGGATATTCATTGTGTTAAAGTATAAAAAGATCGGAACATCTTTATGAACGGATTGATCAAAGGCTTTCTGTTAAATACGAAAACCAAGCAGGAATAGCCTATTCCATGGTAATCTTCTCCAATAAATTTCTTTAATGGGTAAGCGTCTATTTTTTCAAAGTCTGATAACATGGCCGGAATTTCGGAAACTGAGATATCTGACTTCATTAAACGCACCATAAGAAAAAAGACAAAAGATTGTTGTCTTGTTTTTAAACGTTTAATACAAGCCGCTGCGTTAGGGTGATTACTTGGAATCGTTGCTATTAGCTTATCAAATACATGAGCTGCATTAGCATTGTCGTAAATCACTTTATTATAATGCTCGGGACTTTTATTCCGCATTGCCGAGGTGGGTAAAATACGGTACCGGTGAGTGTCTAGATTGGCATGAGCCATTCTTTTGGCTTGGCAGAATAGTTGGGCTGTAAGTATAGCATCTTCCATCCATTTGCCTTCTATAAACCGAATACCAGTGTTTTTGATAAAATCGCGTTTAATCAAATACCACCAAATTTCATTTTGGTGTTTTCTATGTGCTAAATAAGAAATGCCATCTTCAATGACAAGAGATTCTAGTTCGCCATCTAAGTTTGCTGATACAGGGTATCTTTTTTCTACAACAGACTTCGTTTTAAAAGTAAGAATGTCCAAGTTGCTTTCTATAGCTAAGTTAAGGAGTACAGATAATGTATTTTTAGCAAGATAATCGTCTGGGTCTAAAAAATAAATATAGTCGCCTTTTGCTAAGTCAAAACCTGAGTTACGGGCAGCGCCAACACCTGCATTTTTTTTGTCAATTACTTTTATATGGGTGTGTTGGTCCGAGTAATCTTTCGCAATTTTAAGCGTATTATCCTTCGATTCGTCATTTACGATAATAATTTCGTAATCACTAGTACTCAATTCTTGGTCTAATAAACTATCTACACATTCTTGTAGATATAATTCCATATTGTAACAAGGGATAACTATGCTTAATCTCATACTTTACTATTTCCTGTAAAAACTTCCATTGTTGCACTTGAATCGGAGCTGATTCCGTCGCTTTTAATAACTTTTTGAACCGTTAGGAAAATTATTTTCAAATCTAACCAAAACGATAGGTTTTCGACATACCAAACATCATATTCAAATTTTTTATCCCATGAAATAGCATTTCTTCCATTTACCTGTGCCCAACCGGTTATACCAGGTCTCACTAAATGCCTTTTCTTTTGCATAGTACTGTAAAGGGGTAGGTAGGATACCAATAGAGGTCTAGGTCCAATAAGACTCATTTCACCTTTTAAAACATTCAGTAATTGAGGTAATTCGTCAAGGGAAGTTTTTCTAATAAACTTTCCAATAGGTGTGAGTCTCAATTCATCAGGAAGTAAATTTCCGTTTTCGTCCTTTTTATCGTTCATAGTCTTGAACTTGAAAATCTTAAAAATCTTCTCATTCTTACCGGGTCTTTTTTGAACAAAGAAAACGTCTCCTTGATTGGAGACGGCTAAGAAAATGATAACAAATACAATTATAGGACCAGCTACTATCAAGCCAAATAGCGCTATAAAAAAATCCAAAACCCTTTTTAAAAAATGCTTGTACATGTTGGCTAAATAATCTTGAGGCAAATTAACTATAATATTTTCTTTTTATTGATGTAGATAGACCAATTACTATTTTTATAGTTGTAGGGGGCGGTACGGATTTTTCTTTCATGCTCAGCAGTAGCCGAAAACTACTTTTATTACTATCTGAGCTTTTAGAGCTGTTCCTGAATAACGTTCAAAATATGAGTATTAATCAAATTTACATCAAATTTATTTTCGGCTAATTTTCTACTTTCTTTGCCCATAATCTCAATTTGTTCAGGATTGTCCAAAAAGTATTTCATTGCCTCTACAAGAGGCTTTTCTTCTTTTGGAGGAATCAAAAACCCATTTTTTCTGTCAATCACCGTTTCTTTACATCCAGGTTGCATAGTGGTTATGATAGGCATTCCACTTGATAGTGCTTCCAGAATTGAGCGTGGCACCCCTTCTCTATAGTAGGTAGGCAATACAAATATGTCCAATTCTGAAATGGATTTTGCCACATTGTTGGATTTTCCGTGATATACAATGGTTCCATTTCTGTCTAGCTCTTCGAGTTCCTTTTTAGAAACGGCAGAACTACTGTTTTCAGGAGGTTCACCAATGATATGGAATTCTGAATTAGGGTATTGAGATTTTAATACTTGCGCCCCGTTCATAAGAAGTTCCACTCCTTTTTCCTTCATTAACCTAGCAACAAGTACGAACTTTACAATACTTTTTGAGGTATGTTTCCTAGCTTTAAAAGCAAATTTTTCAAGATTGATTCCAGAGCCGTTAACTACATGTAAAGATTGGTTTTGTGCAACAATTTTATGGTTTTTGAAAAGTTCAAGATCGTCCGAGTTTTGGAAAATAACGGCCTTGTTGGATTTCAAGGCTTTTCTATATAAAAATTCAGTTATAGATTGTAAGATTTTAGCCTTTGTGGTAACCCTACTAAAAGTGAAGCCCAGGCCTGTTATAAGGGAAATTACCGGAATCCCAAGCTTCTTGGCTGCAAATGAGCCATAGATTACGGGTTTAATAGTGTAGGGGAACAGTATATCTATTTTATAGGTTTCCATTATGGTCTTTAATTCCTTAATGGTATTATAATCGCTCAGAGGGTTTAATCCGGTTCTTTGTAAGTTGAACGATATAGGAATACCACCTAATTCACGAACCAATTTTAACGTATTTTCGTCAAAGTCGGGACCGCCACAGTATACCTTAAAGCCTTTGTTTAAGAGGTGTCTAATAAGGTCTCCTCTAAAGTTACTTAAAGAAAAGGAAGCCGAACAGAGTATGAGTATGTTTTTAGAGACTAACATAATTATAATATTATCAGGTCATTATAAAGAGAAGTATAATTTGCAATCATTTTCTCTAAAGTATATTCGTCTGCTCTTTTTAAACAAGAATTCACAACATTATTGTAATATTGATTATCATTTAATAGTAAGTTAATTGCGTTAACAAAACCTTCTTCATCTTCATAGTTGAACAAAATCCCAGCATTTTCAACTACTTCTTTTAGGCCGGGGACGTTCGTGGCAAGAAATGGTCTTCCCGAGGCCATTCCTTCAACACTGGATAATGAAAGACCTTCATAGTGAGAAGAAAGAACGATAATATTGGATGACTTTAGTAATTCAGGAACATCACTTCGTACACCTAAAAAATGCACTCTTTTTTCAACTCCTAGTTGAAGAGCTAAATCAATATTTTCTTGTTTTTTCGGGCCGTCTCCTATGAGTAATAAATGGGTATTAAAATCAAGATTTTTAATAGCTTTGATTAAGGTTTTTTGATCTTTTGGATAGCGAAAACTTGATACTTGTATTATAATTTTATTATTTTCCGTTAAACCAAGAGATGTTTTATTATAGGGTACCGCATTTTTGAAATTATTAATTTTCACTCCATTGTTGATGCATCTAATATTGTTAAATGCATTACCCAAATGCTTTTGCAACTTATCCTCGGCAGAGCGCGAAATGGCAACAATTACATCATATTTTTTATAAATAATTCTGTCAATTAGTTTTAAAAATTTATGATTTCTTCTTTTGTTATTTGTACTGTGTTCAGTTAAAATTAATTTTCCTTTATAACTGAATAAAGTAGAGGATAAAGAGGCCCAATAAAGTGAAGGGAAAAGATGAACGTGAACAAGGTCATACCCCCTAAATATTTTATTTAGTTTCAAGATGTGTAAGGGGTTATAGACGCTTCCTGTTTCAGTTAAATAAATAATTTTAATTTCAGGATAGTTTTCTAGTGTGCTTTTAAATGGGGAATCTGTTTTTTTAAGAACGAGTATGTCAACGGAAATTCCATTTCTATGATATTCAATAACTGAATCTACTAGTAATTTCTCAGCTCCACCGGCTGTTAAGGAATTAATAAACTGAAGAATTTTCATTTAAAATTTCTTTGGTTTTAGAAACAGTGATTTTTTTTTTTGAAAGCAGCTTGCAATACGTTTATTGGTCTTTATGTATTTAACAACAATTGTTCATATTCATACATAATTTTATTTGAACTATATTTTTGACGAACGGATCTTCCAACTTTTTCTGGAGTCCAACTGGGTAATGATTGTATTACGAATTCAATACGTTTAACACATTCGTCACTGTTTTCGACTACAAATCCGTTTACCCCTTCTTCAATGATTTCGTCAATACCTCCCAATGCTTTAAAAGCTATCGCAGGTGTACCTATGGCACAGCTTTCCAAAAGAGCATTTGGAAACCCTTCTACATAAGAACCTTGTAGAAAAAGATGATGATTTGATAATTCTGAATAGACTTCTTTTGTAAAAGGAATGTGATTGATTTTATTAAATATGCCGCAGACCTTGGCGTACTCAAAAATATCCTCTTTTTCAGGACCATCGCCTATAATAGTATATTGGTATGGTAAAGTTATCTTTGATAATGCTTTTATAATTCTTTTATGACCCTTTTGTTTAGCCAATCTACCAACTGTAATGAATTTGTAAACTCCGTTTTGTATTAAAGGGATTGTTTTTTTTAAAAAAATTTTATCTGCAATAGGATTATTAATAGTAATTAATTTAGCTTCATTATAATCATATAATTGAATTATATCGGCTTTCATATCCTTTGATTGACATATTAATGCGTCTAATTTTTTGGTTCCAAATCGCAGAATTTTTTTGAATATAATATTGTGATTTCTAGTGCTATTTGAATGATTTTTTAAAACACTTTGAACATTAGCTTCCCTTCCAATAAACTTTATATTTACAAAAAGAAGTGAAAGGATACCGGCCATGCCATTAAGGTGAGAAATAGCAGTAATCACAACATTTGGTTTCGTCTTTCTCAAAAGATTAAACAGTGGAAAAAAGCCGTTTAAAACCCTAGATTTTTCAAAAAAAATAACCTCTATATTATCAACTTCAAAAGCTTGGTTTTTTTTGAGTCCTATTACAATCAGTTTAACGATAAATAGGTCTTTATTTAAATTTTGAGCAACATAAGACATTACTCTTTCTGCTCCACCGGCGCCTAAAGTTGGTAAAACAAAATAAACAAGTTTCTTGTGTGTCAAAAGTTTTCTTAATTAGATTACTATTATTTTAAAAATGTTTTGAAGCTTTTATCAACGACCTCGTCAATACGTTCTCTATAATCTAAGCTTTTATTCAAGTTGTTATCGGATATAAAATTATTAATAGCTTTAGCTTCATAGTCAAAAAAATCACCAATAATTTTTGCTGGATTTCCTCCAACAATAGAGCCCTCAGGAACAGATTTAGTAACGACACTACCAGCTGCAATGATTACATAGTCCTCAATTTTAACACCAGGCATTATTATTGAATTTACTCCTATGAAAACATTATTTCCTATTTCCACTTTTTTGTATGAATACCTTCTTCCATTAAAATCTCTTATCAACCAAGTAGCTCCATCATGAGTTAATATTTTAACGCCACTGGTAACAGTTACGTTATTTCCAATAGAAATTAACCAAGGTTCTGAACCAAAAGAAGTGGTAAGAATACGACAATTATCACCAACTGACCCACCTAGGCTTCTCAAATACATATCACCGGATAAAGTAATTTTTCTATAATTTGCTTTAATAAGTCTGATAATTGAAATTAGCCCCATAAATTTTTATTAACTTCTTTGATATACTAAAACTAAAACTAAAATCTAATTTCATTATTGCGTGACTGGACTTTTTATATAAATAGAAAACAATTAATTAGTAGAGAAATTTGTTTGTTTTCTTAAAAACTGTATTTTCTGGTATAAAAACATTGTAATACATAACTTAAAATAAGTATCAAAATAATTATGACTAGTTAATAAATACAAACTTAGAGATATGCTTAACAGAAACAAAGATGGATTAAGAGAGAAAAGTTTATTTGACCAAAAAAGCAAATAGAAAATGAATGACAAGAATAAAAGAAAAGGAATAATTCCTGCCTCGCCAATAATCAGCAAATATGTGTTGTGAGTGCCAAGACCATGAATACCTCCTCCTTGAAATTTCCCAAAGCCATTCCCGAATAATGGATTATTAAAAATTTCTTTATAGAAAACCGCCCACGTTTCAGTGCGCGACCCTTCTTGAAGAACTTCAGCAGAGGAATCGTTTTGTAAAACTGACTGATATTGTTTAAAGCGTAATCCGTTAAGGTTTAGGAGCTCTCCAAATGTTAATGTTAATAGAGCTATGGCTAATCCAATCCCGAGTATTTTAGCATTCTTTATGCTAATACGTAGGGATAATAAATTTAAAACAATCCAAGCGAGTATAAAGGTTCTAGAGAAGGTTAGTAGGCCTGCAATAGTGAAAATCATTTGAAAAAATGTTTTAATCTTAGATTTTTTTAAATCGAAACAGAGTGCGTAACCTGTAATGCATACAAATCCTGCTGCATTAGGGTTCAAATAAAATCCTGCATACCTTCCATAATCATCTGAAAATAAAAATGCATTACCAATTATACTTAGTACACCTAACATGACAAAGAAAACGAGATCATTAGTCTTTACAGAAGCGAAAAAACTACTTCCGAATGTGACTAAAATTATAAACTTAATGAACATAATATAAAATGCACGTTCATCAACATTAAAGTATAATTGTAATCCCGAAATTAAAAAATATGTGACACCAATTAACATTAGCCATACATTAATTTTGCCTTTTAAATAAAAAATATAATAGACAAATAAAAGAATAAAGCTCAAATAACTCAAGAGACTACCCACCACGGAACCTAAAACAACAAGTCCTATGCCTGGCAAATTTAAAATGAAAAGAGATAGAATTAGATATTTTAAAAATTTCATTTAGATTAAATTAATTTGGAATGCAAGTTTCTAGTATAACAATAGTAGACTATTGTTCGAACAATTAGTACTAGTGTTGTACTTAAAGCCAAACCAAATATTCCATAGGCTTCTACCAATATGATATTTAATGTTAGATTTATTATAACTGAAATAAAAGACATCCAAGCCATAAAAACATTTTGGTTTATAGTCGTTAAAAACTTTACCATTATTACTCCGCTTACTTTGAAAGGAACATATAGTAATAGAATTTGTTGTATTGTACCTACTAAAATCGTATCGTCTTTATTAAAAGAATCTCTTTCAAATAATAAAGATATGATGTCTGTAGAATAAAAAATTAAAATAAGAACTAATATTAGCGATGTTAGAAATAAGAATTTCATTATTTTAAACATCTTATCATAAGCTTCACCAATATTTTCATTTATGATTCTAGAAAAATAAGGAAGGATTACATTGCCAAGAGCAATCACAACTATGCTAGTAACAAATGCGGGTATTTTCATTCCATAATTCAATGCTGAAATAGCCCCTATAGCCAGTTGCCCTGCAAAAAATTGATCGACAAATGGATTAATGTCAACTAAAAAACCAGAGGTTAACTTAGCTGGAAGTTGTCTTAGCATAATTCTAGAATTATCATTTAATGAAGGTCTGGAAATATGTATCACTTTGTGTTTGATTCCAAAAAAAAGAAGATACAAGAAAGATATTACAACTCCAGAAAGAAAGCCTACCGCTAAAACATAATTCCCCAACTCGTTTTTGAAAAAAACAAGCGTAATAATTGTTGAAATGGCGGGGAATAGGCCTGATAAAGTTGAAATTAAAAACTTATTCTGAATTTCTAAAAGACTTGATATTATTGAACCGAAGCCCATAAAAAAAAGACTTGGTACAATTATAAATAATTGAGTCCTTACTAAATTATAGAACTCGAGATCTTTTTCTGGAAAAACAAACTCGATGAAGTAATCAGAAGAGAGATAAGTAACAGATGTGAAAAATAACATTATAGCCGCAACAATACAAAATACTAGCGTTTGAAAAGGAGCTTTATTGTTTTTATTTTTTATTTCTGTAATATAATTGGGAATAAAAATGTTTTGCAGTGCACCGATAAAAAAATTTTGTATGAATGAAGGTATTAAAATAGCTATCAAAAAAGTATCTAATAGTAACGATAATCCAAAAAAGGAGGCAACTAATGTTTCTTTATAAAAGGAAATTATTTTTATAGCAAAAACGACTGTTCCTACAATTATTACATTAGCAACAATTGGATTAATCAGTTTTTTTTTTCCTTCAGAGATTATTTTTTTATAAGAAGGAATCTTCATTTGTGATTTACAGATTTGAGGTTAATTGCTTCTAAGACCAGTTTTTCCCATTTGGATGCAATAAATGGCATGTCAAATCTAGCTGTATTTTCTATTGCATTCTTTGAGATATTTAACCTTAGGTCTCTGTCATCTATTAGTTGAGTTAAGCGTTTTGCTAATTCTTTTTCATCATTAACGGAAATAAGAAAACCATCTTTTCCATGAGTGATAATATCTGAGGGGCCAAAGTCACAATCAGTAGAAATACATGGTATTCCAAAAGAATAAGCTTCAATTAGTGCATTAGGAAAGCCTTCGGACCTTGATGAGAAAACGAAGATATCCGCATTTAAATAAAAGTCACTAACATTTTCGACTTGACCCATAAAAATGATTTTGTCATTAATACCTAAATCAATCGATAGTTTTTTTAAATCGTTCATTGTAGGGCCATCTCCCACTATGGTTAAAATCCAATCTTTTCTTTTGATTTTCACCAATGAATTGAGAATAATATGTTGAGCTTTATTCTGTGTAAGCCTGCCAACAGTTAAAATATTTATAGGTTTATTTGTTTTGCTTAGTTTTTTTCTAGAGGAAATTAATGACTCAGAAATTGGATTTTGAATAATCTTTATTTTTGACTTGCTTATGATTGATGAGTAGAACTCTTTATTACCCTTAGTTTGTACAATTAAAAAATTTGAGTATTTATAAAAGACATCTCTTAGTTTTTTCCAAAAAAGGTTAGGCGGAACAATTTTAGCATTATTTCTTTCACTAATTAAACAAGGTTTTTTTTTGTAGATGGATGCAAGTATTGTTAATACATTTACAGAGGTGGTAAAACTAATTAAAATATCAACTTTTTCTTGGTTAATTATTTCAGCTATCTTTTTAACAGTCTTCCAGTTATTTAATATAGCTCCAATAATATTGTTACTAGGTGCGGCGTTACGAGCAGATAAAATATTTACAGAAGGGTTTATCCGGTAAAATACATTTATTTCAACCATCGTAATGATGATAACATCATATTTAGAAGAAAAATAATTTGCTAATGCAGAGACTACTCTTTCAGCTCCACCATCGGTTAGTGAATGAATAACAAACGCTATTTTTTTTTTATCTTTCATTAATGATGGAAAACAAATTTAAATTGAGATAGAACCTTTTCGTTGAGTGGTATTTTTTAAAATGCTGCAAATTACGCTAAATAAATTAGACTGAAAAAGACTTGTTATTGCGCTTGACTTAAAAAAAAATAGATTATAATATGTACGTGAAGTATTTTAAATATTTAAATAATGGTTAATTTGAGATAGATACTATGCCATGATTTTTTACTTGACAAAGGTGTGAAAAAGTATAATCGTGGATTGTAGCCATTTTATAACGTTAATTCATGTAAAAAGTCGTCAATATTGCTATACCCATCATTGTTTCTATCTAAATTACCATCCAATTTATTTGTTGGATCTAAACCGTTATCAATTTCCCACAAATCATCCATGCCGTCTTTATCAACGTCAATATAAGGGTCTCCATTGTTTAATGTAGGGTAGCCACCTACTTCTGATGGGTCGTTAATCATGCTTCCTGAAATGTTTCGGACATCTTGAATGATTCTCTTGTCTACATCATCCATTGCAAACGCTCCCGCATCGCTCAATAAATTGTCCATTATATTTTCTCTAGTCGAAAAAGGAAATGTAGATAATGGGAAATCAAAAGGCTCTTTACTTAGGTCTTCTGATTGAAGTTGGTTATTAAAAGGAGAGCTAAAATGGCCAATAGTTAGTGCTTCAGCCTGTGAATTGTTAGTTTTAAATTCGCTAATATTATTTTTAGCGTAAACTTTAGCTGTTTTACCAACCAGTATAGGTAATCTTTTTTTATTCGTATTCATTCCAGGGATGTGCAAGCTGTTCATAAGATTTACACGTGAATTTGACCCGGTAAGTATAACGGTTCCAAATGATCCCCAATTATAATATATATTGTTTACAAGTTCAAAATCTCCTCCTACACTTGTGTTGCCTCCTATTAAAGGATTTCTTTGGTTATTATGAGCAAAAACAGAGTTAAATATGGTCACCTTATTAGAATGGTCTCCAATGAGCATTCCCATACTGTGAGGACTTTTGTATTGACTGTTTGTAGGGTCTGTAGAATATATATGAGAAGAGTACATAAGAGCTTCGGAAAAAATACAATTTTGGTAAGTAACATTTTTAGCTCCATATGGATCAGTTAATTCATCTGTTGCCCATGAAAAAGAACAATGATCAATAATAATATTATTGCCGCCAGTAAGAACTAATCCATCTCCTAATATACTTTTGTCAATCCCTGGTCCTGGACGGAACCTTATACCTCGTATGATTACGTTATCAGCAGTTGATCTCATGCAAGGGAAATCACCATTTCCAGATACTCTAAGTGTTATCCCGTCACCAGGTGCACTTTGCCCTGCAATTGTAATATTGCTATCCCTTATAACTAGAGCAGAATTAAGTGTAATATAGCCACCAACTCTAAAAATCACAATTCTTGGGCCACTTGTGTCAATAGCTTCTCTAAGGCTGCCATTACCACTGTCGTTTAAGTTTGTAACATATATAATTTTCCCGCCTCTTCCACCTAAAGAATGTTTTCCAAAACCCTCTGCACCAGGAAAGGCTTTTAGTTCACCGTAATCTATTGTAATATTTACAGTTCCTGTTTGTACTTCTTTGTTTCCCTCTTCATTCGTCGTTTCCGTAGTATAAGTAAATGAATCCTTTGTCGGTTCTGTTATGTTTTGACTACTTTCTTTAGTAGAGTCTTCTTTATCTAATTCAATTTCTTCTGATTCTTCCGTGTTTGTTTCAGAATTTGTGTCTATTGTAGTTTTTGGTGTATAGGTTATAGTTTTATCCTTATTTAGTAATATAGTTCCAGAATCGGGGATTGATACATCTATAATTTCTACATTTTCCTTATCATTAAACGTATCATTTGATAGTACATCAAGTACGAGACTGTTTT
Source organism: Zobellia amurskyensis (assembly GCF_009725985.1). Classification (GTDB taxonomy): domain Bacteria; phylum Bacteroidota; class Bacteroidia; order Flavobacteriales; family Flavobacteriaceae; genus Zobellia; species Zobellia amurskyensis. The sequence goes on from NZ_RCNR01000027.1 coordinate 58,386, forward strand.
GACCATTTACAAAATAATTATCATTAATGACGATATTTGCAATCGCAGAAGATGGGTTATCAGAAACAATATAATCTGCAAGAAGATCTGTATCTTTAGAGCAAGAAAAAAGAAATATAAATAAAAAAGAGCAGGCAACCCCGTAGAGGGCTTTTGATGTAAGGGAAGTCATAGCGTAGGTTAAGTTTAAGGAATGTATGTTTAAATTTTAATGGACCTTACAACCTTTGGGTAATTATAAAGTCTATTCTTTAAGTAGTATCTTATGTATAATTTAAATCCATTTCTACAAGATTTTTATCAAAAGAAGTCTTACATTATAAAATAACCTTGTTCGCTGCAAATTGTTGTTAACGGTGTGATTTCTTAGATGAAATGCACGTTTTTTTTTTTATTTATAGATGAAATGCACTTTTTTGAGAAGAGTGATGATGTTCTCGTTTGAAATCTTAGTGATTAACTAGTATTTTATGGTTATATCTAATAATTGTTATGTAACATTGTTTGCTATGAATTTTTTTTATTTTTTTTTATTTTTTTCTCTTAATAGTTGGTGTATTTTTTCACAGACAGTGAGTGTTTCAGAATATTATAAAGGTAATATGACAGATGCGCTTCAATCTGCAATTACTTCTGCTTTTGATACAGTGATTGTCGACAGGAAGTATTCCCCTTGGTATACAAAACCTTTAGTTTTCAGAAATCTCAAAAATAAGGTGATTATCTTTGAAGCCGGGGTGGAAATTATCGCTCAAGAGGGAGGCTTTCCCAATACAGATGATTCCTTAATAACTTTTATGCATTGTAAGGGAATTAGTTTGATTGGTAATTCGGCCACATTATGTATGCTAAAAGATGAGTACCTTACGGGTGAATGGCGTCATGGTATTAGTATTAGGGGGTCTGATAGTATTAAAATTGAAAGTTTAACTATTAGAAATACAGGAGGAGACGGTGTTTATATTGCAGGAAGTAAAGAAAAACGGTATTCAGAAAATATTATTATAAAAAAAATTGAATCAATTAATAATAAAAGACAAGGTTTAAGTATTATAAGTGGAAAAAGAATTTCTATTTCTGAAAGTATTTTTTCAGATACTTCAGGAACATTGCCGGGAAGTGGATTAGATATAGAACCGAATACTTTTAAAGATGTTGTAAACAATATACAGGTTTCCGATTGTATTTTTGAAAATAATTACGGAGCTGGCGTAACTTTAGGACTTGGGAAATTAAATAGTTTATCTGAAAAGATTTCTATAAATTTTTCAAATTGTGTTTTAACTAGTAATCATGCACCTGAAAATAAAACAGTTCCGGCACAATTGATTATTGGTTCCAATGCTAAGAGTCCGATTAAAGGGGATATTATGTTTGAGAATTGTTTATTTGAAAGCTCAGACTGGGGCATGCTATATAGTAGAAAGTTAGCAAATTCTTTTGAGGTAAGTTTTAAGGATTGCCTTGTTAGAAATTTGAGTAAAAATGGTAGTTCACCTATAGTTTATTTTGAAGTTGCTGATTATAGTGAAAATTATGGTTCGTTAGGTGGTTTTGACTTTCAAAATTTAAAGGTTGAAACAGAAAACCCAGTTATTTTTATGACGGTAAGAGGGTCGAAAAAAGGCACACTCAGAGGGGTGGATAATATTACAGGAAGAGTAATTTCAACAAGTTTGAATGATAAAAAAATTGAATATTTAAATTACCTTCCAATCTTAAATAAAAATGTTTCATTAATCTTTGTTGAAAATTAAATTGAGGCTTTTAAAAATAAGAACACTTGTTATAGTTAGTCTAGAATATAATTTACATAACCTTCTGTAGGATTTTCTTTTCTTATAATTTTTGCAGGATTACCTATTACTAATGAATTGTTGGGTACATCAAAATTTACAAATGAATTAGGGGCAATTAATACGTAATTGCCTATTTCAATACTTCCAACTAAGACACTGCCAGTGCCAATCCATACATTATCTCCTATAGTTGGACACCCTTTTCGCTTTCCTATATTTGCTTGACCAATTGTTGTGCTATGTGCCAAATTACAGTTTTTTCCTATTTTTGCATTTTTATTTATTACAACAGTTCCAAAATGACCAATGTAAAAACCTTCTCCAATTTTTGTATTAACTGGAATTTGAAATCCATACTTGTATGATAGTCTCTTAATGATTTGATCGTAGATAAAACCAAGAATGGATTTTTTTTGTGTCTCGATGCTTTACGTAAAAAATAAGTATATCTAAAACCTGGTTTTCTAAAGCCTTTTAGTATATTTTTTTCACCACCATATCTATATAAGTCTTTTTTATAAAACTATCCATCTTTATTACAGTGATTTTTATTTTCTGTTTTAAGAATCTAAAGTATTTATTTTTTAATTAAAAATGAGAATTATTAATTAAAAAAACGTCTCGTTTCTAGTTTTTGAAATGGCCAAAGCTATTAGTTGAAATTTAAACGGCTATTTTAGCCGAAGCATTTTTTGAGATAAGCATCTATAAACCATTCTTCGATTTATTAAAATCAAGTTAACAATCTGGATAATTAATAAGTTACTTAAAGCTATATTCTATGGAAACATTGGAATTCTTTGAGGGATTATATCCTCCTGAATATACCAACTCCATATCTGTTGGTTGAGATATTCTAAAAGTACCATTAACGTTCTTAACAGTCAATCCTGAAGTTGGAGCGTTAATTTCCATAAAGGGAACGTTTTTTGAGTAATTCATGACAAAGTTGTCGAATGTGAAACCACCTAATGTGTTTTGAGTAGATAACGCTTCTAGCTTTATTATTGCATTGCTCCCATTTGTTGAGACATTATTAGCAACGCAATTTTTGAATGTTACGTGATACGAGTCTGCAGGTGTTTTGCTGAAAATAATACTATTGTAAGAACCGTTAAATGTTACATTTTCGAACAATACATTCCCTTTAACTGGATTTGTCGTATTACCAGAACTGAACAGAATTTCAGTATTTTGATAACCATATCCAGAGTTTTTAGAATTATTGCTAAAATTACTATTTTTAATAGTTACGTCTATTGGGCTAGATGAACTGGTCATATTTTTAGTGCCGATTTGAAAACCAGCGCCATGGTTATTTGTGAAATTACAACCAGAAAAATTGATGTTTATTAAACGTTCGTTGGGAAAGTTAGGTTCTAAATCTATACCTGCTTGAGGATCTTTGCCATTCGAACCTGAAAATGTTGAATTTTTAATCCAAACATCTTGTGCATTAATTATTGTTAGCCCCATTCGTTTATGGTTTTTTGACGTAATAGATTCTATAGTTATATTTTTCGAAGGGTCGGTTCCATCATCATCACCAGAAATTAGTACACCATCACCTCCACTATTCTCAATTATTAGGCCGGTAATTGTTACGTTTTCACAACTCCGTAATCGTAAGGCGTGTCTATGTTCTCCGCTTGAATATTCACTTTTATTCATAGAAAAATAAGCTCCTGTACCAATAATTTTAAGGTTTTTTCCTCTTACTATTTGAAACAATTGGTCATTACTTTTGGAAAAAGAACCTGATTTTGCTTTCAACTTAACTCCTGGTTCAAAAACTATTGTCATATTAGTTAGGTCAAAAAACTTTGTTGGAGAAATTACCCAATCACTATTTTGTTTGTCAATAACAACATAAGAACTCCCCGAATTAAGGGCATTTTCGAAAGCGGATGTAGCATCTCCTGACTTAAAACCATAGCTAGAGGCAAAAACAGCATTTGACGGGTAGTTACCTGAACTTCCTCCAGTGTCACCACCTCCAGTGTCACCACCTCCAGTGTCACCACCTCCAGTGTCACCACCTCCAGTGTCACCACCTCCATTATCTACAGGTCTTTCGTTCACTTTAACTTCAATGGTTGTTGCATGAGTTAAACCTTCTTCATCTTTTACAGAAAGTTCAACTTGGTAGGTGCCAGGATCAGCAAAAGTGTGTGAAGGATTTTTTGTAGTTGTTGTAGATCCATCATTAAAATCCCAAAAATACCCTTTAATCTCTTTATCATCTGTGGAGTTATATGCCTTCAGTTCTACTTTTAAAGGAGCGTAACCTGTTAAAGGAGAACCGGAAGCAACTGCTACAGGGGCTTCGTTTTCTGTTTCAGTAATTATTATGGCAATGGTTTCGGAGTCTTTTAAACCCTCATCGTCAGTTACTGTAAGTATTACATTATAAGTTCCTTTTTTTGTAAAGGAATGAGGAGGGTTTGAACTTGTGGACGTACTCCCATCTTTAAAATCCCAAAAATAATTTTTTACGGCTTTGTCATCTGTAGAGCTACTTCCTTTAAACTGAATTTCCAATGGAGCCTCTCCTTCTGTGGTATTTGCAGAAGCTTTGGCAGTGGGAGCCTCGTTTTTCTTTTCAGTAACAGTTATAGTAACGGTATCTGTATCCTCTAATCCATCCTTATCCTTAACGGTCAACACTACTTCATAAGTGCCTGCTTTTGAAAACGTATGCGAAGTAGAGGACGAGCTTCCCTTGTCATCATCTTTAAAATCCCATAGGTAACTGGTTATTCCAATATCATCTGATGATTCTTTTCCGTCAAAACTAACTTTCAATGGAGCTTCGCCAGAAGTTACCGAAGCTTTAGCTACAGCAGTAGGAGCATTGTTTTCTTTGGCTTTTACCGTAATTGTGGTTTCCTCTGTGTCAATTTTTCCTTGGGCATCTTGTACTGTAAGTACAACTTTAAAGGTTCCGGCTTTCTCGAAGGTGTGTGAAGGGGTGGCCTCATTAGAAGAGGAACCATCTCCAAAATTCCATCCGTAATTTTTAACTTCTTCATCATCACTGGAATTATTCCCTGTGAAACTTACTTTAAGTGGAGCTGTACCTGAAGAAGGTGATGCATCTACTACAGCAATAGGGGATTGATTTTCCGTTGAAATAGGAGTATCGGGCTTTTCCTCTTCTATAACCTCAGGCGTATCATTATTTACTTCTTCTTCTTTAGTAGGCTCTTCTGGTGTCTCGGTTACTGGAGTTACTACTTCTTCAATAGAAGGTTGTGCTGGTATTTCTGTCGTTGGGTTTTGATTCGCTGAAACTATACTCTCGGAATCTTGAGGGGCACTATAGGTAATAACAAGTTTTGGGCCGTTTTTAGAACTATGTTCTTTTGAAGCAATAGCTAAGTCGTTGCCATCCTCATGCTTTAGAACTAGTGTGAGCATCTCCGGGTTTAATTTTTCTTGATCTAAAATTATTTCCTGCGTTTGATTTACTAGGTAATCATTGGTTGTAGACCCTAATATAGTATCCGATTTAGGAGCGGTTATTTCTGATATATCGTGTTCAGACCATTCCGTTGAATCTCCTTTTAAAACAGAAATAGTTCCATGTCCATCATCTGTGCTTATTGTAAACTCAAGATGTACTTCTTCTAAAATTCCGCCAATAGAGTCAATTGGGCTAATATCAAACATCAAATAACTTTCCCTATGCCCTTCATCAAGACGAATTAAATCTTGGTTGTATCCTTTTCCGCTTTGTAAATGTGCATCATGAATAGGAGTAAAGATGGTGGTTCTAGTCTCATAAATTTTTTCCTCTATAATTTCTTCTTCTTCAGGAAGAACCGCTTCTTCTGGAACTAACTCCTCTTCGGTAATTTCTTCGGAAATTTCATTAGTGTCTTCTTTAATTTCAGTTGATGGGTCGGCTAAAATAGCATCTTTTAACAATTCACTGTCTTTACTACAGGATATAATTATAAGTAAAAAAATACATACAAATCCAATGAAAGATTTGCTAGGAGCGGTGGGGTGAAATTTCATAAGTGGGCTAAAAAGTTAAATTTTTGTAAAAAAAAATACGATTCTCAAATTGTTTTCTATCGGTCAAAAACAAAATTAATCGACAAAATGCAAGCGGCCAAAAATAGAAACAAAATCTTGAAATTAGATTTTATCGATGAAAAATATATAAAAATCGATAAGGTGCATTATAATATGTTAAAATTGACCATTCGTCGATTCCATGATACAATACGATAAAGAAGTGCGTTCTAGATGTTTATATGGATTGTTTTTAACATTTTATTGGGAAAAAAATCGATGAAATGCCTAATTAAGTAACTTTTTAATGTATTAAAACTTAGTTTTTTTTAGAGATGGAGTTTTTGTTATTCTTGCTTTTCAGTGTGATATGTGGTTAGTCAGTTGTGCTGGGAATAGAGATTTTGAGGAGAAGAAATTGAAGAAAATAAGGGAAATGTTTTAATCAAATAAAAAGGGACCAACACTTTGTGTTGGTCCCTTTTTTATTTATTCGTAAATATTAGTTATAGCCTGCCGTCTACCTTATCTTTTAAAATACTTTTGACATCATATATCAGTCCATCGGGTTTTAATGAATTTCTTAAATTAAGATTAAGAAATTCATTATGAGCAACAGTTAGAACAACAACATCAAATTTTTCTTCAGGTAGCGTAGATACCATATCAAGATTAAGTTCTTTTTTAACTTCTTCTTTGGAAGCCCACGGATCAAATATAGTTAAGTCAGTACCATAACTCTTTAAGTTATTTATAACGTCTACAGCTTTAGTATTTCTAACATCAGGGCAATTCTCTTTAAATGTTATACCCAGAATAAGAATCTTGGCTCCTTTGATTTTGGTATCGTTTTGAACCATTAATTTTATAACTTCAGAAGCAACATATTTGCCCATACCGTCATTCATGCGACGACCAGCTAATATAATTTCTGGGTGGTAACCATATTCTTGAGCCTTTTGAGCTAAGTAATATGGATCTACACCTATACAATGACCCCCAACTAGACCAGGTTTAAATGGAAGGAAATTCCATTTAGTTCCTGCGGCTTCTAGAACAGCAGTTGTATCTATATCCATTAAATTAAAAATTTTGGCCAATTCGTTTACAAAAGCAATATTAATATCTCTTTGTGAATTTTCGATGACCTTTGCAGCTTCTGCAACCCTAATACTTGGCGCTAAATGTGTCCCGGCCTTAATGACGGAAGCATAAAGGTCGTCAACTTTTTTTCCTACGGCAGGGGTAGAACCAGAAGTTACTTTAAGAATCTTTTCTACCGTATGTTCTTTATCTCCGGGGTTTATCCGTTCCGGAGAGTATCCTACAAAAAAGTCCTTGTTGAACTTCAGTCCACTTACACGTTCTAGAACAGGAACACATTCATCTTCTG
>NZ_RCNR01000028.1 GCF_009725985.1 Zobellia amurskyensis
TAGTGTAAAAAGCATAGCCGCCAGAAAGGCCTGCCATTATTGCTGTTGCAACCACAATACCCCCTAAACAGAAGTATTTTATTTGGTCACTGTAAGTAGCTTGACTTAAAATGAATGAATCACCACCTGCAGCTTTCCAAAAAAGCTTCATTATTCGTGATGGTTTTGGGGATTGGTAAGTTGGTATTTCCATACTAGTTATTGTTGATGGTTTTTAATGTTTGGTTATTAGGTATGAACTTAAATGGTTTGGTAAATAATAGTTTTTCTCGCTTCTGAACTTTATGAAGTATCATTTCTCGTTGCCATATTTTTCGGTTGTTGTTCAGAACAATATTTTTTGTCAAAATAGGTCTAATATCAAGGCTTTTAGCTTTTGAAAATGACTGTTTAATTATATTAACTTCAAGTTTTGGACAAAGAATTTTTATGATTTTGGAATTAAATATTCCTTGAATTTTTATAGTTATGAAATTATTATTTTCTAATGGAGCAATTTTATAGATTGTATTTAGACTTACTCTTTTATTGTTAATATATATGAAAAGAGCATTAGTTGTTTTTACATATAAAGTTCTTACCTGAGATTTAGATCCTTTATCTGCGGTAGTATCTACAACTATCAGTTCGCAGGTGTAGAGTTTTAAAAGATTCCAATTTTTAAAAAAGCGATATTTTTTTTTCAAGTACCTCAAAAATTAAACTTCAAACGGAATTTACAACCATTTTTTTAATAGTGATTACAGAATTCCGTAATCAGGAAAATTATTAATAGTTATTTTCGCTTTTCACAAAAATGATATGTATAAAAAAAGTGTATTTCTCCTAATTTTTTTTCTTTGTTCAAATATTTTCTCACAAGAACAAATAAGCCTTATATCTTGGAACATAAGAGACTTTGGTAGAACGAAAAGTAGTGAAGAATTAGATAGAATGGCTGATATACTGCGCGATGCCGATATTATAGCCATACAAGAAGTGGTTTCCGGTTATGGAGGTGCCCAAGCAGTGGCAAAACTTGCGGACAATCTTAATAGAAAAGGAGCTAAATGGGATTATGTAATTAGCAACCCTACCCATAGTTCTAAATATGTAACTGAACGTTATGCCTTTATTTGGAAGACCAAGAACATAAAAATCAAGAATAGGGGAGAACTAATAACTGAATTAGATTCGCTTGTTGACCGTGAACCATTTTTCCTTGATTTTTTTATTAAAGGACAAAAGTTGACTGTTTTAAATTTTCACTCTAGACCATATAATAAAAATCCAGAAGCAGAAATTACTGCTATTACAGAATACCTTCTAAGTTCAGATATAAAAACTCCTTTAATTTTAGCTGGCGATTTCAATGTAAATGAAAAAGATTCTGTTTTTATTCCACTTAAAGAAGCTGGCTTTAAAGCTAGTGTTATAAACAAGAAAACCACTCTGAAAAAGGAATGTAAAAACAATGGATATGTAAACCATGCTATTGACAACATTTTCTATTCCCAGCATGTGTTAAAAGTAGAAGGCAAAGTAATTGATTTTGTAAAATTTTGTGAGAACTTAATGAGTGCGCGTCAACTTTCGGATCATCTACCCGTTCTATTAAAGCTTGAAATTGAATAAGAGATAAAAGGGCTGTACTTTATAGTACAGCCCAAATGTTTTAACAATGTATCTATCCGCGTGGAGGTGTTGTTGGTGGATCCCCATCATCTCCTTCGGTTAACTGAATATGATATAAAGTATCCGTTTCCGAAGTGGTTTGGTCTTCACACGAGAATAGAAAAGTATTAAAAACTATGACCGTTATGGCTAAAATTATTCGCTTCATTTTATTGGAATTACAGGACATGCCGATGGCCGTCCGAGTTAATACTCAGTGATTTTTGCGATGAATACATCGCGTAAAAAATGAAGGGACGTCTCCCGGTTTTGAGAAGTGGAAATCCGAATACAGTAGCTAGAGACCTACTTCTCAATCGGTTTTTTTGCCGACTGTATTCTGGGACTTCCTTATGAAATGATTTTTCTAGAAACGCTATGGTAGCAATGCACAGCGGCAATCATCTCGAAGACAAAGAAAAGAGTAGTTGAGTAAAATAGGCTAGACAATAACCCGACTTGTGTTCGACATCTATTCGACATCAATAAAAATGATGGTTTAGGGTATCACTTAGAGAAGTGGTGAATTATGAAAATTGTATTTTTATGAGTATGAAAGAGGCTATTATCAAAGAAATAGTTGAGAAGGTTTTTCAGAAAGCTATAGCTGAATGTCCCAAGCATTCCAAATATGCGCTAAGTAATTATATTGCTGATTCAACTTCAATAAGTTCTAGAACATTAGAAAGACTTCATGACAAATACCTTAGTAATAAGGGTGTGGTTGGTGAACAAAATGAACATACAATTAATGATCTTTGTAAATATTTGAATTTTGATTCATACGCAGATTACGTTAAACAAAATTCGAAGGGTAAGCTTATTGTTAATGTAAGTACAGTTGGAAGAAAAAAGAATTGGAAAGTAATAACGGTTGTAAGTTTAATTGTAGTTATTGGATTGGTTTTAGGTTTAAGCAATAAAAATATGGAGCCTAAATGTATGGTATGGAAAACAAATCAGTATATAAAAGCTGATTGTGAGGTTAGTTATAAGGAGAGCGTAGTTCCTTTAGATGAAGCCCGGTTAAAGAATTTTAAAAAAGTTGAAGTTGATTTAACAACAGAATTTTTTGATGAAACCACTAGCAAACCATTGGTGTGGTATTATAAGTCTGGAAATGAAATTGAGTATTTTTCAGCCCCAGGTCTCCATCCCGTCAGCGGAAAAACATTGAAAGCAGTAACTCCATATATTATACAGAAGCATGTTCCACTGCACAATAATCAATTAGATTCTTTTGTGGAGTAACTATAAAATTTGAATTGTATAAAAAGAAGATGGAGTAATGATAAACAGGAAGTGATATGTAGGGGCTAAATAATTTTTTATTAGCTGAAGGTAGGTTCGTAATATCTATAAGAACCTCACTAAAATACTATTCTCCAATTAGATCCTTTTTCAAACGCAAAGGAAGTTCTACTTCTTGATTGATAAGTTTTTTTGTTCCGTAATTATCTTTTTGTAATTCAAAGCTATCATAAAACCCTCCTAAAGGTGTAAAAGCTTGGTATTTTATGGTGTTTTTAGATACCGTAATAATCTGGAAAAGTTGGGTATACTCGCCGCGACGTGCCATCCAATCCTGATCTTGCGATTCATACATTTTTGGACCGCTAACCGATACGGCATAAATAGTTCCCACATCGGAAACAATGGTTTTGCCTTGGTCCTTATTTAAATCATTACCGCGAGCGTAGGTGTGATCATGTCCTTGCAATACCAAGTCTACCTTATACTGGTCAATCAAAGGCTTTAGTGCTTCCCGTAGTTCCTTATTATCGCGTCCTTTTGCTGTGGAATAGATAGGGTAATGCATGAAAATTGTTATCCATTTACTGGTGTTAGAGGAGAGGGTTTTCTCTAACCATTCCATTACTTTTTTGCGGGATTCAGGGTGTTCGTCAAAATGTTCTGCATCAAAAGAAACCAATTTCATGTTTTGGTAATCAATGGTGTAATAGGTTTCCATTTCTTCTAGTATAGGACCGTTTTGTGGTAAGTTGAATTGTGGTCTCCAAAGACTTGAAAGCTCACCATCTCTATACTCATGATTACCGGGTGTCATTACACTAGGAACCGTGGCGTGAATGTAACTGCCCGCATAGAACCACTCTCCCCATTCCTCATTAGATTCACTATGGTTGATTAAATCACCGGCGTGCAGCATAAAATCAACATCCGGCACCATTTTGTAAGATTTACGAATGACTCTGGACCACATGGATTTTACATCGTTCTGCGCATCTCCAAAATATACGAAGCTAAAAGGCTCATCTATATCCTTACTTGGCATTTCTATTTGAAACCACTCGCTCCAAGTATTAGCATTCGGTGCTCCATAACCAACGCGATATACATAGGTTTTACCGGGTTCAAGACTGTCTACCAAAGCTGAATGGTATGCCGCTTGTACTTTAGGTTCGTTATCCCTAGTATTTTCGTTTTCAAATAGCTGCGTGGTAGCCAATATATTTCGTGAATTACCGGGTAGCCTCAGTTCTGGCCCATGGGATTCTAGGGCAACTTCTACAAAAGCGGAATCTACGGATTGTTCGGTTCGCCAATTTACCGCAAAACTATGAGAAGGATCTGCAGTTAGGTTGATAATAATGCGATCAGGAACTTCAGAAGGAAAGATGAGTTTATGACCTACTACGTTGCTATGTGATTTATAATGGCTGTGACCATGTGTTTTAAGGTCTTCGTTTTCTTGAGCAGAACCATTGCTTACGATTAATAAAGAAAGAAGGCTTAAAAAGGAAGTAATAGGTCTTAGTTTCATCTGATGCAATATTATAGTTTAGGTAACACTACTTTTCAACTAAAAGAAATTCATGTAATTCCTTTGGAAGGTCTGTTTGAATGATATTGATGTTTTTTTGCTTCAATAAGGCATTAAAACCGGAATTTCTCTCAATTTTTTCCATAGCATCATATTTTTCCCAAAGTATTCATCCATACCCGAACGTTAGCATCTAATATACGTTTCATAAGGGCGTCATCATAAAAACTTTCGTCTACATGAATAACTTTAATATAATCCCACTTTAGTATTTCCTCTACTTCGTATAGATTATGTGCTCTGGGCATGATTTGAATGGCAGGACTTTTTCCGTGAAGTTTTGGCGATAGTTTATGGTCGTATAAAAAGAAGATAATATGGTCTTCCATTTTATGCTTTTTGATAAGAGCAAGAGCTTTATCAATATGCTTTGGGGAAGCCTTAAAATCCACATCGATTAAGATTTTTCCTTTCGCTTCTAATAATACTTCTTCAAAAGTGGGAACTATTTCTTCGGTTAAGGCTTCATTGTGTTTAAGACGAAGGTTCCGTATTTCATCAAATTTTAAACGTTCTACCTTACCGGTACCATTGGTGGTTCGGTCTACGGTTCGGTCGTGTATCACCACCAATTTATCATCCTTGGTAACCCTGATATCCAATTCAACAATTTCTATTCCCAAGCGGATACTCTCACGAATAGCAGCAATTGAATTTTCTGGATAATTCTGGTGAGCGGCCCTATGGGCCGCCACTAGAATCTTTTCTGGTCTATGATTAAAATCGTATAAAATACTATCTGCCTTGGCTGTTTGAGAGTAACATTGGGTAATGCACAAAAAAGCAAATAGAATAGTGTTAAGGCCTATTTTTAGATTCATTTTCATCAGTTTTAATTTACTGTTTTCATAGTTCTTAGGCCTTTGTTCTCTAAATACTGAATGAGTTCTGCAGGTCTATCCGTCATGATGGCATTGGCTCCTTGTTCCACTAACCAGCCCCAAGCTTTATCGGGGCCTTCCAATAATGCCATTTCATCGGTTCTACCTGCACAAAGCTCATCCCAAAGGGCAATGGCCAAAAAGCCATCTCCATTAGTTTTCATTTGTGATTTGGCTATTAAAAGGGGTTCAGCTTCTTCAGTGTCGAAGATGGTTTCGTAGTAAAACGGATTAATGTCTTTTTCAAACCCTTGGTATAGCTCTTTTACCTTTGGATTTTTGTACCAAAGTTTGGGCATGTATATAATACTATCCATAAGAGAACCATATTTTTGGCGCATCACCTTAATATCATCATTACCTTTAAAAATAGCATGGTCTACGGTTCCGGTCTTTTTTAAAACTTCATAGGATTCCCTAACCCATTTACTTTCCGTTTTATCCAAATTAACCATCACCTTTCCTTTCACCAAGTTCATAACCTCCTCTAAAGTGGGCACTTGTTGGTTGGAATGTCTAACTCCAGCAGCATTTTTTAGGCGGAATTGTTTTATTTCGGCCAATGTCAATTCACTGACTTTTCCACTTCCGTTAGTTGTTCTATCAACCGTGGTGTCATGCATAGCCACTAGATAACCATCTTTGGTAAGTCTAAAATCCAATTCAATTACATCAATACCTAAGTCAATACACCGTTGAATGGCCATTAATGAATTTTCCGGTGCATAACGCCAATCTCCCCTATGGGAAATAGCAACAATGTATTCCGCTGTCGGATTTTTAAGTTGATATAAAATTTGCGCTGCCTTGCTTTGGGATGCGTTGTGGGACTCTTGTCCCACAACTATTTGCATTCCGAAAAGCAAAAACAAAAGCGCTTTTGCTGTATGTATTATCTTGTTCCTCATGTTCTATTCTTAGTATCCTGGATTTTGAACCAATGCCGGATCTGCCGCAATTTGACTTGCAGGCAACGGTAGCAATAATTTATTGACATCTGTGATGCCCAGAACGGACTGTGCGCGGCCTTGGCGTAATAAATCGAACCAACGGTGACCTTCCCAAACCAATTCTAAACGTCTTTGTAAATCAATTTCAGCAAACAATGAGGCCTTATCCATACCACCACTATAATCCCCAAGATCAGCTCTGCTACGAATTTCGTTCAAATAAGAGGTTGCTTCCGTGGTATTGCCCAATTCGTTTTCTATCTCGGCCAACATGAGGAGCACGTCTGCGTAACGCAATACCACCCAATCACTAGGAGAGTCACCAATTACCGTAGTTGGAACGGCAATTTTATTGTTATAGCCCAAACCGGATTCCAATTGCCCTACAAATATGCCTTTTCGGGTATCGGCATCCTCGTACAATGCGAAAAAATCAGGCTTAAGTACACCATGTCCTTTGGTTCCTGCCATACCGCCATCTTGTCTTCCGGTTGGGTTGAACATTCTGTAAGCATCTGAACCTTCGCCATTAGAGTTTATTCCTGAAGCGTACTGCACCACAAATATGAGCTCTTCGTTAAGTTCGTTATCAACTGAAAACACTTCATCTACCGCAATTAAATCATGTGCGTTAGAGTTCATCACATTTAACAAACTTTCCTTTGCGGCAGAGTAATCTCCTAGGGTAAGGTGTACTTTACCCAAAAGGGTTTGTGCTGCCGTTTTTACAACGCGTCCTCTATTGTTGTCATTACGAGAGGGTAGAGCACTTTCCGCAGCTTCCAAATCTGAAATAATCTGAGTATAGACTTCAGCAACAGGTGTTCTGGACTGGCCAAAGTATTCCTGTGGGTTTTCAACTTCGTTTATAATAAGGGGAACGTCTCCAAAAGTTCTCACCAAATTAAAATAAAGCAGAGCTCTAATGAAGAGCATTTCTCCGGTACGTGTCTGTTTTAATTCTGCATCTTCAAACTCTACCTCTTGAATTCTACTGAGCACGATATTGGCTCTTTGAATGCCCTTGTAGGTATCCTCCCAAACGTTGGCGATGAGGCTACTTTGTGGAATAACAATAAAATCGTCTAACATTCCGTAGTTGCCACCATCATTGGCCGGGGTTTCATCGTAGGCGTCTTCACCTGGCAATTCTCCCACAGCGGGCATGGCCGTGTCATAAACGCCTGTAAATTGCAGTGTAGCGAATACCGCATTTACAGCTTCTTCCATTTCTGCCTCATTGGCATAAAAATTATCAGCAACCTTAGTGGTGGTTGGGTTTTGTATCAATTCTTTTTCGCAGCTCACCAATCCCAGTGCAAGAACTGCAATAGTTAAGGATATATACTTTTTCATTTGAATAGCTTTTTAGTATGAGATTTTTAAACCGATTGTATAGGTCTTGGATATAGGGTAGTTACCGCCGGAATTGTAGCCGGACGTGAGTATGTCACTAGAAGTTCCATCAGGATTCCAGCCTCTCCACTTAGTAGAGGTAAATAGGTTGTTTCCTGAAAAATAGATTTGCAAACCGGAAAGTTTAATCCTCTCCAAGAGGTTTTCCTGAAAATTATAACCTACTCGTAAGTCTCTAAACCTGAAATAATCTCCATTGTTCTCTTCAACGGTAACAGAGCTACGCAGAATTTTTCTAGAGTTGGAAAAATTACCAAAGTTGGGTTGTCCCAAAAATCCATCAGGATTGTTGACAGGGTGGTACCTATTGTCAAAGTAATATTTGGTAGGAACCCCAAAACCTTCCCCGGATTCAGTTATCGAACTAAGGTCGCCATCTAATAATGTTCTTCCTTCAACACCTGCAAAATTGGCGCTTATAGTAAACCCTTTGTAATCTAAGTTTACCCCAAACCCGTAGGTGAAGTCAGGAGCATAAGTGCCTTTGGATATTTTATCATCATCATCTATAACACCGTCATTATTGAGGTCAACCACTTTTAAATCGCCCGTAAGCGTACCGTCTAAATGTGGTGTAGAGTCGATTTCTTCTTGTGTCTTGAATACACCATCTAAGGTGTAGCCATAGATTTCAGCAATAGGTCTACCAATCTGGGTTGTAAAAAG
The DNA here is from genome assembly GCF_009725985.1 of Zobellia amurskyensis. Taxonomy (GTDB): domain Bacteria; phylum Bacteroidota; class Bacteroidia; order Flavobacteriales; family Flavobacteriaceae; genus Zobellia; species Zobellia amurskyensis. The sequence goes on from NZ_RCNR01000028.1 coordinate 8,412, forward strand.
TTGGTCCCTACCTGTAGCAATTTTATCTTGACCGGGCCCAAGAGCAATAACTTCGTTCTCATATGAGGTTAGGTTAGCATTGAATCCAATACCTAATTCTCCTACTTTAAAGCTGTTGCCAGATATTTGAAATTCCCAGCCTTGGTTTTCCATCTCTCCAATATTGGCCAATACATTATCATAACCAGTTTGCTGTGGAACGGGAACATCCAATAGCAAATCTTTGGTGTTGGTCTTGTAATAGGCCATGTTAAAGTTTAGCTTGTTATTGAACAAACCAAGGTCTAGGCCAATGTTAAAGGAAGAAGCTACTTCCCAACCCAAATCTGGATTAGGGGCAGATGTGGTAATATATCCTGGTGCAATACCACCATCAAATACATAGTTGGAATCCGTTACCAATGCTTTAGAAGCGTAGGTGCCAATCTGGTTGTTACCTGTTTGTCCCCAACTGGCCGATATTTTACCAAAACTTACAACATCATTTTGAGGGAAAAATTCTTCTCTAGTAAACACCCAACCTGCTGCAATAGAAGGGAAGTTACCCCATCTGTTGTTGATTCCGAATCTAGAAGAACCGTCTCGACGAATAGCTGCTGATATCAGATATTTAGAATCGAAATCATATTGCAAACGAGCCAAGTAAGACTCTAACGTCCATATACCTACATCCGCCGATGCCGTAAAAGCACTAGCGCCCGCAATGTTCTGAATGTTATCATCTGCGTATCCGGTACCTATTACCCTGGTATAATCCGTATTTTCCTTTTGAAAAGTATAACCACCTAAGAGGTTAAGGTGATGTTTCCCAAAACTCTTGTCATACGTTAAGGTATTCTCTAGCAAATAGTTGATTTTGTTCTGTTTGCGTTGTTCTCCATTGGCATCCGCTCTAGGGGCTGGAGTTCGGTATGATCCCACACCAATAGGGTAGTAGTAGTCCCTAACATAGGAATCATAATCGCCACCCAATGAGAATTTATAGGTTAGTCCCTCTAGAATTTCTGCATCAATAAAGGCATTACCAAAAATCCTAAATCGTTTTTTTACGTCCGTAATTAAATTGGCTGTGGCAATTAGGTTTTCAACCGGTGTACCGTTAATGCGAACGCCTTCAACTTCATGCTGTTCGTGTACAAGTTGATCACTAATATTAATGCTTCCATCTGAATTATATGGACTATAAAATGGAAAATTAAGAACAGAGAGCCCCAATACACCGTTGCTACGGCTACCTTGATCTACTGAGTTTTCAATAGAATATGTAGGTTTTAAGTTGATGCCAAATTTGACCTTTTCCGAGATTTGACTCTGAAGGTTTACAGATCCCGAGTAACGTTTAAAATCCGTACCAACAACAACACCTTCTTGATCATAATATCCTAAAGATGTATAGTAGGTTGTTTTTTCATTTCCTCCAGAAACAGAAAGCGCATAGTTCGATAAAGCAGCATTTCTGAAGCCTTCATTGATCCAGTCAGTATTCACAAGACCGGGCTCACCATTTAAGTAGGGAGTTAATTCCGGCAAGAAAAGTTCACGACCGTCAATTTGTTTTCCATCAATTAGTTTTGTGACCCTTACAGAGTTTGGATCTGTTTCGCTTCTATTAGCGGGGTCTTTGGAAACATAGCCCCAGTTCCTAGCTTCAGTTAGGAATTGAGCAAACTCATAACCATCTACCAATTCCACTCCGGAGCTTTGCTGTTGCACGCCTCCATAAGTTTCTAGTGTTACCGTTGTCTTTTGATTACGGGTACCGGATTTGGTAGTAATCAATATTACTCCATTAGCAGCTCTTGAACCATAGATAGATGCAGAAGCAGCATCTTTTAAAATATTGATTTCGGCAATATCGTTAGGGTTTACAGAACTTAATGAACTACCCTCCGTAAGCGGAAAACCATCAACTACGATTAAAGGGTTGGTACCCGCAGTTAGTGTTCCTGTACCTCTAATGATAATTTGCGAATCTGTACCCGGTTGCCCGTTTGATTGGTTAATAATTACCCCGGAAATTTTACCGGCCAGTTGCTGGTCAACCGTAGCAGCGGTAACATTTTCAAGTTCGCTGTTTTTTATTTCTGAAACCGACCCAACAACTTTGGCCCTGGCCTGTTGTCCGTAGCCAATAAGTACAACTTCTTGTAGTGCGGAAGAAGCCATGGATAATTTAATGTCTATCTGAGTCTCGTTTCCTACAGGAATATATTCCGTGTTGTAACCAATATAAGAAACAACCAATACCGCATCAGGACCAACATCAATACTATAATTACCGTCAAAATCGGTAGCCGTACCATTAGTAGTTCCTTTTTCTACAATTGAGGCACCAGGTAAGGGTTGGCCGGTTTCGTCTAGGACCCTTCCTTCAACTTGTTGAAAAATTAGGTCAACAACTTTTTTTTCGGTTTGCTTTCGTCTATCTATGGAAATGTTCTCATCAATTCGCCTGAATGCAAGACCAGCGTCTTTGGCCAGAATCTCCAAAACCGATTTTAAGGAAACCCCACTGTAATTAAAGTTGTACCTATTTTTTAAATTGGTAATGGAACGCCCATAAACAAAGTTAAATGCAGTTTGTTCCTCAATAGTTGAGATGACCTCTTCAATAGAGGCATTCCTTAGGGATAGTTCTACGGAAACTTGGTCTAATCGTTGTGCTTCAACCGTCGATGCAAAAAGAGGGTTCATTAGCGCAACAATCACAAGTAGAACGGTAATTTTCATTGTCAACGCAATAAATTGTTTAATACTTAGTGAATTCATAACTTCACAAAATGTTTAATGGTTATCTATTTAATCGTTAAATGCTATGCAGTCTGTTGATCCTCGCCAAAGTGTCACAGGCTGCTTTTTTTGTTTTGAGTCTATCTTACATGGTGGTTTAGGGTTTTAATGGTTGCATGATCCTTTTAATAAAATGGTGTTATTTTCTAAATACTCATAATCCATTCCTTTGGTAGCAAATTTTATACTCTCTAAGACTACATGAAGTTTTGCTTTCTCGTAACGTGCCGTAATATGACAGTTTTTAAGAGCTGGAGACTGGAAGTCTACTTCAATACCATACCATCTGGTTAGCATTTTTGAGGCCTCTAAGAAAGTGATGTCGTTAAATCTGATAATTCCATTTTTCCAATCTAGATAATTCTCATTGGCAACGGTAGATGTAATAAGTTCATCCCCTTTTTTACTATACTCAGCCATTTGGTTTGGCGCTAGATATACCGTATTGATGTCACCATCCTTATTTTCCGATTGTACGCGTACTTTCCCTGTCCTGACCGTAACTGATATATTTTCGCTAAAATCGTAAGCGTTTACATTGAACGAGGTTCCCAATACTTGAGTTGTTACGTTCTCGGTATGTATGATAAACGGTTTATTCGGATTTTTTGCTACTTCAAAAAATGCTTCACCTATTAATTTCACATCTCTAGTAGAATGCTCGTTGAAGCTTTCGGGAAACTCAATGCTACTGCCAGCATTTAAACTAATCTTTGTTCCGTCTTGTAATTTTAGGGTTGAGCGTTGACCCCATTCTGTGGATTTAATTATAAATTTCTGTGCAATAACCTCGGTTTCGGCAAAAGGATTTACATTATAGAAAACTGCGCTTAAACTAAATAATAATAGAACTATTGCTGCGGAAATCTTCAGCCATTTATATTTAGTGTTAGGTTGAGTTTTAGTTGGAATTGTTCTCTTTTTAATAATGTTGGAATATATCTCATCTTGAATAAGAGTTTCTTCTTCAAGCTCGATTAGAGGTGCTTCGGTTTCATTATAACCATCAAGAACTTTATCCATTAGTTCTTGTTCCTTCTGGTTACATCTACCTGAGGTATATTTATCGATTAAATGTTGAAGTTCCTTTTCGGTCATTATTATGATGCTCTAATAGTAAGAGTGTAAATTGGCCGATGACCCTAAGGAAGAATGTACTTTTTTTTTGAAAAAAATAATTCAAGAAGCAATTACAGGGGTCAATCGTTTGATTGACTGTGTGATATGGTACTCAACAGTTTTTATTGAAATATTCAATTCATGAGCAATTTCTTTATTGGAAAGGTCATCAAACCTACTCATGGTAAAAATCTGTTTGGTTTTTAATGGCAAGGAGTTGATACCATTTTCTATTTTGGACTTTGTTTCCCTAAAGTCTAATTCTCTCTCTGTGTTGTTTTCTGTATCGACAAGATTTATCTGAGTTAGTAAATCAATATAATTTTTGTTTTTTCTGATATATTCCAAACACTTGTATTTAGTTGCAGAAAATAAGTAAGATTTTACATTTTTGATTTCGAGCTCCTTCCTTTTGGTCCAGAGGTTACAGAAAACATCTTGAACTACATCTTTGGCTTCCGTTTCATTCTTTAACAGCTTTAGGGAGAATAGGTAGAGGCTTTTCCAGAGCCGGTCATAGAGTTGCTTAAAAGCAACCTCGTTGTCTTTGAGAGTGAGCAAAAACAAATTGGCATCTGAGATTTTCATAGGTGTGGTCTAACACCTGCAATGATACCCAGATAAGTTAACCCATATATTACCTAAACTTTAATTTTGTTTTATAATAACTTCAAATCACAAGGGTCTATGTTGATTTAAAAATTCAACATGTTAACATATATCAACAAACTTTTATCGTTAAGGTGGGGTGATGTGGTTGTAGTATGGTTGCGGCGGTTGGGGTGATATACTTATAGTGTGGTAGTCGTATGGTTATGGTTACTTGGAGATGTGGTAATATGGTAATATTTGATTATTAGTTATTTGCAGTAGGGGTGCAATGTGTTTATGACGGTGATGCGGGTGTACCCTGGTTGTGACACGGTTGTACCATGGTTGTACCGTGGTTGTACCGTGGTTGTCGCGAGCGGGTCATGTGGTCCTATTTGATAATCAAGTATTTACGAGGTGGGGCGATACGGTGATATTACGATTGAGACATCGGGTAGTATGGTAATTGTAATTACACTTGGTTAAAATAAGGTGTTGTGTGTGACTTAATAGTACTATCTACACCACGCCAAATCGTACTTGAAATTTAGTCTCTTTTACTACTATTTAGGTCAATTTCCAAGCATTCTATACAACGCACAATAAGTAAGTGAAATATTACATTATGTTTACATGACATCACATTGTAAAACTAAAAGTAATAGCCTTATGAAGAACTTTACCCCAAATTATGTTTCTCTTTTTGCTCTCGTATCCTTATTTTTAATTGGTTGTTCCAAGGATGAATATCATCCGGATAATTCTATTTACGAGGAAATTCCAATAGAAGCAATCCCGTTAGAAGGGATTACAATAAATGGTGAACTGGATGTTCCCACATATTACTATGACAATCAAGGTCCACACAAGCATAAATCTCAAAACTTAACAGCAAAAGATGTTGGGTTTACTGAAACTTTTGAGTCTGGTTCAAAAGGAACTTATGCCGCAGGCAGTGTAAGTTTATCCCCTTCTGGAGATTGGTATCTTGATGATGCCCTTTTAGGTTCTTTAACGAACGACCGAAAGTTCGGATCTAAGTCCGTAAGAATTAGGAATACCGGAATGTTAACCATGAGTTTCAATATGGATAATGGAGCTAGTAGTATTCTTGTCCGCCATGCTGCATATGGTAGTAACGGTTCATCGGATTGGAGATTGGTATCGTCTTATGATGATGGTGTAACCTGGTACTTTGTAGGGGACACTATAACCACGAATTCAACGACATTGAACACGGTTACATTTGAGGTAAATGATACCCAAAGTGTCCGGTATGGTATTTATAAGATTTCTGGGGGCTCTAATAGAATTAATATAGATAATATTGAAATTGATATAAATACATCAGGGGGTGGGGATAGTCCATCTATGGATAGTAACCTTACTTTTGGCAATCCTTCTGATGCAGCTTCCTCTCCTAATAATTATTTCCTTTCTAAACCAGATTTCAGCCTTTCATATAATAACAGTAACGGTACTGCCAATTGGGTCAGCTGGCATTTAAGCGAGGCATGGACAGGTACTACTTCAAGATGTAACTGTTTCAAATCGGATACAACTTTGCCAAATACTTTTTTTAGAGCAACAACCAGTGATTATACCAATTCTGGTTTTGATAGGGGCCATTTATGTCCTTCGGCAGACCGTAATGGTAACGAAGACTCAAATGAGAACACCTATTATATGACCAATATAGCACCACAGGCTCCGGATAATAACCGTAGGTCGTGGGCCAATCTTGAAAGCTATTTACGTTCCTTAACTTTAGATGGGAATGAAGTCCATATTATTTCCGGGGTTGTTGGAACCGGTGGAACGGGAAGCAATGGGGCTGCAAATACTATATCGAATGGAAAAATAAACGTGCCGGATTCTTTCTGGAAAGTAGCATTGATTTTACCTAATGGAACTAATGATATTCAACGTGTGACCACATCCACAAGGGTAATAGCTGTACTGGTTCCTAATGACCAAGATATAAACACGGATTGGACACAATTCAAAACCACGGTAGATAATATAGAGAGTTTGACAGGGTATGACCTGTTTGAGAACATATCCGATACTATAGAATCTGTTTTAGAGTCTACTGTGGATACTGAGCCGTCTGTATAACTAGATTTAGGTCGCCGGTACAACTATAAGCTGTACCGGTGGTAAGCCGGTGGTAAGCCAGTGGTAAGCCAGTTTTTTAAAACCTAATATATTTTCTATTGACTGAAAATCAATAGTTTATGTTTTTTTCTTGTACCTGGCCTCATCATGGGGGTACATCCTTAAAAATGGTATATACTATTGTGACCAGGACTAAGGGCTTCCATTTTTTTTTGAATTTCAATTAAAGATTTGGATTGAATACGGTGAAAACTATTAGGCGATTCAGGTTGTATTCTTTTCCGCTTGTTTGATAAAAACATTGTCGATTAAAAAGTTTATGGCATCACTTTCAGACAATAGTGGTGCCTTTTTCTTTTTAACTTTTAGTTTCTTTTCTGGTGACGATGCTGATTGCCTTTTTGCGGCAAGGTTAGAATTAGTGTCATCATGTTCAAAATTATATTGTTCATTCAAAATCAACATAATTTTTAATGAAGCTTCAAACTTCAGTATTTCATCCAATATGGGAAGTTTAGATATTAAGTTTTCATCAAAATAGTTAGTGTCACCAACAAGGAAGTGGGTGAGTGGCATGGGGTTTCGGGTAACAAGTTTTTCTTGTAATACTTCCTTTCTCATATTAAAAAGCTCTAGCTTTTTTGCTCTTTTCATACTAGCAAAGCCGGTTCCAGACTTGTTGACACTTAGGATATCAAATTCATCTTTTATGATATACTGTGCAATCTCCTTATAATAATTCAGGGCGATCTTTCTAGCCTCTATTTCGTCGAGCCCCATGGCATCTTCTTCATAGTTGTATAGAAATCCTATTAGGGAATTTTCGATTACATCCTCGTAAACCTCAAGGATGTAATCATAAAATTCTTTGCACATTACGCTATTGGGTACGTACACCGGTTGACTGTTTTGTTGAGTAACCGGATTCGGGCTCTTATCAAGAGAAAGTATGACACGGTCCACTTTTTGAAACAATCCATTGGATAGATGTATTTCTTTTAGCTCGTTTAGAGTTACAGAATTTAAATCCAAGTCTTTTAATAGTCCGAAATAAGTCATTGGTTCAATTTAATTCTATTATTCTAAAAGCTTTGAGTAATCTTCCGGTAATGCAGCGTCTATATCTCTAAGGTATTTATCTAACGAATCTCGTGTAGAATGCCCGGTAATAAGCATCAATCTGCTTTTTACAACTTCCGGAGTACTATTTTTCTCCATTTCCCTATAAAGCCGGGTAATAAAGGTATGCCTAAAACTATATAAACCATATTCTTCCCCTAGTTTAAAGTGGTCCTTGACTTTTTTATAGCGCTTAGAAAAGTAGTTTCTTTTTTGAGTTTCATCGGCCTCCCACTTTCCACCAATTTCGTATGGGTTGAAGAGAAAATCATCCTTTCTCATTTTTGAAATATCGGGTAATACATCAAGCATGATTTTGGGTATGATCTTTATTTTTACGGGTTTGTTTTTTGCCCTAACGTATAGTTTTTGGTCTTGAACATCAACATCGCTTATTTTTAATCTACACACTTCTATAGGGCGTAAAAAGTTATAGGATACAAATTGAACGAACAAACGCAATAATGGGTCGTTCTCCTTCATATAATAGTCAATGTCCTTTATTAATTGAGGTGTGTAGGTTTTGTTCCGTTTAGGAACAGACTTCAATATGTTGATTTTAAGGATGAAGTTATCTTCTATCAGTTCGTTGTTCTCCAGAGTGGTAAAAAAAGAACTTAAAGCAGTTCTTACATTGTTCCTGTTTCTGGCACTGGTTTTTTGAAGTACCCAATTTAAATGTTGAATGACGATTTTCTTATTTATATTCTTAATATCCGAAGTATCGACATTGTTTTCATCCAACCACTTCTGAAACCTGATTATCCGATTTGAATACTTTGAAAACGAATTAGCGTTAAGAGTACTCTTTTTTATTTTAAAACCGAGCTCAAAAGCCTCCGCAACGGATATTTTGGGCTCCTCTATTGTTTCATTGGCTTTATCATTCCCTTCAATGGGTTCGTTATCCAACGCAGAAAAAATATCTATTTCTTTAGGGGGTGGTGGTGCGGTCGGTTTTGGAACAACTACTTTTTTGACTTCTTCAGTTCTTTTTACGGGGAGCTGAGGAGTAACTTTAATTTGCTCGCTGACCTGTTCAGGGTTTTTGAACTTATTTTCCAGTTCTATACTTCTTTGATATGGACTAAACCCTTCGTTCAAAAGCAAAATTAACTTAGCCTGAAGAATTTTAAGAAAGGAAAGTCGCTCCCTTTTATTGGTAAATCGGTTCGCACCAGCTTTGATGTTGGGTTGGCGTTTAAGTATCCCGGTATCGGGATCACGAAATGAAAAATAGATATACCAAGATTTGTTCAGGGCATTTTCTTGTTCAGTTTTGGTGAGTTTGGACCACTGTTTAATATCCACTCCGCCAGTATAAATCTTTGGCTCGGTAAAGTTTGGTTTCATTCTAAAAGTGTGTACTGTTTCGTGTACGTTTTGTAAAAGTACGGAAATAGAAGGCATAAAAAAACGGCTTGTGAGTACACAAACCGTTGTTTTCATTGGTTTTAAGCCTTGTAGCGAGAGGGGGGCACGATCCCCCGACCTCCGGGTTATGAATTCAACTTTGAAAATCATGAACCCCTGAAAACAGGGCTTCCCGTGATGCTATATTATAAAATCGTGTTCAAAAACGTGTTCAGTTTTGTGTTCACAATTAATTCAAAATTTTGAACAGCAATTTAATCAAAATTTCATAATCATCCACCTTTGAATCAACTAGTCTTAGAAAGTAAGAATAACGTTTCACAATCATGACACCTGGAGCGATTTTTGAAATAGTTGTGTTGTTCAATTTTTCATAAATTGTTTTTGTTAATAGATAGTCTATCCTACTATCCGCATTACCATCGTCTTACCGCCCAAATGAATTTCTTGCCTTAATATTTTTCTGTTGTATTTATTTAGGTAATAGACACTTGTAGTTAAATTGTTCGAAATATCATCCGTAACCTCTACCTTCCAAACTGCCACTGACTTTCCCTCATGCTCAAAGTTGACTTCTTCAACTCCCCTAATAGTTGCCGTTATGACTCCCGTTTTTAATTTGGGATTGTAATCAAAAATGGAAATGGTTTTTGAAAAGTTCTCCTCAAAAGGAAGCAACCTAATCAATTGAGGATAAAAATTGCTATCAAAAAAAGGCATACTGACCTCTTCATCTAATTGGGTTTTTGCTCCAGTATCCTTATCCAGAAAAAAACCGGTTATCTTTTCGCCAAACCTTAACACCATATCTCTTTGTTGATTGTATGAAGAATGATAAATAGGTGCAAAATCATAAGTTCTTACTATAGTACTGTCTACCCAAGTTACGGGCGACTGTTTCAAAACAACCCTCGTTATAATCGTAACGGAGTCTTCTCCTTTTTTTATATCCGTTACGACTTCGCCGATTTTCACTTCTTTTGAATCTTGAAGCATGGTCCAAGACATTTTTGTGGTTTCAGTTTGAAGCAAATTAATATTTGCCGGATTGTTCATAGGACTTAATGGAATTTCTTGCGCTGTAACCTGAAAAGCAAATCCTACCATATAGATTAGAAGGAAAATCATATCTTTCATTTTGTCTTTGCTATTTTAATTTTAGTTCCAAATACCGCTTTTTGCCGTTTGCGATGCGTAGCTTTTGAAATCAATGGCGGGCCTTCCCAATACTTTGGCCACATCATTGGAAATTTCTTGGTTATCAGGATTTCCCAATACTTCTTTGAACAGATAGCCAAAAAGCCATACGTAAGAATCGGGTAGGCCGGCTTGGCGCATTCCTTCCTTAAACTCCTCAATAGAGATAGGAATATATTGAATGGATCTGTCAGCGGCTTTGGCCATAATTTCTACCACCTCTGCAAAGGTTCTCTTTTGTGGTCCCGTTACGGTAATGGTTTGTCCGTTATAGGAATCATCCATTAGTACTTTGGACACTACATCTGCAATATCGTTTACATCTACAAAAGGAATTTCAGCCTTTGGCATGGGCAGGGCAACGGTGCCATTCAAAACAAAATCTAAAAAGGCACCTTCGCTAAAATTTTGATTGAACCAAGAGGCCCTAACCAGTGAATAGTTAAGACCAGAATTTGCTACTATGGCCTCACAAGCCTCCGCTTCGGCTTCTCCCTTGCCTGAAAGTAACACTACCTTCTTTAAACCGGCTTCCAGAGCTTTTTCGGTCAGTGCTTTTATGGCATCTCTAGAACCTGGCACCGCCAAATCGGGATAATACACAATATACGCCCTGTCTATACCTATTAAGGCGGCTCTATAGCTTTCAGGATTCTCCCAATCAAAAGCAGGACTTGTTTTTCTGCCGGCAACACGAACGTTGTGTCCGGTATTTGCCAAATTGTCTGCAACTCGACGACCGGTTTTTCCGGTTCCTCCGATAACTAAAATGTTTTCTGATTTCATGATTTAAGATTTATAATTTTTACAGTATTATTTTGTGTAAATGAGGCCTATCAGCAATAGGGCAAAAGATGTGAAAGAAGCAATGGTACGCTGTATATGCCAGCGATTCCATGTATGCTCAAATTTGGTTCTCAGTTCCTTGAGTTCGGCAGCGGAAAGCTGTTCCAAAGTAGTTTTATCAAGTATTTCGTTTAGGGGAACATTTTTAAGAATCGTAATCAAACCGATACCTACGAAATATAAAAGTGCAGCAAGTGTAAATGACCACATTGTCATAGAAAATGCATTCCGGTGCAGAAAGGCATTTAAGAACAACAGCACTATGGGGGCAAAAAATACAACTAAAAAACTACGGTTGATGATAGCACGGTTCATTGCTTGAAAGGATTGCAAGAACCCCAAATCATCCAATCTACCAATACCCGGTGTGATGGCGTTGGACCATGTGAAGCACAATCCCGCGGTGAGCCCCGTATACAAGATGCTCAGCATCAAAACAATCATTTTAAACTTTATTTCCATTTTGTTGGTTTTTGTGGATGAACTCCAGATTAGCAATGTTTGATACTCATTAGAAGGAAGTTTCACTTTTCAGCCTTTGGATATATATTTTTCTAAAAGCCCCCCATTAAACAGCTATAATTCAAGTACATATTCAAAAATTAAAGCAATAATGAATTTCACCAAGTTTATCACGATGCTGTTTTTTGAAGAGTATATTTTCTGAAGTACACTACAGTGAAAAAGAATTCAACAATAATGATAAAAAACATGGGGTCCCCAAAAAAGGTTGCATAACTACCCCCTGTAGGAATTATAAACACGGGTACCGTAATGAATATATCCAAGATGGTGGCGATGAGCACAAAGGTCAGTGCCAATACACAAGGTCTCATTCGCCCCTTTTTGTAAAACAAATATGTACCTAGACACGCACTGGGAATAATACCTAAGAATAGTGCTATGCTAGATTGTAATTCTACGTTGTCAAGTAATGGGAAACTAAAAGAAAGCAAGTAAACGCTTACGCCCAAGATCCATACGAATGCGCCATAAACAATACTTAATAATCTGCTGGTTGTCATAATCTTAGTGTTTAAATTATGATACAAATCTATGTCTATGGCCAATTAAGCACTTATTCCAAAAGAAGTATGATTTGTTCCAAAAGTGGCCCCAAGAAAAGAGAGGCAAACAAATTCATGGTCAATAAATTTCTACGGGAATTTTTTTCCTACTACGATTTTCAGGATGGAAGAAGGAGGTTTATTTAATTTGACTAGGACGGTAACCAAACCTTTTCACGAAGGCATTAGAGAAGGAGCTCAGGCTGTCGTATCCAACTTGCCATGCGGCCTCTTGCACTGTAGCCTCTTTTTCACTAATGAGTTTATGGGCAGAAACAAGCCTTTCATTCTGAAGATATTTAAATACGGGCACTCCAAAAATGGCCTTAAACTCTTTTTTAAGACTGGTAGTATTAAAACCAATAGCTTGGGAAAGCTCCGAAAGTGAAGGTGGATTATCCAAATTTTCCAAAAGAATGTCTTTTGCCTTATCTAATTGCTTTCGATGTTTTGGTTTTGAGACCTCTTCCTGTTTGATGGCAAGCTGACCAAAAAAGTGCGATAACAATGCGGTTATATGGCTCCTAAAAAACATCATTTTCGTTTTACCGGAGTAACTGTTTGAGAAAAATGCATCCACGATGTTTTCCATCTCCGGGATCATATAGAAACATGGACCTTCTACATAGCTAGCCTTAGGATTTACCAATTCTTTCAATAAGTCAGAAAACAATTCGCCTTCTTGATTGGGCAACTGTTCCATATTACTAAGTTTAGTAGCTACAACGATGCACTTTAAATTCTTATTTGGACTTACGGTATGTTCAAACTCTACTTGCTCGTCTGCATAAAAGGATAGAGAAAGTCCTTTGGTGTATTGAAATTTTTTTTGGTTTTGATGATATTTTACGGTTAGGTCCACATTGCCAGAACCATAAAAGGCAACGCCTACAATCGGTTCATCAAATCGGCATGAATCAACTTCTATATTGGTAGAATTAGCTTCTTCAACCAAAATTATAAAGTCATTGATATGTATAAAATCACGTGTCATGGTATCATTTAAATCAAAAACTTAAAGTTAAATAAAATAAGTAATTCGGTTTGAACAAATAATATAATCAACTCATCTAAGCCTTTCGGTGATACTATAATTAAGGGGGGGAGGACATTTTTTGAATACTATCCCCCCTTAACCCTTAAGAAAACTTAGAGTTGGTTATAAAATTCTATTGATTTTTTATCAACTTCCTTTTTAAAATTACCTGCTACCACTTTTTTCTCTTTAAAATTATCATAGAAATTAGGCAGTGAAAAATCTGCTATCACCTTCGCTCCCAAGAAAGGAAAATAGGCCTTGGCCGATTCCAATACCGTTTTGCCACCCCTACCTCCAGGTGAAGTTGCCAGTAAGAGTAAGGGTTTTTCCCTCCAAATTTTTATGTTTACCCTAGAAAGCCAATCAATGGTATTTTTAAAGACAGCGGCATAAGACCCATTGTGCTCTGCTAAGGAGATCATAAAGCCATCTGCCTCATCCATTAATTCGTTTAATCTTCTAACCGCAGTGGGAATTCCATTTTCCTCCTCATAATCTACCCCATATATGGGTAAAACATAATCGTTTAGATCTATTGAAATGATTTTTGTGTTTTCCAATAAACCAGAGGTGTAGGAAAGTAATTTTTTGTTGATTGATTTTTGGCTATTGCTACCCGCCATAGTGATTACTTTTTTCATGCTACTGTTTTGTTTGATATTAAATGATCCAATGACCAGTTCCCACTGCCGTTCACCAAAGTGGCTAATGCAAGGCCTATAATCAAAAGAGAATATTCATAGCCTTCGCCAGCTTGGTTACCGAACCAATTCATGAAAAAACCATGTTGCCATTGAGTGGTGTAAATGATACCTACGAACATTCCGGCAATTGATAATGCCCAGAACCTGCTTAAAAATCCTAAGATCAGAGAAATGGAGCCAAAAAATTCAATCATAACAATGGAAAATGCCACTATACTCGGCAGTCCCATTTGATCCGTTAAAGAATCCATTGTGGCCGAATAGCCATAGCCTCCAAAGAGACCTAAAAATTTTTGCGCCCCATGTGGAAGCATGATTAGACCAAGGGTCAGTCTCGAAATGCCAAATCCGATATTCGGCTGCGTTTTTAAAAGTTTTTGTGTCAACTGTTTCATACGTTTTAAGATTAAATTGTTTATATGGATTTTCGGTAATACACCCCGAAGGATGATTTTTTAATGGGATTGGGTCCGTATTGGTCAAAATCTACCCCAACCCCAAACTGATGGGTGTAGAACGATACCCCGGCCCGTAATTGCTGAAAGCTTCTTGAGTGGCTCTTGAATTCGTCCCACACGGTTAAAAATTGACCGTTTAACCAAATGGATATTTTATCGTTTAGCGATGAACGAAACTGGAACTGTACAAACGATTCGCCCTGAAAGATGCGCTTTTGCTCTGAATGAGCTACCGTAGGAATAATAACCAATAACCATCGTGAATTTTTAAGAGAGTACATGACCGACAAACGTTTGGAATAACCGGCAAAACTGTTGTAGTATAACGAGGCTCCAACGGCAATTTTTTTATGAAAACTCCAGAATAAGGTTGGTTGAATCCCTAGTTCGTCAAAACCATGATTTTCTTCATGCCTGAATTTTTGAAAGAAAGCCAATGTATTAATGCTAAGGGCCGGGTTAATATTCAAAGGCTGACTAGAGAACAAAGTAAAATCAGTTTTATCAAAGCCACTAAACAACTCTACTTGGGTAATTTGCGCATGCAGATTGCTCATAAAGGCAATGGTTGCAACGGATAAAAGGAGTCGTATTCTTTTCATGCCCCAAAATTGCGTGAGGAGCAGATAAAAAAAAATGAACTAGTTTAAGACTTTTACCTTCTGTTGACTTTGGTAATAATCTTGCTCATAAACTCTGGGGTAATGCCTATATAGGCCGCAAGGTCTTTTTGTGTAACTCTGTGAACGATGTTGGGATATTTCTTTTTAAAGGTGATATAACGTTCTTCGGCACTTAAGGAGATGCCATGGTTGGAGCGCTTGATATAGCTAATGAGTGACCTTTGATACAGGATGCGATAGAACCTTTCAAATTTTGGAATTTCCTGAAAAAGCAATTGGTAGTTTGCCCTGGAAATACCTAAGAGTTCCGAGTCTTCGGTAGCCTTAATAAAGTAACGGGTAGGTTTATTGGTTATAAAACTGGCCATGTCTCCTGTCCAATAATCCTCAACTGCAAACATCGATATATGGGGAGCGCCGGTATCATCCAACGTATAAACTTTCAAACAACCTTTGGTAATAAAATACTCATATTTAGCCACATCGCCTGCCTGCATTAGGAATGCCCTCTTTTTTACTTTTATTTCCCTAAGTAAAGAGAGGTATTTTTGTTCTTCCAAAGGAGTAAGGTTAATGAACCTGGCAACATTTTTAAGAATTAGCAATTGTGGTCCTTCCGGTTTCAATATTCATGTGGTTTTGGTGGACCTTAAATTAAAAATTTTGACTAAAACCTCCATCAAATTGATATGTTTCTTAACTTTTGTTGGCTAAGGGTTACTTCTCATTGCTAAAAGCATAATACTTTTAAACGAGTATCGAACTCAAATAGGTCCAAACGACAAATAAAATCTGTAAGGGTATACGAAACCATAGGTAGGCAAGCCCATTTCCGTCAAAGGTTCCTTTTTGGTAATTCACATTATGTATGGAGGCATAAACATTCGTCGGCAACATGAACAATAAAAAAATAATCAGTGCCCAACCACTAGTAGTTTTCAGTTTAGGAATCAATAGACCTACAGCGAGAAGAATTTCAAAGATTCCAGTGAGGTGAACAAAAACTTCTTTAAAGGGAACGAACTTTGGAATCATCATGGTCATGCCCTTGGTGAGCACAAAATGCCCCATGGCCGTAAACATTAGCATTACGGACATGGCTATTCCTACCGTTGCAAATCACAAAGTAAACAGTGCAGAAATTCTACTGATAGGTCAATGCCAGGATTGTCTTTCTTAGTTCTCTTGCTGAGAGACATGGTTTAATACAACTACCTTAACAAAACTTGCGGACTGCACTTAAATTTAGTTGCTATTTTGCCCGCATTATGAAATTCTCTTTTATAGGCCAATGATGATAAATATTAGCTATAATTAAAGGGGTGTACAATGATTGCTATTTTGTCAACTGGCTTTTCTTGTGACCTTGCTCAAAATCCGCTAATTTTTCCTTTTATATTCTTCCGGGGGTTTAAGTATGGTTGCTAACGTTTGTATATACGTTGGTAGTTGTCGGTTTTTATAGTTTAAACAGCAGTTTGGTCATAGTAATAATTCCAACAATAAGTATTAAAGATAAAGACAGCCTACGGAATTTGCTTTGGGGAATATGGGCTAAAATCTTTTTTCCTATAAATGTGCCTATTAGACCAATTATAAACAAAAAAGGCACATATTTTAGGTTGTGCTTATGAATATATCCATTGCTATAATATACAAATGTTCTAGAAAAATCTATCAGAAAATCTATAAATGCAGAAGTGGCAATAAACACACTTTTTTCTAAATTGAAAGAGGCCATTGTTAACCCCCTAATAGCTCCTCCTGTGCCTAATAAGCCGGCCGAGAAGCCGGATAGTGCTCCTCCAACAACTGCGTTTTTATCGTTTGGAGATATGCTGAGTTTACTCTTAATAAGAAATAACAAGCTAAATCCTATTAAGAAAATACCTAAGAATATTTCTAAAAAATTACTGTTGAATATCTTTGATAGAAACCCACCAATTACTACAAAAATTACTGATGGTATTCCAATAGATAATAATAACCTTTTGTCTAACCCTTTTTTAAACAAAAATATTTTACTCAGATTACTGGAGAGATGGAATATTGCGGTAAGCCCCAAGACAGATTGAAAATCGAAATAAAAATTACCCAATGGTACAAAAAACACGGATGAACCGAAACCGCCAATTGTACCAATTATTTCGGCTACTAATGTGAGGATTAAAAAAATAAAGTTTATATCCTTCATTCATAAATTAATTTTACATCTCCATCAATAGAACAGGATAACTGCACGGTATTAAATATAGTGCCAAATTTTTCAATATTTTTTTTGAGCAATTCAACATTTAAATTTGTGTCTGTGCTGTAAATCTTCAGTTCATAGTTTATTTTGTCAATTCTAGGAGGTTTCTCTAATCGAATGGCCTTTACTAGTATTTCAGCTTTGGAATACTCAAAATTCATGAAACCAGAAAAGCGTTCCACATTTTTTAGAATACAGGAAGAAAATGAGCCCAAAAATAGTTTTGCTGGATTTGGGATAGTATCAGCAAATTCAGGTGTAATTCCAAAATTAATTTTCGATTGCTTAATTTGAATTGAAGCACTCTTTTTTGAAGATGAACTTGCTTTAACTGAATATTCCATAATTGTTTTTTGTGCTTGCAGGTAACGAATATATGGCTCGTAACGTGTAAAAAGAGGTTTTCCTTTCGGTTAAGTACAAGCCTGATATTTTTTATCAATAAACCAAATTAATATAAAAACGGATTTATAAATACATCTTAACCTTGAATTCTGCAACTAACTATTTATGCAGTGTTTATATAATTTCAAAAAATGACATTGGTTATAGTTGTTTTGCTAATAGCAATTCCAACGCTTCCTTCAAATGTGTTCTCCACGCTGTATGTACATCATCAAAACCAACAACATGAGCACCTTTGGTATTAAGGAAATCAATTTCATCTTCAGTTAGTTTACCAACATTGGCATCCTTTAAGGCATGGTAATAAATTAGATTGGATAGGTCTGTGTTCTTCAACAATTCCGAATATCGCTTATAACCATAAGCAGCAGCAACCTTGTGTGAATTGATCATCATTAAATCCTCAGCCTTTTGTTCTACCTTTGTACTAATAGCATCTTCTTCAAAACCGGCGTCAATTCCTTCGGAATATGCCCTCCAAACTTCTTCCGCAATATCTAACCTGCCTACCATGAGTAAATACCCGTCTGCAATATTACCAAACTTGGAAATATAGTCTTGCCCTGCAAAACAACCATACGATATACCTACAATAAAGACCTTTTTATTTTCAGACTTAAAATAACTAACAAGCTCATGTAACATTGCGGAAGTTTTTGTTCCCAACATTTTGGCTTTGTCAAATAAAATTTCTTTCTCTAACATTGTTTGAGGTTCTATAGTCTGGGCTTGATGCGTATTTATGATGAAGTATTTAGTATCATCAATTTCTCCTTTCTCTTTAAAAATAGCTTTTACTTCATCCGTAAACAATCTAGGGAAAGGGCCTCCTTGTGCAATAAGTACTATGGTATCACTTTTTGAGTTACCAAACGAATATCCTAATTTCTTCAACTTCTCAGGCATGCCTTCATAGGCTATGGATATGTTTTCTGTTTTTACTTCAGCTTTAACAACTACAAGCATCTTATGATTTCCATCTTTGTCAACAAACATTTGAGGTGTCAATTTTTTCTGCATTACCAATGGAATAACCTCTTTAAATGTTGTTGGTGTTCCGTTTTCATAATACACCGACCCGACATTAGAGGGTGGATTTTTCATTAATTCTTCATAAGATATTAGTCGTAAACTATCTGGAACAAAAGAGTAGTTTTGGGCATTACATAGTGCAGATGTGAAAATGAAGATTACGAGTACTAGATTTTTCATATGGTTTATTTGATTATTCTTTGCAAAGGTTTATTCATGAAACGTAGTCAGTTACTTGCGCTATTTTTCATATACATTGTTGAGGATAGTAATTATTTCCCCAGTATTTCATTGATATATATTGAACGATATTTTTCTGGATACTCAATTTGTACACCGTGCGTTCCATTTTCAAACAAAAACCATTTTTTAGATGGCGCTATAATGGAATCAAAATACATTTTCGCTACAGGCGTTTCGGTAAAATGGTCATTGTCTCCTTGTAATATATAAACGGGCACTTTCAACTCAGGAATATCACGCATTAAGTTCATACCTATTGCAGTAGGTAGTAAAATCTTAGCTGCAGGATAGTAGGATTCAGGACTATTTATCATATCAGTAAATTTTTCCTTAAAGGTTAACCCATTATCTAAAAACATACTTTTAATAAAATTAAAGTCGGTATCAAGTTTTATCGGCGCATACTTCATTACAATTTGTCGTTCTATTTCAAAGGCTTCGGTTACTGAATTTTTTGAGTTTTTAACGTAAGGAGGTCTCCCAATTTGTTTTAATTGACTGATTGAAACGGTATCATTATGTTTTTGCGATTCAGACATTGCAAATTCATAGGATAACTCTTCTGAAAGTGATAGGTTGGCCATTAGACCACTACCAATATAAGCGTGATATAATTCAGGCTGTTTTTGAACCATATAAGCTGCTACTGCTGTTCCCCACGATAAACCTTCAATGTAAATTTTATCTTTCTTGAAAGTCTTTTTCAATTGATTTGATAGTTCCAAACCATCATCTACTATATGGTCTAAGGTAATGGACGAGTCAGGTATGCTATCATTATAAGCTAGTCCGGAGCCTCTTTGTTCCCAATAGCAAACCGTAAATATATCTTCTAGATCAATTCCTGATAGTTTGTAAATTACCGGTAAAATTGGTGCACCCGGTCCTCCGTGAACTATTAGTAGTACGGGGTTATTTTTGTCTTTCCCTCTAATAGTAACCCTTTGTTGCACTCCATTTATAGTCATATCCTCATGTGTAGCTATACTATTTGGAAGTACATTGCCCTTTTCATCTAAAAAAGGTTCTTCTTCTCCAGAACTATTGATTCTGATGATAAGTAATACAACTAAAATAAACGTAATAAGTGCCCCCAATAAAATCAAAAGCCATTTTCCTATTTTCTTTACTATTTTCATATGTTCTTAATCAATTCTGTGTTTTTATTATTACCCCTAACGTTTGAGTGATGAATGGTATTGGAGCAAACTGCGGCTTGCTTTCCACCATGTACATACCTGAATCTTACGGTTTTGATTTATATTTTCTGGCCAGAACCAAAATCCGCATTGTTTATTGGTTGTGGCGTAGCCAGTTTTTTTCCACGCTACCAAGTCAATATTCCGTTCAGTAGTAGATAATTTTGGTCTAATAAGGGATTGAACAATACCTGTCAAAAGCTCTGCGGATTATTATATTTTAAAAGCAAACCCAGAAATTTTTTCTGGGTTTGAGAATCAATAAGACAAGTTTATTTACTCTTTTGAAGGGGGTTGTAGCGTGTAGCCTATAGAGGTCATCACATTTAACTGATCGTAGTAATGGGCAATCATCGTAATTTTACCGTTTTCTAAAAAACAGGTTACCTGCGCAGGTATCGGAATCTCTTGACCGGTTTTCTTAGAGCTAATGGTATCGGTAGTCCAAACCATGACCCACTCGCCCTCGTTTATTCCACCAGTTACTTTTATGGGGGCATAGGATGTATTTTCGTCAATCTTATGTTTAGTGGTTGCGAAGCTTTCCTTGTAATATTCGGATAACTGCGTGGGGTTCATTACGTTTGAAGGACCTCCGGTTAGACCATAAATTTTTGCATCATCTGCTAACTGCGCTACCATAGTTTGCACATCTTCGTTTTGAAGTGCATTTACGTAATTAGATACAATTGCTACATTGGCTTCGGCATTCTCGAAATCCATAGTAGCCGAAATTTCTTGTGCGTTAAAGATTAACGGAGTGAAAAATAAAGCAAGCGTGAAAAGCATAATCTTTCTAATAATTCTCATAATATATAATTGTTGGTTATTATTCTACTCAATTGGTTGATTTACAACAAATGGGGGAATAATGTTTCTGGCAATAAATACTAGGGGAACTAACTTACTTTAATAGAAACCTAAACTATTATTTTTTTTAGATATAAGTACAAAATATTCTAAATAATTGAAATTTAATAATTTATAGTATAACTGGATTCATGTAAAATTCCTGATATAAAAATCAAAACGTTTTAAAAAAATTACTTTCTGCTTGGCTGAGTACTCCTTAGAATAATAAGTAATAGATGCTAGGTAATTGTATCCAGAACTAATCTTGAAAAATTGAAGAAGTATTGTATTGAACGGTCTGGTGTATGATTTCGTTGCGTTGGTTAGCACTTAACTTTGCAATTACGCACCAAGACGGAAATTCCACAGAAATTGCCAAAGTAGGCGAGAACAAGCAATTTCTTATAGCCATTGTGCCTGTTGCACAAGTTAACGAAAAAACCACATAAGGAGAACATGATCTTAACGTTGTGCGGTTAACTTTAGGTATGCAGGGAAAAAAGGAGTATCAAGAAAAGCTGTTCGCCCATTTCCAGTTGAGCGAACGTATACCGAGGAACAATTTCTACAGGCGGTTAAAGGAGGTTTTGGAACTCCGGTCCCTTTACGGTCTTACCGAAGGTTATTATGGGAACAGCGGCCAAAAGAGCATAGACCCCGTGGTCTTCTTCAAGCTCTGTCTTGTGGGCTACCTGGAGAACATCATCAGCGACCGCAAGCTCATGGCCCATTGTTCGATGCGGTTGGACATCCTTTATTTCGTCGGTTACGATATAGACGAGGAGCTCCCCTGGCACAGTACGATAAGCCGTACGCGCCAACTGTTCCCGGAAAGTGTATTCGAGGAAGTCTTCACCAAGGTTTTACGAATGTGCGTGGAGAAGGGAATGGTGAGCGGCCATACCCAGGCCATAGATTCCGCACCGGTGAAGGCCAATGCGAGTATGGACACCTTGGAACTTAAGGTGCCCGAAGAGGAACTGGACGAACACCTGCGAAAGGTACGTGTCCTGAGCGCAATGGACAAAGGGGAGCCGCACCGCAAGAGCAAGGGCGACAGGTCGGATAAAGGTCAGCGCAGTGTCAGTGCGGGCAAGAACGAACTGGCGGCTATAAAGGGCAGGAACAAAAAATGGGCGAAGGACCAGGACCAACGCCCGGGGGCGAAGAACAAGGGGTCCAAGTATACGAGCAACAAAACACATTACAGCCCCACGGACCCCGATGCGAGGATCAGCGTAAAACCGGGCAAGGCCAGAAAGCTGAACTACCTGAGCCAATTGAGCGTTGATACGGCCCGCCACGTCATTACGGACATCAGGGCGTACCATGCGGACGGGAAGGACAACCAACAGTTGCCCGACATCGTAAAACGCCTACAAAGAAGGTTGTGGAAGCAGGGCCTGGTGTGGGAGAACTGCGTAGCGGACACCGGGTATAGCAGTGGCGAGAACTATGCCTTTCTAGAGGGAATCGGGCTAAAGAGTTTCATTCCGCCCCATGGCACGTACAAGGGCGGTCCCGAGGGGTTCCGATATATAGGGGAAGAAGACCATTATATCTGTCCACAGGGCAAGGTCATCCCGTTCACCAAGGTGTTCGATGATTATCGTACGGGCACCAAAAAGAAAGAGTATCGAGCGAGAAAACACGTATGTATCGATTGTCCCATAAGAAGTAGCTGTCTGGGTAAGAGCGCACAGGAAAAGAAGTTCAGCGTCACTTATTACCGGGCCGAGTACGAGCGTAACATCAAAAGGGTGAACAGCAAACAGGGCAAGTATATGAAAGGGAAACGACAGAGTACGGTGGAACCCGTTTTCGGAACGTTGACACAGTTTATGGGCATGAGGAAGGTGAACACGATAGGGCTCGAACAGGCGAACAAGGTGATGCACCTCTCGGCCATGGCCTATAATCTTAAAAAGTACCTGAAGTTCGAACGGAAACGTTCCAAAAGTGGGGCGGGACGGCTTGATTTGGCGGCCTTGGTAAAAAGTGCGCTTCAATACTTGTTCGGGACTTGCATAAAGCATCTAAATTTGGTGCCTCGATTCTGACCCGACATAAAAAAAGCCCCGTAAAGAGGCTTATATGAATCCGTTTTTTAACTTATCAATGGCTTGTGCAACGGTTACCATTGTTAGCTACAGTTTTTTTATCATTTTTTTCAATTCGGCTACACTTAAAATGTCCAATTCACGATGAAGCATTCTATGGCAATTTGCGCATACCAAAGCTAAATCATTTAATGTTGTAATCGATTCTCCATCGATTTGGGATAATGGTGTTCTATGATGACATTCCATAAACCCTTTCCCTAACTCGCCATAAATTTCATAGAAATCAAATCCGCAAACTTCACAATCTAATTTCCCGAACTTCTTTAAATATGTGTCTTTTTTCTTTTTATTCAGTTTAGGATTGCGTTCTCTATGTTTATGTAACTTATATATTACTTTTCCTTCCTTGACCTGTATTTCTTCATCTTCCTCGTCATCTCCAATTCTATATAAGTTTTTAGTCAATTCCGAATTAGAAACAGTGTTTTTAATTTTTTCCGCAATTTTGTTTAATCCAATAACATTGTTTTGAAACTCAAAGAATACTTCTTCGTCCAATTTGCTATATCTGTCCATTCCCTTTCCGTCATAATCGGGGTCGATAGCTTTGAAATTATTAAGTTTCATTGATACACCATTCGGGTTTCTAAACCTTACATTGTCTAATCTTTCTGTGTGAATGGGAAGTTTGTTAAGTATTTCTGAAACCTCAATGACTTTTAGGTTTTTACTATCCATTTCTCTTGCCTCAATACTGTGATAGAGGTCAAGAGCAAGAATCACTTCATCTCGATGCCATTTAGGTGGCTTCATAACTTTTTCATTTCGTTATTAACCTCCCCAATCATTTTAGTCGCTTCCTCACTTTCAGTAAGTACTAATCTCTCTTTGTCAATTCCGATTTCCACGAGCTCCTTATAAATTGTCTTCTTTGCTTCTGGCTTTACTCTCACTCGAAACATCATATCTTTCCAAAATTCTTTTTTATTTAAAGGGACATCTATATCAGAATTATTTGATGCAAATAATCTGCCGTGTTGCCTAAATAATCTAAACTGATAAGTTCTTTGGTCAATATCATCAATATAGGTTGGAACGTTACAAACGAAAGATGAATCTAAGTCGAAAGGATTGTAGTTAGGATAAAGCAGTTTATCATAATCCGTAGTTTCATTAAAAATAAATTCGTGGGGAACAAGTAAACCCCAAAATTGTCCATCTGAATTTTCGTGTTTTTCGGAAGGTTCACACATAAAGAAGGATGAATGAACGCTTGAAGTTGATAAATCAATCAGATTAGTTTTAATTCCAGCGTGTTGAGCCTGGAATAATAAATCCCAATCTTCACCAAATGGTTTTTTACTGTGCTTAAATAAATGTTTGTCTCCATAATTTTCAATCACCTTTCGCTTGAAAATGTCAACTCCATTCTTTTCAATATCACGGGCTTTAGTTAGGTCAATTTCAGTTGAGAAAGGTGGACGGAAAATTCCGGGTAATATATCCCAGCCAAAATTTTGTTCGCCTCTATAATGTGGCATAACTTGAGGTCCTCCTTTTGTAATTAAGTCAACACGAACTTTTATTAATTCCTCGTGAAAATTCCTAACGTCTTGCAGGTTGTTAATCTCAAATTTCTCTAATGGCTTAAGATAAGTTTCCTTTATATGTCTTGCAATTTGATTGAAGTTCATTGGTTGGTTTAAATTGTAGCTAACGACTGGTGTATAAGTAGTGGCCCCTTTCCAGGCTAATATGTTTTCGGGCCATTGCTTATAATACCTGTTGTAAGTGGTTTTATTTTAATTTTATCTTACCCTAAAATTAGGAATAAATACCATTGATAGTTTGCCGTAAGACAATAGCAGGGTCTCTTTTTGCCGAGACTCCCGTTTTATATTAATCCATATAGCTAATATGATTAGTGTAAAACGGGGCTTAAACTCCTCTAAATGGGTAGAAAACCAATAAAATCCCACTTGAAATTTGACTTTCTCAAAATTTTTGCCGTCCTTTTACAAGTAGTTTTAACGTGTCAACGTTCTGAGAGCCAGCTCTCAACGCTGAAAGCTAAACTACTTGGGAAATATCCGCCGAAAGAGTCGAATATTACCTTGATCCTTTTCCGCCCATTTAGGGATTCCGACTTTTTATATCCACAATATAACTCAGGTAATCCTCAGCTAAAAGAACAATGGCGATGGCAAATTACTTACAACAATTGTATATAGCAACTAGTTGCTTTATATCTCTTTTGTCACTACTAATCTAAAGGATTTTTAATTTCTTTAAAAGTATTTGTGGTTACATGGGTGTAGATTTCTGTTGTTTTGCTGGAACCATGGCCTAGTAGCACTTGGATCTGTCTTAAATCGGTACCTGATTCCCGAAGATGGGTGGCAAAACTATGGCGCAAAACATGTGGTGTAACAGTTTGTGGTATTTTTGCTTTAATTGCTGCGTCCTTTACAATTTTCAGTATACTCTGGGCAGCGTATTCCCCACCTTTTCTTCCTTCGAATAAATAGGTGTGAGGCCTCCATTCCCTAAAATATATTCTCAGGTCTTCCAATGCCGTCTTAGAGAGAAGGGCGTAGTTGTTTTTAAGGTTAGAATAACGGTAAGGATAAATACCTCTTGGTCAAATGGCAAAGCTATATGGAACAACCTTGACCTTTAAGTTGGCCAGATTGTCCAAGACATATATTTAAGGAATGAGGTCATTATGATTTCTGTAGACTATATTTTTAGTTTCCATATCAAAGTAGGGCAGGGCGCCACCTATTCCGGGGGCAAGGTTTTTAACCAATTGGAACCGTTGTATCTTGTTGCCCAATGCAATAAGATCACCCTTTGTGGCCGGTTTGTTATAACGATCGGTGAAGATGGATTTCAGCGCATCCGCAGCTAATGTACCCGCTGCGGCATTGCCAATTCCAGCCACACTCATACTGTCTATTTTATTGGGTACGGGAGGCATTTCGGTAGGCTGGTTCAATGCAGGGGTCTTCCGTTTTTGGTGATGGGCCTTTGACCTACAGCTGTTGCTACAATATTTCTGGACGTATCTTCTTTTGGGTACGAATTCTTCGTGGCAATAGGTGCAGGTATAGTACTTTGTATCCATTTATCGTCAATTAAACGTTCGTTTGACGTATAAATATACTATTTAGTTTTTATCGTTACTCAAAAACTAGTGGTTAAATTGTTTTTTTTGGTTGAAAACCGTCTCCAATAGAAATTCCCGAGCCTCCCTATCGGTAATCAGGGTGTCTTTTTTGTACTTCGGTGTTCCTGATTTGTTCTTTTTCCCTATTGTTTCCTTTTCCTTGTCTGGTCGCTCTATTTTGGTAAGGTCGGGAACGGAAGGCGAAGCATCTTTTTTGAGATAGCTAAAGACCTCGACGGAAGTAAGGTCCGTTACTATTTTGATACCGAATTTTTTCTCCAGTTCCCGTTTATGGTTTTGGTAAGCGCTACTTTGCAGTTCAAAATAAGATTGAACGTTTTTTTCAATTTTACGATGTTCGTCCAAATGGTCCGTCATCCATTTGGAAACGAATACATAGAAGCGTACATGTAAAATGTACTTTTCCAACACTGCGTTAAATTTAGAGGAACTTGAATTTTCTCCGATTTCTATGAGCCGAAGATAATTGTACCCTAACAAAGTTGGTTTCTCCAATAATTGAAGATAGTCCGTACCGGAACAGGTATCCTTGAACTGGCCGTCGTTACCGTAGAAAATAACCGTATCTAGGAACCCTTCCACAATAAACGGGTCAAGCCGTTCAATTTCATCCGTGGGAACAATGGCCTTGGGAACGGTAAAGAGAAGGGGCCTATTGAGCTTTAAGATTAAATCCTTAAGTGTTTCTTCAAGTTTCATTATCACTTACTTATTTTAGGAGGTCCGAATAGTCCTTGGCCAGTTCGGCATCTATATCCCTTAAATACTTTTCCAATGCGGACATGGATTTATGTCCGGTTATGAGCATGAGCCTGCTCTTTGCCTCGAACGGGGAAGAGTCCTTAAGGAGCATACGGTATATTTTTGTGATGTAGGTGTGCCTAAAGCTATAAAGACCATAGTCCTCGTTCAGGTCAAAGTGTTTTTTTACTTTTTCCTTAAAGCGTTTTGAGAAGTAATTTCTCCTGTTGGTTTCAGCGGTTGCCCAGACCCCACCGATCTTATCCGGCGTAAAGAATAGGTGATCGGGGTTCATTTGGGAAATGTCCGGTAGCTCGTCCAGTAGGATCTGGGGAACGGTCTTCTTCTTCAGGATACTGTTCTTGGCCTGAAAGGTTATCGTACTGTCGTTCAGGTTAAAATCACGTATTCGCAATCTTGAGACCTCGATAGGTCTTAAAAAATTGTACGCTACGAATTTAATATAGAGTAGGAGCAAGGGGTCTTCCTTTTCCAGATAGGCGAATATATCTGTCTCCACTTTTAATGAAAAAGTCTTGTTACGGACGGGCACGGAATTGAGAACGGCGATGGACTTTATAAAATTAAGTTTTATCAGCTCGTTGTTCTCCAGTGTCTGCAATAGCGTTCCAAGTGCCAACCTGAAATTGTTCCTGTTCCTTGGGGTGGATTTCATTACGATATGGTTCAGGAACTCCATCACCATTTTCTTTGTCAGTTGATCAACGGTAACTATATTCGGATATTCCTCGGACAACCACTTCAGGAACGTCTTGGTCTTATGACCGTAATCTTGTAGGGTCCTACGCTTTACCTGGTTCCGTTTGAGCTTGAGCACAAAATCAAAAGCTTCTTGAAGGGGCATTCCCTTCGTTTGCGTTTCCGATCGATCGGCCGCTCCATCTTGTACGATGATTTCTTTCGGAGGTTCGGCAACGGTATTTTCACCGTTACCATCCTTTTCAGATTTGTCAGGAGGTTCGTTCTCGAATGGACTATAGCCTTCCTTCAATAGTTTTAGCAGATTGGACCGGTACGAAGAAAGAATGGCCAGCCTGTCCGCTTTGGTGGTATAATTGTTGGCCTTCCCATAAATGTTCTTCATCCGCACCAGTTTTTTGGTAACGGGGTCCCTAAATGAAAAATACACGTACCATCTTTTGGAAAGGTCGCCCTTTGCGGTATAGATCTTTGGGGTGGAGAAATTTTTCTTTGTAGACAAATCGTGTTCTAAAACGTGTTCACTTTCGTGTTCAATTCTAATTGCGTCAAGAAATATAGACATAAAAAAACGGTTTAGAGTGAACTAAACCGTTGTTTTTGAGTGATTTTACTTATGTAGCGAGAGGGGGGCACGATCCCCCGACCTCCGGGTTATGAATCCGACGCTCTAACCAACTGAGCTACCTCGCCGTATTGTTATTTCTAAACGGCTGCAAATATAAAGTTTATTTCTTGTTCTTGGGCAATACTTTGGTAAAATTATTCTATCTCTTTTATTTTTTTATCATAAGGAAATCTATATATTGCCCATCGTAAACACTTAAGAATGGACGATAAAATAAAATTTGAACTAGAATTTGTAATACAATCTTCACCGCAGTTACTATATACGTACTTGTCAACCCCGTCAGGACTTTCCGAATGGTTTGCCGATAATGTAAACTCAAGAGGTGAAATGTTCAGTTTTATATGGGACGGTTCCGAAGAAGAAGCAAAATTACTAAAACGTAAAAGCGATGAATTTGTAAAATTTGCTTGGGTTGATAATGAAGACGATTCATTTTTTGAATTAAAGATAATTGTAGATGAAATTACCAAGGACGTTTCACTTTTTATAACGGATTTTGCCGAAGAAGATGAAGTAGACGAAGCTAAAATGCTTTGGACGAATCAGGTAACAGATCTTAAACAGGTTTTAGGCTCTAAGTAACCGTATTCTTCTAATATCACCTTATATTTGGTCCCGATAAATTATCGGGACTTTTTTTATGGTTAACTACAACGGAAATTTACTAGAGGAAAACACACAGTTTTTAGACCATCAAAACAGGGGATTGCGTTATGGCGATGCTCTTTTTGAAACCATGAGAATGGTAAACGGAAAACTGTTTTTTTGGGAAGATCATTATCTTAGGTTAATGGCTTCTATGCGTATACTTCGGATGGAAATACCAATGGAGTTTACAATGGAGTTTTTAGAATCTAAAATAATCGAAACCGTTGATGCAAATCAACTAACCGATAATCAAGCTCGCATTAGATTCTCTGTTTTTAGAGAAAAAGGAGGGCTTTATTTGCCATCAACAAATGATATTAGCTATTGCATAGAAGCTTTACCTCTTAAAAATCCTTTTTATGTATTAAGCGAAGGTTCGTACGAGGTAGAGCTTTTTAAAGATTTCTATGTCAATGCAGATATGTTATCTACAATCAAGACCAATAATAAAATCATTAATGTAGTCGGAAGTATTTTTGCTGAAGAAAACGATTATCAGAACTGCCTTCTCTTGAACGGTTCAAAACAAGTTGTGGAAGCATTGAACGGTAATATTTTTTTAGTAAAGAATGGGGTAATAAAGACGCCACCACTAAAAGATGGTTGTTTGAACGGAATAGTTCGTAAAAAGTTGATTGAAATTCTAGGTAAAATTGAAGGATATCAGTTTGAAGAAGCATCAATATCGCCTTTTGAGTTGCAAAAAGCAGACGAAATTTTCATTACTAATAGTATTGTGGGCATACAGCCCGTTACCAAGTATAGAAAAAAGGAATTTGGAAGTACGGTAGCAAAAGAGCTTTTAGGTAAGCTAAATGCCTCTGCAAGGCTTTCTTGAGGATGATAAAGGGGTAGTTTCTAATTTAAACTAGGATTTTCAGGCGAATTGGACCAAAGCAGGTAATCGCCGCCAAGTTCTACCATTTTTTCTTTCCAAAACGCATCCGAAGATTTATGTATTAAGGCGCTTTCATAATCGTTCTCTACAACAACCCATGATTTGGATAGTAATTCTTTATCTAACTGAAAAGAGGACCAGCCAGAATACCCAAGAAAAAACCGAATGTCTTCTTCGGATATAATCTTCTTATTTATGAGGTCTATAGTATTCTCAAAATCACCGCCCCAATAAATGCCATCGGAAATTTCAATGCTGTTGGTTATGAGTTCTGGAACTTTGTGTATAAAATATAGGTTATCCTGTTCTACGGGACCACCATTGTACACCTGAAATGGAATCTCTATTTCGTTTATAAGCTCGCTAATTGTATACTCTAATGGCTTATTCAAGATAAAACCAACTGAGCCCTCTTCATTGTGTTCCGCCAAAAGAACTACGGAACGATTGAAGGACACGTCTCCGGTTAAGGTCGGTTCGGCAATAAGGAGTTTGCCTTTGTTTGGTTTCAGATCTACCATAATTATATGAACTAATTATAACTAAAATAAGACATTTCTTATAAAAAGCAAATACGAATAAAAAAAAAGCGTCTACTTTGTAGACGCTTTTCTATAATATGGCTCTTAAGACTTAGTTTACTGAATTAGCCAAGTCAGATCCTGCTTTGAACTTAACAACGTTCTTAGCTGCAATTTTGATGGTTTTACCCGTAGATGGGTTTCTTCCTTCTCTTGCATTTCTTTTAGATACTGACCAAGATCCAAAACCAACTAAAGAAACGCGGTTACCTCCTTTAAGAGATCCTTCAACATTTCCTAGGAAAGATTCCAATGCTTTTTTTGCTGCGGCTTTTGTGATGCCGGCGTCTGCTGCCATTGCATCGATCAATTCTGTTTTGTTCATAATTTAATTAATTAATTGTTGTTAAACGTATTTTAATGTTAAACAAATTTATACGGATTTGCTTCGAACGCAAGTAAAATGGGGGGAAATCACCGTTTTTGTTAATAACTATAGGTGTTTGTTGATAAAGTAGGGCTTTTTTTACGCTTCTCGCAGCCCAATGATACTAGGGCTTTACGACATTTTAGCATTTTTTTGCAAGTTTAGGCCATTTAGAACATCCTGTATCTTCATTTTTCTCTTACCTGGCAACTGCATTTCCAATACGTTTATATAGCCGCCATCTACCCCAACTTTAAGTTCTTTTTTGCTTGTTTCTATTTCTCCTACGTTTAATTTATGGTCAGTATTTTCCTTCGCAGTATCATATATTTTTACGAAAATCTTTTCTTCCCCATTCATTAAAGTTGTCCAAGCACCAGGGTAAGGGCTTAGTCCTCTTATATGGTTAAACACTTTGTCAATAGATTTAGTCCAGTCTATTTCACAAGTATCCTTATGTATCTTATAAGCTTCCTTCAGCTTTTTAGAAGTAGGTTGGGCTATAGTTTTCACAGGACCTTTGGCTATGGCTTTTACGGTACTGACCACAAGATTGGCTCCCATGACCATCAATTTGTCATGTAATTCTCCTGCTGACATGTTTTCCCCTATATCCGTACGGTCCTGTAATATTATTTCTCCGGTATCTATTTTATCATCTATGAAAAAGGTGGTAACTCCTGTTTCCGTTTCTCCGTTGATTATGGCCCAGTTTATGGGTGCCGCACCTCTATAATCTGGTAAAAGGGAAGCGTGGAGGTTGAACGTCCCGTATTCGGGCATGGCCCATACTGCTTTTGGTAACATGCGAAAAGCAACTACAATTTGAAGGTTGCCGTTCAGGGATTTCAATTCACTTAAAAAATCTTCATTTTTAAGATTGGTGGGTTGTAGTACTTTTAGGCCATTTTCTAGAGCGTATTTTTTTACGTGAGATTGTTGCAGGCTTCTACCTCTTCCAGCGGGCCTGTCCGGTGCGGTTATGATACCAACAACATTATAACTATGCTCTACTAGGGCTGCTAGAATGGTAGTTGCAAATTCTGGCGTTCCCATAAAGACGATACGTAAATCTTTCATTGTGTTCTTCTATTTTTTAAATCGATATGAAATAAAATCTATTTTATTCGATACTCATTTTTAGTATTAATTTCAATAGCGCCATCTTCCAACATTAGCTGCAAAGCTCTTAGAATTAGCGGCTCTTTATAGATCATAATGTTTGCAAGTGCTCTCGATGTATGCGGTGATTCCAATAGTAGGGTAGTAATTGCCTTTGAAACTTGATTGAATGTTGGTTTAGAGGTGTTTTGTTTTGCCAGACAGACATCGCAAATGCCACAATCTTTCGTGTTTTTCTCTCCAAAGTATTCTAGGATCTGTTTGCTTCTACATTTCTTTGTATCCTTTATATAATCTATCATTTGATAAACCTTCTCCGTTTTAACGCGGTTTTGCTCTTGTACTTTTTTGGCGAACACATTTATAGTTAGGTCATCCTCACGGGGAACGAGAAAAGTAATTTCTAAATCACTTTGATGTGCTTCATAGGTTATAATATCATCTTTTTTTAGTTGATCTAAAATCTTGAAAATATATTGTTCTGAGGTGTTTGTTTTTTTGGCAATTAAACTAGGGTTGATTTTTGTCTCAAAATCAAAAATGCCACCATAGGTCCTTAAGATAGTTTGGATGATACTAGCAGTATCTTTGTGCAAGTCCAAATAATCGAAAATAGCATCCTTACCTGAAATGAATTGTACAATTGTTCTTTTTGAAAATGACTCCGATAATGAAACAACGGAGTTACGGTCTAGAATTTTGAGACCATTGTACGCCAAAAAAGAGTTTAAACTATAGGCCCTGACAAATTCATTAAAGTTGAATTGAAACGTTTCATTACTACCCTCGCCATATCCTATTCTAAAGTAGTTATTGAGTTTGTTGTATATTTTTTTAAGGAAAGCAGTATCTGGTAGAACGCTCAAAAACTGGTTCTTTAGTTGCTCCTCGTCATTTGGGTTGGTAATGAGCACTGCTTCTGCCGGTTGCCCATCACGCCCCGCTCTACCGGCTTCTTGATAGTAATTTTCAAGACAATCGGGTATTTGGTAATGGACAACCAAAGAAACATCTGGTTTATCCACACCCATGCCAAAAGCATTGGTGGCTACCATAATCTGTATTTTGTTCGTCAACCAAAGGTCTAGTTTTTTCTCTTTCTCCTTTTTTGTTATTCCTCCATGAAAAAAAGTAGCACTACATCCTTTCGAATTCAAAAACTGAGCTAGCTCTACAGTACCTCTTCGTGTACCAACGTAAACTATACCACTTTTTTTTATTTGAGAACATAACTGTGCCGATCTGTAGTGCTTATCCTGCTCCCATAAAATTTTAAATGCAATGTTTTTTCTAGCAAAGGAATCGGTAACAATTACCGGCGCGGTTAAATGTAGACTTTCCACAATATCATCTGCAACCCTGTCGGTTGCGGTTGCGGTTAATGCCATGACCGGTGTTTGTGGAAGTAGCTTGCGTAGCTCCGCACATTCAAGATAAGCCGGTCTAAAGTCGTGTCCCCATTGGGAAATACAATGTGCCTCATCTATAGCTACAAGGTTGACGTTCATCTGGCGAATTTTCTCTTGGACTAGTTCTTGCTGTAAGCGTTCTGGAGATAAATAAACAAATTTA
This sequence comes from Zobellia amurskyensis, assembly GCF_009725985.1. Taxonomy (GTDB): domain Bacteria; phylum Bacteroidota; class Bacteroidia; order Flavobacteriales; family Flavobacteriaceae; genus Zobellia; species Zobellia amurskyensis. The sequence goes on from NZ_RCNR01000028.1 coordinate 41,972, forward strand.
TATCCACCATATAAGCAGTTGTCAAGCAAATCTATAAGCTCGTTAAAAGGAATGCCTCCTGTAAGGGCAATGGCTTTAATACCTTTTTTTTTGAGTCCTTCTACCTGATCTTGTATTAAGGCAATTAAAGGCGAGATTACAATGCACAAGCCTTCTTGTGCCATAGCAGGAACCTGAAAGCAGACAGATTTACCGCCACCAGTTGGTAGTAGAGCCAATACATCTCGCTTATCTAAAACAGCATCGATGATTTTTTTCTGGGAACCTTTAAAACTATCAAAGCCCCAATATTGCCGTAAAATGGATATCGGGTCCTCTTGCATTATTATAGGTTTAGCAGTTCTAAAATAAAGCTTGTACGTTCTTCAATACTCCCTTTTGGCACTATAGTTATGGGGTAACCTACTTGTTCGTAAGTAGTCTTAAGATGCTCGTAGATGCGCTCTGCTTCTTCAAAAGATTCAAAACGTTCGTTGTCTACTACGTGAATCTCCTTCCAAGGTGGCATCAATAGAATTTGGTCATATCTGTAAGTGTAACAGGGTTGCTCAAATTCCTCACTATATTCTTGTCCAAAACAACTCATGTAAGCATGGACATCCGGTATTCCACGATCAAAAAAGACTATGTTTCCGGTAATGTGTTCCGCATCTAAATATTGTTTGATTCTACCATCTAAAAGATTTTGATTAAACTTTTTAGGGTCTTTTACCGAAACAATAGGGTTAACGGCAAAATTATTTGCATTTTCCTCATTCTTTTCCAATGAAGTCATGCTTCGGATAAGCTCGTGTACGCACGGAAAACCTTTTTTCTCAAGATTTTCAATTACGGATGTTTTGCCTGTACTGGGGCCGCCTGTAATAACTACTTTTTTATGATCCAATAGATAGTTGTTGTTCATGCAAAAGTAATCATTCCCCAATGATTTTAAAATTGAACGTTTACTGCTATCTTTGTAAAAAACGGAAACATGGAAAATGAATCTCCTGAAGAGTTTTACAAACACCTACGTAAACAACTAGAAGAAACTTCTACTTGGCCTACTAATTATCTATATAAGTTTATAGTAAAAACCGATCCTGATAAAATAAAGAACATTCACGAAATCTTTGATAACACAGGTGCGGTCATACAATTAAAGAAATCCAAGAACGGAAAATATACCAGTGTTTCTATCACGGTAGACATGAAAAACCCTGATGCGGTAATCCAGAAATACCAAGAAGTGGGCAAGGTTGAAGGGGTTATCTCTCTATAAATAGTATTTGAGCCATAATTTTCTTAATTTGCAGACGTTATAAGAACACTTCCTTATTTATTTTTAAGCAAAATTTTTCAATTTGAATTTAGTAGAAAACCTAGAATATAACACGGAAAGGTCAAAATTGATCATTCCCGAATACGGGCGTCATTTTCAGAAAATGGTAGACCATGCCATTTCAATTGAGGATGATGAAGAAAGAAACAAAGTAGCCCAAGCTATTATCAGTGTTATGGGTAATATTCAGCCGCATTTAAGAGATGTGCCTGATTTTCAGCATAAACTGTGGGATCAGTTGTTTATTATGTCCGATTTTAAATTGGATGTCAAATCACCTTTTCCTATTACTAGCAAAGAGGTCTTAAGAAAGCGTCCAGATTCTTTGGAGTATCCTCAAAATTTCCCAAAATATCGTTTCTACGGGAACAATATTAAGAGAATGATTGATGTTGCGGTAAAATGGGAAAAAGGAGATATGCGTGATGGACTTGAATATGCCATTGCCAATCATATGAAAAAGTGTTATCTAAACTGGAATAAAGACACGGTAGATGATAAAGCAATTTTTAAACATCTTCTTGAACTTAGTGATGGTCAAATAGATTTGACAGGAGAGAGTCTTACCGATAGCGGTCAGTTCTTAAAGAACCGGGTAGCGAAAACTCCTAGAAACAACAATACAGGAAAGAAAAATAACCAACGTAACAATAACAATCGCGGTAAAAAGCGATATTAATACTCCTCAATCTTACATGGGTACCTTTAAAATTGAAGGCGGTCACCAACTTTCTGGTGAGATAACGCCACAAGGCGCTAAAAATGAAGCCTTACAGATTCTCTGTGCCGTATTACTTACTAATGAAACGGTTACCATAAACAACATTCCTAACATCGTAGATGTCAATAAGCTAATCGCACTGCTTGAAGATTTGGGTGTAAAAATCCAGAAAAAAGCAAAAGGTTCATATAGCTTTAAAGCAGACGATATCAACCTAGACTACCTACAGTCAGACCAATTTAAAGAAGATGGTCGCGGACTTAGAGGGTCAATTATGTTGGTAGGTCCTTTATTGGCGCGTTTTGGAAAAGGGTACATCCCTAAACCGGGTGGCGACAAAATTGGACGTAGACGTTTAGATACTCACTTTGAAGGATTCATAAAATTAGGAGCCAAGTTTAGATATAACAAAGAAGAATATTTCTACGGTGTTGAAGCTAAAAAACTAAAAGGCACCTATATGTTACTGGATGAGGCGTCTGTAACAGGTACTGCCAATATTCTTATGGCGGCCGTTTTAGCCGAGGGTAAAACAACTATTTACAATGCAGCGTGTGAGCCTTATTTGCAGCAGTTATGTAAAATGTTAAACCGTATGGGCGCTAAAATTACTGGTGTTGGTTCTAACTTATTGGAAATTGAAGGTGTTGATTCCCTAGGAGGAACAGAACACAGAATGCTTCCTGATATGATTGAAATTGGTAGCTGGATCGGTCTTGCTGCTATGACTAAAAGTGAGCTTACTATTAAAAATGTAAGTTGGAACGATTTAGGACAGATACCAACTGTATTTAGAAAGCTAGGTATTACTGTAGAAAGAAAAGGGGATGATATTTTTATTCCAAAACACACCAACGGATATGAGATACAGAACTTTATAGATGGTTCTATTCTTACTATTGCCGATGCACCGTGGCCAGGTCTTACACCAGATTTATTGAGTATTATTCTTGTAGTGGCAACTCAGGCAAAAGGTGAGGTTCTTATTCATCAAAAGATGTTTGAAAGCCGTTTGTTCTTTGTGGACAAACTTATTGATATGGGAGCAAAGATTATTCTTTGTGATCCGCACCGTGCTACGGTAATCGGGCACGATTTTAAATCTACCTTGAAGGCTACAACAATGGTTTCGCCAGATATTAGAGCAGGAGTTTCTTTGTTAATAGCGGCCTTATCCGCAAAAGGGACATCTACAATTCATAATATTGAGCAAATCGATCGTGGGTATGAAGATATTGACACACGTTTGCAAGCTATTGGCGCTAAGATTACCCGAGTGTAACTGATGTAAGGCTATTAAAAGTTTCCTATGGCGAAAAGAGATTTTACCAACATACCGCTTGTAAATAAGAAAGGTGAAAAAGGTAGGTTTGAGATAGATATTGACGGCCAAATCGCTTTTATGGAATATATGGTATCAAAGCAGAATATCATTTATTTGACACATACGGAAGTTCCACCCTCATTAGGTGGACAAGGTGTAGGTAGTGGTTTAGTTTCTAAAGTACTTCAGTTTATAAAGGAGAGTGATATGAAAATGGCACCTTTATGTCCATTTGTAGCTGCTTATATTAAACGTCATCCAGAAGCTGGTGAAGCTATTCTAGCAGAGGGATACTCTATTGGATAAGTAACAGAATATAACAATAAAGTAAAAGAGGCCAATTGGCCTCTTTTATGTTTTCTAGTGTTTTGCGGTATTAATTTCTATCCAATATTTATCCGGATCTTGAAGATAAATTTGTCGTACACCATCTGTACGTAGAGTAACTGAATTTTCTTTACCGGGCCAATCCCAGTAAGGAATATTATTCTTTTCAAGATGTGCGATCATACCATCTAAATCTTGTGTGGAAAGACATAAATGCATTGACTTGTTTTTCTCAAAAGGAGCAAATTCCTTCTCAATAAGATGAATTTGAGAATTTCCGCTTACCACAAACCAACGAAAACCAGGTTTTAAATCTGGATGAGGAGTTTCTTCCAGTTTCAGGATATTGGCATAGAAATCTGCGCTCACATCAGAATCCTCAACCACTAAAGCAAAATGGTCAATTTTAAAATCAAAGGTCTGAGCTTGAACGAGCAGGGTAGTGCTGGTTATAAAAAAGAATGCAAGTACTAATTTTTTCATGTGGTCTGGAATAGTATTGATTTTATACAATGCAGCCTTAACGCTGTATTTTAGAGGCGTAAGATACAAAAGCATTTTAAATGAAAGAGACGGTAATATGTTCTTACCCACTATTTATCAATTTAAACATGCGTGCAGAAATTTAATTGGTTGTGATTTTTTATATAGTCTAATAAAAAGTAGGTAGTTGGTCGAGTTTATTGACCATAGTTAAGCTAAAGACAATAATTAGGGGTGATTTTAGTTTATATCGAACCTACTTAACTTTTTTGTTTTTTTTGAAAAGTATTAACGATTTAATTTTTGCCCCAATGAAAAATCTTAACCAACTACTCTCCGCAGGTATTATATTACTACTATTATCTAGTTGTGTATCAACAAATAAACTAACAATGGGTGCTACTCAGCCAGCCCGTATTAGCTTGCCGTCAAATGCGGTACGCATTGGTTTAATCAATAGAAGTATCCCATCCGAAGAAAATAAAGTAGTTGATAAAATAGATAAGATTCTTTCCTTAGAAGGACTTAATTTAGATAAGGAAGGCGCAGAATCTGCTGTTACTGGACTTTTTGATGAGCTTACTCGTAATGAGCGTTTTGAGACCATTACAATAATTAATGATACGGACATTCAAAGAAAAGGCCTGGGTATTTTTCCTGCGGCCCTAAATTGGCAGGCAGTTCAAGAAATTTGCGATGCTAATGATGTGGACGTACTATTTTCACTAGAATTTTATGATACGGATACGCAAGTAGATTATGAACTTACAACGGTTACCATTCCTAATGATTTGGGTATTAAGGCTTCATTACCAGGACATAAAGTTACACTTAACACAGCGATTAAAAACGGATGGCGAGTTTATGACCCCCAGAATAAATTAATATTAGACGAATACACCAATCACAATCGTATAACATCTATTGGGTCAGGTATTAACCCTATGAAGGCTGTTGAGGCGGTAATAGGGAGAAAGGAAGCCGTTATTCAACGCAGTAGCAATATTGGTAATTCGTATGGTTATGATGTGCGTCCATTGACAAAAAGAGTTTCTAGGGATTACTTTGTTAAGGGCACAGAAAATTTTGTAATTGCAAAAAGACGTGCTCAGACAGGAGACTGGGATGGTGCTGCTGCACTATGGGAAAAAGAAGTAGCTAATCCGGATAGCAAAATTGCTGGTAGGGCATGTTATAATATGGCCATCATAAATGAAATTAACGGAGATTTGGAAAAAGCAATGGAGTGGGCCTCTAAGTCTTATACAGATTATAATAATGACGAAGCTTTACGATATGTAAACATTCTTAAATATCGTATGAATGAGAAACGTCAATTAGAGCGACAACTTTCTCGCTAGTTTCAAAATAATTTTAGCCTAGAGCTTCTTTATAAGTAGATAAGCATCGTTCTCGAGCTTCTTTATGGTCTACCATTTTATTAACGTAATTATCGGTATCATGCTCGGGAACCCATTTTAATATGTACTTTTTGTCTTTATCAAATTTATCTACTTGAGTCATTGGATTAAAAATGCGAAAGTATGGAGCGGCATCAACACCACTACCGGCGGCCCATTGCCAGTTACCTACATTACTACTCATTTCGTAATCCAACAATTTTTCAGCAAAATAAGCTTCGCCCCATCGCCAATCTATAAGTAAATGCTTGCAAAGAAAACTAGCGACCAACATACGTACGCGATTGTGCATATAACCTGTTTCATTGAGTTCGCGCATTCCTGCATCTACTAGTTTATAGCCTGTGTTTCCCTCTTTCCATTTTTCAAATTCCTCTTCATTGTTCCTCCAACTAATACGGTCGTATTTTTTCTTGAATGCTTCGTTTACTGTTCTAGGGTAGTGCCAAAGAATTTGCATGAAAAACTCCCGCCAGATAAGTTCACTCCAAAACACTTCATTTTTTTCTGCAATGGCCTTCTTCATCATTTTTCGAATGGAAACGGTACCAAAGCGTAAATGAGGGCCTAATAAAGAAGTACCATTTTTAATTGCCGGGTAATTTCTGGTATTCTCGTAATTATCTATTAGGGTAGGTGTTGCTGTATAATCGGGAACTTTTATAGAAGATGTTTCAAAACCAATGTCCGACAATGAAAGATTTGGTAATCTACTATTTTGGATTAAGTTATCTCTATATTGACTTGTGTAATGAATGGTTAATTGGTTATTTGGATTGAAGTTTTCTTTCCATTTGTTTTTATAAGGGGTGTACACGATGTAAGGTGTACCGTCAGCTTTAAGAATATCATCTTTTTCAAAAATGACCTCATCCTTGAAAGTGTGAAAAGAGACCTCATTTTTCTCTAGAAGATTTTTAATTTCTTCGTCACGTTTTTTAGCGTAGGGTTCATAATCATGATTCGTATAAACGGCATCAATAGTATATTCTTCCAATAAATTTTTAAATATAGATGCTGCTTTACCATGATAAATTCCAATTGAGCTATGGTTTTCCTTTTGAAGTGTATCTCGCATTTTTTGCAAGTTTTCAAAAATAAATGTCACGCGTGCATCATCCTTGGGAAGATTTTCAAGAATTTCAGAATCAAAAATGAAAATGGGCAGTACTTTGGAATCACCTTTAAGGGCCTCAAGAAAACCAATGTTATCATCTAAGCGTAAATCTCTTCTGAACCAAAAAACGGATATTTTATCTGACATAAATTAGCTTAAATTTAAAGTTGACATTCCTCCGTCTACACCAATAACCTGACCGGTAATCCATCCACTTTTATCACTCAATAGAAATGCTGCCGCATTGGCAATATCTTCAACTTCACCTATCCGTTTTAGAGGGTGTCTTTGGGACATCATTTCAATTTTCTTTTCATTACTTAAGAGTCGTTTTGATAAAGGTGTATTGACTAATGAAGGCGCGATAACATTTACTCTAACATTTGGAGCATATTCTGCAGCCAAAGATTTTCCGAAACCTTCAACAGCCCCCTTTGCAGCAGAAATACTAGTGTGATAAGGCATTCCCGAGCCAACGGCAACTGTGCTGAACAATACTATTGAACCACCCGTTGAGATTAAAGGTAAGACATCTTTCATCACTTTTACCATATTGAAAAAGTTCAGTTGCATATCAGCTTCAAAAGTGTCCAACGACATCATTTTGAAAGGTTTCAAATTAATTGAGCCGGGACAATAAGCGAAACCGTGTAGCTCATTGGGCAGAACAGTTGTATCTAAAGAGTCCGTATTTGCATCGAAAGAAATATGTTTTGCATCAGTTCCTTCCAGAGCTTCGGATGTTCTTGAAGCCACGTAAATTATATGCTCTTTAGAAAGTTGTTTGACCAATTCAAGTCCTATTCCGTATGAACCACCGATTAAAAGTATATTTTTTTTCATGCTGAAAATATCTAGAAAGATTTAAAATGAAGTTCTTTACTGCTGTTCTCCAAACGACCAAAAAGTTCAATTAGCTTTTGTTCTCTAAAAGAAAAAATCTGTTTTAATTGTTTTTTGACCAAAATAGGATGAGCAAGTTGACCAAGAATACCAAATGGAATTTTATAATCAATAATATCTTCCATCTCAACCCCTCCTTCAATAGATTTTATAAAGTGCTTATGGTGCCAAAGTTTATATGGACCGAAGCGTTGTTCATCCACAAAATACTCCCCTTCCTTCACATGGGTTATTTCCGTAACCCATTTGGTTTTGTATCCCTGAAAAGGCGAAACAGTATATTGTATAATTTGACCTGCGAACATGGCACGATCATCGTCCGAAAGAATTTCAAAACCCATGTGCGGAGGTGTGATGGTCTTTAAATTATTTGGGTCGGATAGAAAGTCCCAAGCCACTTCGGGAGTTATTGGAAATGACTGTTTAGAATGTAATTGGTACAATTTCATTTTACAAATGTAAAAACATTTTGTTTAAGTTTTTTACTTTATCGGTAAACAAACTGTCTTTACTCATAATCTGTTCAGGTTTGTATTTATCTTTTAAAAAATGGTGGAGGGGTGTAAAGTAGCATCTATTTCGTACATTTCGGGCGTATCTAAGCTATGAAAAACAGGGTATTACCTCTTTTACTACTTTTTTTTAGTCTATTTCTATCGGGACAAAATTCCGTAAGAGAAGTGGGTAAACTGCCGTTGCAGCTATCTGAAAGTTCGGGGTTACTTTTTTTTAATGATAAACTCATTACTCATAATGATTCTGGAAACCTTCCTGAACTCTATGAGATAGACACGCTTTCTTTTAAGGTGACTCGTACGGTAAGTGTTACAAACGTTAAAAATAAGGATTGGGAAGATATTGCTCAAGATGATACTTTTATTTATATAGGCGACTTTGGTAATAATAATGGAACAAGGAAAAATTTGGCAGTGTACCGAATATCGAAATCAGATTATCTGAATTCAGATAATGTACTCGCCGAAAGAATTGAATTCACTTATGAAGATCAATCAAGTTTTGATAACGGTGGAAATAGTGATTGGGATGCAGAAGCTTTAGTTGTAATAGATGATCAACTGATAATCTTCACCAAGCAATGGCAATCTAAAGGAACAGTGGCGTATCAACTATCTACTGAGCCCGGAAAGCATGTGGCGATTAGACTAGATAACTATTTTGTTGATGGCATGGTGACAGCCGCAAATTATAATCAATTGACAAAGTCATTATATGTCGTTGGGTACAATTCAATTTTAGCACCATTTATCTATAAGGTTCAAGGAGCTACTAAAAATGAAATATTTAAAGGTTCAGTTGAAAAATTGCAAATTGATATTGAAACGGCACAGATAGAAAGTATTACCCACACAGAAGACAATTCCTATTTTTTGACATCTGAACGTTTTGAAAATGATAATTTTAATTTACTATTAGAGTCTAAATTATTTAATTTTTCAACTGATGATATATTAAAATTAGAGGAAGAGGAAGAGGAAGAGGAAGAGGAAGAGGAAGAGGGAACTAGTTCAGAAAACCCGTTGCCCTCTGAAGACTTAGAGGCTGTAGATAATGACAAATTGATTTTGCACAATAAATTTGGTTCTAATAAATTAGAATATAACCTTACGGCTGATGATAAAATTTTGGCTAGGGCTGTTTTTGACACATCAGGTAAGCGAATAATGTATCAAAAAGGTAATTTTATTACAGGAGCTACTATTGATACATCTGTTTTAGAATCAGGTATTTACTATTTAACCTTTTTTCTTGAAAGTGAGGTGGTTTCAAAGCCTTTTATCGTTTTTTAAAATGTCTAATTTAGGATTTCATTAACATCTGGGGAGGGGTTTATATTTAGTTTTGTGAAAACTAATAAATCGATTCAAATGAAAAAAATTCTTCTTTTAGCAAGCGCAGTTTTTGCTTGTGTTACGATGCAGGCACAAATAAGTACGCCAGCACCTAGTCCAGCTTCTAAGTTACAGCAAACCGTAGGTTTAACCGAGGTAACTGTAGATTATTCAAGACCATCTATGCGTGGTAGAGCCATTTTTGGTGAGCTTGTTCCTTTTGGAAAATTATGGAGAACAGGAGCAAACGCGTATACTAAAGTTACTTTTAGCGATGACGTTAAGGTTGCCGGTCAAGATGTAAAAGCAGGTACATATTCTGTTTTCACTAAACCGGGAGCAACTTCTTGGGAAGTGTTCTTTTATACTGATATTGATGGTGGAGGAACACCAAAAGAGTGGGATGATAGTAAAGTAGTAGCTAAGGCTACTGCAGAAGTTTACGCTTTACCTGTAGATATTGAAGCTTTCACAATTACTATAGATGATATGACAAGTGGTTCTGCTAACTTGGGTATGATGTGGGAGAAAAGCTATGTAGCTGTTCCTTTTGAAGTTCCTACGGATGTAAAGGTTATGGCTGATATTGATAAAGTATTAGCTGGTTCTCCAAAAGCAGATGATTATTATGCTGCTGCCGTATACTTTTCAAGTGAAGGTAAAGACATTAAAAAAGCATCTGAATGGATGGATAAAGCTATGTCTATGACTGAAGAGCCTGCTTTCTGGCAATTGCGTCAGCAATCGCTTATTCAAGCAAAATCTGGTAACAAAAAAGCGGCTATCAAATCTGCTAAAAAGTCTTTAGAAAAAGCAAAAGAAGCCGGTAACGATGATTATATTAAAATGAATACAGAGTCTATTAAAGAGTGGAGTGCTAAATAAGTATCCCTTCTAGTAGAAAAAAAGCCCTGATTTTTAAATCAGGGCTTTTTATTTATAAATTTTTAAGTGATTTTAAGAATTTCAATTCTTGCTCAGGTAACTTGACTTTTTCGTTGAGTTCCGGAGTAACTTTTACATCTTCATTGAAAATAGCCAATGCTATTTGAGTTTTTATATTATTTGATGTTGTTTTCAATTGTTCCTCAATCGGCTTTGTGTCTTCTCCAATCTTTTTAGCTGCTAACAAACCAAATATATGGTTGGTACTATTGCTGCCGGAGTGCTCTTTTGTGTAATCTATAATGGATTGTAAAACTTGCTTACTCTCTTTGTATTTGCCAGTTTTATCTAGGGCTATAGCAATTAGATAATCACTTGTTCTTTCATCTGGAGCGTATGGTTTGCCAACACCAATATTTTCTGGCCATTGCTTTACTTTTTCTAAAACGGATAGTACTTTTGAGTAATTCTCTTTTTCGAATTCTTGGATAGCTGTTCTTATATACGCTTTTTCATATATTTTTCGACTTTCACTTGCATGTTCAAAAGGAAGAACTTCTATGTTTTCAAGAACACTTGAAACCTGTTCATAATGTTCAAGGCTTAATAAGGATTTTGCATGTGCTAAACCTATATTGTAGTTTTCAGGAAATTTTTTAAATGCTTTTTTTGAAAGAGAATAAGCAAGTTTGTCATTACCAAGTTCTTGGTTTGCTAGTATATTTTCTTCCCATACTTTCCAATCTTTTGGTTTTAGGTCCAAAGCTTTTTGTAAATCTTCGGAGGCAGAATTAGAAGGAAAATCATTTGGGTTAGCCATATTTAGTTTCGCTCTAAATCGATAAAAAACATCGGAATCTGGTTCATTTTGTAATTCTTTTAGAATAGAAATCCCCTTGTCTTTTAAACCAACCGCTATGTAATTTTGAGCTAAATAATACTTCAGTTTCCAGTTTGCATTTTGTTCTACAGCCCACTCCAAGACCGGAATAGTTTCTCTGCGATATGGAAGAACAAAATCAATGTTGGGAGTAATTACTTTACTTAAGGTTTTCTTACTCTGATTAGGGTTGGAGTCTTTTTGTAAATAAGCTATCCACAGATTGTTTTTAGGACTCTCAATACTTTCAGAGGAGAGTATCGCTAGTGCTTCGGGATTAAAACCTAGCTCTCTGTATCGTAGCGCTACGGACAAGTAGGTCTCTTCTACAAACTCATTTTCAATAGTAAAGTTTAATTTAGAATCACCATTACTAAATTTGGACAGTTGGGATTCAATAGCAATTAGATAATTTAAAGGATCTATAGCCAAAATACGTTCCTTCTCGGCTTTAAACTCATCTTGATTACTATTTGCTTTGCTCAAAAAGAGTAAAACCTCTCTGGCGTTGAGATTGTAAGTATTAAAATCTAGAGATTTGTTAGCATAGGTTTTAGCTCTATTATAGTTTTTGTCAGCTAGATAAATTTCGGACATTTGAGCATATGCCACTGATCTATATTTAATATCACGAGCCGCCCAACCTAAAGATTCCAAAGCATTAACAATATCATCCTTAGCGCGATAAGCTATACCTGCCATATAATTAGCGCTAGAGTTATAAGTGTCCATTTTAAGAACGGTGTTCGCTTTTTCTAAGGCAAGGTCATAATTACTTCTTCTAAACTCCAACTCTGCCAATCTCACTAATGCTGTTGTATTAGAAGGGTCAATGTTAATTAGTTTGGATAGATGTTTATGCGCTTTTTCAAATTCTCGAAACTCTAAAGCCTCAATTCCTGCAAAAAGCAGTTTTTCACTCTCGGAGATATTTAAATCTTCATCAGATCTAAAAGGTCTTTTTAATTCATTTAATTTGGAATTGGTATTGTATGATAATTCAGTACCATCTATAGAAACTTCTATTCCTTGTGCGATATCAATAGAAATGGTTTTCGCGAACACTTCCATTGGTTTTAGAACCAATTTCTCAGTTGTAGTTTCTCCTCCAGCAATAATATGAATTTCAGAATCTAAATCTTGCAGTGTGTTTACGCTAATAATGGTTTCTCCATTAACAGTTTCAACGTTTAACACTCCATGGGGCGAAGCATCTACCATACCACCAATTTTCTTAAACGGAAACCATATTTCGCTCCACTTGTCCATGACATACGGGTCAAAACCAACTTGGCTTATTGGGTTGTTGGCTCCTGATGGTTCATATTGGTCAAAAAGTCTACCGGATTGAAATTCAATATATTGCCCATCTGTATCCGTAAGTAAATCTTCCCAAATACCACCAGAGCGGGATAAGGCCCAAAGCCATAATTTTTGCCCCGGCATTTCTTCGTAAAGAGACCATTGGCCAAAACCAAACTCCTTATCATGATAATAACCACCAAAAAAGTCGTTAAACTCACCAACAATATGGTATGATTTTGCTGGACCAAAATTATTATTCTTGTAACTACTTAGGTCGCGACCTTCTTGGTCAATTGGCCAAGAATGCGCATTTCCATTATGTTCTACATACGCATTGCCCGGAATAAAAAATTCTAAGTCATTAGTTGCTTCAGCAGCACCAGTCATCCAATTATAATAAGATTCTGTTAGGGGAGAGGCATTGTACCAAGAGGCATTCGTTTCAAAATAGGCCTTATCTTTTTCTAAGCGAATTTCAACAGTCCATTTTGTATTAGATGGTAAATCTACGTTACTAACAAAACAACTAACGCTACCATCTGTATTGGTGCGGGTTATATAATCCACTGGTGTTGATGTAGATGGGTGATGACCAATTATCCCAAAATTGAATTCTAAACCACCAGAGGTCCACGGACCTCTCATTGCTATATTCCTAAATTTTATAACTTCATTTTTATAAAGGAATTCTTCACCTGTGCTTTTTTCAATAGCTCCCCAAATCTTCCCGCCAATTTCGGGTAGCACCATCACTTTAATATAATCGTTTTCTAAGGTTACAACTTTCCAATCTTTTTTATTTGGTTTATGTTGATAGCCCTCGAACTTAAAATACGGGTGAATCTTGGTATTATCAACTAATAGAGGAACAGGGTTAGGTTCTCCAAAATCATAAGTATCTATAGAAACTATTTCTTCTTTTATTGATATGGATTGTGATTGCGCATTAAGTGATAGGCCAACTGCTAAAAGCAATAGGGCCACTTGAAGGTGTTTTGACATTAGAAATGAGTTTTATATGTTGTAGGAACTTGATTATTTCTAGAGAAAATTAGTAAGGTTTCTTTGTTGGCTAATGGAATGGACTTAATATCCCTGATTTCTCCATTTAGATTTAGTCCGCTTTCTTTTTGATTTAAATATTGAAAAATTCCTTTTCCTTTTCCCATGAGTAGAGTTCCCTTGTTGGCATCATATCTACCATATTTTACTCGTGTTCCAAAAAAGTTACCGGCTAATACGATATCTAAATTCCCATCATTATTAAGGTCTTCTACAAGAATACCATAGATTGGAGCGAATTGAGTAGAGGCGGGGAGAGGAGAAATTTTAAAGTTGTTACCACCTAAATTTTCAATATAGCTGGTAGCGAAAGTTGTAGCCTCCAAAACCTCCACATCTGCCAAATCTTCTTTTGAGAAAATATCAGTGATTTTTTGGTCGGCATAATCTGCGTAGTTCAAATATTTTCCTTTTAAAAAACTTAACTGCCCAATTAAATCATCCTTAGAAAACACGGGATAACTTTCACCCATAATGTAAGAGGTTAAAATAGGGTCTATAGAGCCGTTGTTATCAAAATCCTTTACGTGTAATTTTATGGGTTCTTTTTCGGAAGCTTTTAGTTGAGAGTTCAGACCAAAGTTTCCAATGACATAATCTATATCACCATCATTATCAAAATCGCCCTGTTCAATACTGTTCCACCATCCTTTTGCATTACTTAGAGTAGAATTATTGATTTCAACCAGCTTTCCGGCTGTGTTCTTAAAAGCTCTTATGGCCATAAATTCACCTACTATGATTAGGTCATCAATATCATCGCCCGAAAAATCACTCCATAGCGCATCTGAAACCATGCCTATATGTTCTAAAGAAGAGTTTACAGTTGTAGTAATGTCTTTAAAATTACCTTTACCATCATTTTGAAGCAAGTAGCTTCTTGGGCTAGTTGGATAATTACCAGGAACTAATCTACCACCTACAAAGAGGTCTAGATCTCCATCATTATCAAAATCACTGGCTTTAACACAGGAACCACTTGTAAGCATAGTAGGCAAGGAGGTGGTTGACTTTTTCAATTTACCATTACCATTATTCAGATAGAGTCTATCCTGCAATTCTTTTGAGTCTTGGTTGAATGCGTTTCCACCGCTCACCACATATAAATCTAGGTCATTGTCATTGTCTGCATCAAAGAAAAGGGCATTGGTGTCTTCAGAAGCCATATCGCTTTCAAAAGCAGCCTCCCCATTATTAAATTCACCTTTTTTATTTTGTAGAAATAGTTGACCACTTTGATCTTTAGCACCACAAATGAACAAATCTTCTAATCCATCACCGTTTATATCACCCTTTGTTATTTTTGGACCTTGAGTAGAAAGTTTATGAGGTAGTAGTTGTTGGCTTTTAAAATCTATATAGTTGTTTTCTTTATGTTGAAAACGTATTAAACTATCATTGCTAACGTCAACTAAAACACTAAGACTATCTTCTTCGATTTCACCCTTAGTTGATTTAGCGTTGGACTGTTTTAGATTTAGCGTCTGATTGCTTGGTAGGTTTAATAAAGTTTGTTCTGTAAAATCCGGCCATACGATAGTAAGCTTATCTATAGTATCATTTTTCCCTAAACCAAATACCAGCGTTTGATCAACGGAGGATTGGTAACCTCGTGTGGAAATTGCTTCCTGAGCTAAAATTTGACTTTTACTTTCAATGGTTATTTTTGAGCCAATACCAAAGGTATTTTTACCACTACCGATCAACTTTATTCTTAGGTAGTTATTTTTTTTGAATTTTTCACTGTTGTTTCTGTATACAAAAGCTTCCTCCTCAATATTATTGACTATTAAATCTAAATCTCCATCATTATCCAAATCGGCGTAAGCAGCACCGTTTGAAAGAGATTTTGTGTCTAAGCCCCATTCAGAGTTGACTTTTGAAAAAGTTAAATCTCCGTTGTTTCTATAGGTGTAATTTTCTTCTATAGTAGCCGGAATATTTTGCAAAAGTTCCATAATGGCCGTTTGCTTCCCGGTTTTATTCTCCTCTAATTTTGCTTGGACCGCATAATTTATAAAGTCCATGTTGGTGTAATCTCTCTTATATCCGTTGGTTATAAATACATCTTTAAAACCATCATTGTCCAAATCGGCAAAAAGGGAAGCCCAACTCCAATCTGTATTAGATATTCCAGAAAATTGTCCTATTTCAGAAAACGATTCTCCTTGGTTGTTAAGCTGAAGCATATTACGCATGGTTTGGTTGTAAAAACCAGAATTAACCAAGAGTTGATACTTATCATAATTATCAGGACCTGAAACCATTTTCTGACGATAGTTGCCTTCTGGCAACATATCTAAGGTCATAATATCCATAAAGCCATCATTATTAATATCGGCTATATCCGAGCCCATTGAAAATAACGAAGTATGTCCAATATATTTTTCTAGACTTTCTGAGAACGTTCCGTTCTTATTATTGATGTAGAGGTAATCCTGCTCATTGTAGTCGTTGGAGATATAGATATCCTG